>JAYWHD010000036.1:0-74045 GCA_043777895.1 Betaproteobacteria bacterium | reverse complement strand
GGTCTGGCGACGTGGTGGGTACTGTTTGTAAATAATCTTGTAAGGCAGTGTCTTTGTCTAATAACGCATCACGCCAGTACTCAATTAGATGTAGCTTATTGGTTTCACTTTTTGACAACCCGTCCCAAGCTAAAAACTTTTCTTTAATAAGTGCTACGTGAGATTCATCTAAATTACGCATTTGTTTACCAATAAACTGCAATTGACGTGCAGTTGCACCATTAGCCGTAATTCGTTTAGCATCAATCACCGCGTCAAACAAGCGTTCGGGTAGACTAAGCTGCATTAATTTTTCTTTAGACAGGCTAATTAAGCGTCCACCCAAGGTTTGTAAATCGTCCATTTGACGTTTTAGTAAGGACTTGCTGGGTTTGTCAGGGTTAAAACCAGGGTTAAGTTCAGCTTCAGTAGTAATAAAAATATGTGCCATAAAAGTAAACCAGAGTATTATAGTTGTGTTAAAACAGTATCATAGCGATCTAAATAGATATAAAAAGACAAATAACGCGGTCTGTATGGGATACGTTGCTATCTATTACACACTACATAGAATATTAAACTAATTAAGTTACATTATGAAGACATTGCCTAATAAATCTAAACAATCTAAACAATCTACTATGTTTAATCCATTTGTATTTTCACAACAGGCTTTGCGTGAGGTAAGCCACGAAATGTTAGCCATTGCAAGGATATTAGGTGCGGCTCAAACGGCGGTGCAAGTCAGTGAATCACAAGGTTTATCGGTTGTGGTACGTAAAAGCGAAGCAGAATCAGTAGAATATAGCCGCGATAAATCTTTAGGCGTGACTATATTTTTGGGTACACCGAGTCATTTTTCAAGCGGTAGTGCCAGCACAGCTGATTTTTCAAGCCAATCATTGCAAGCCACTGTACAAGCAGCATACGACATTGCACGCTATACCGCGATTGATGATTGTTCTGGATTATCTGATTTAAATGGTTTATATCAAGGTATTGCCCCTGATTTGTCTTTATATCATCCGTGGGATATTAGCACTGCACAAGCAACGCAATTAGCATTACAAGCTGAAAAAGCTGCTTTTGATACCCATAAAAGTATTAAAAATAGTGACGGGGCTAGTGTTTCGGTAAGTCACGGGCAGTTCTATCAAGCGACCCAATATGGTACTGACTTGGGGTTTGAAAATGGTTATGCTTATTCGCGGCATAGCTTGTCTGTTACCCCAATTGCCTCCTATAAAGGGGCGTTACAACGAGATTATTGGTATAGCAGTGAGCGTAATGCTACTCATTTAGCTGACCCGATGGCTATTGGACGCTATGCAGCCCAACGCACTTTGTCTCGTTTAGGGGCATGCAAAATACCGACAGGTGTGTATCCTGTTTTATTTGAAGCCCCATTAGCGTGTGGGTTATTAGGTAGCTTAGTGCAGGCAGCTAGTGGTGGGGCTTTGTACCGTGATAGTACTTTTTTAAAAGACTGTTTAGGTCAGTGTGTTATGAATACTGCTATTAGTATTTATGAAAATCCTCATATTATGGGTGGTGTTGGCAGTGCTTATTATGATGATGAAGGCACACCCACAGTACAGCGTACTATCGTAGATTCTGGAATTTTACAGACTTATTTTTTAAGCACGTATACTGCACGTAAATTAGGTATGCAATCAACCGGCCATGCGGGCGGGTCACACAATTTAGTGCTTCAACACAAAGATACCGTAATGAGTGACGATTTAGTAGTGATGTTACGTAAATTAGGCACGGGACTTTTTGTTACAGAATTACTGGGGCAGGGTATCAATTATGTAACGGGTGATTACTCACGCGGTGCATCGGGTTATTGGGTAGAGAATGGTTTGATTATTCACGCCGTAGAGGAGATTACTATTGCAGGCAATTTACGCGATATGTTTTTAAATATACTTGCAGTTGGTGCAGATACTATCACCCGTGGTACTAAGACAACGGGGTCAATTTTATTGGAAAAAATGGCGGTAGCAGGCAGTTAAGCAACTTAAATTAAACGATTTAAATTAAACAATTCCAGTGCTACCAAATCCGCCAGTACCGCGTTGTGTGGCATCAAACGCATCAACGATTTTAAATTGTGCGTGTACTACAGGCACAATAATTAACTGTGCCATACGTTCAAAAGGTTGTAATACATACACTTGGTTGCTACGGTTCCACAAGGCAACTTTTAACTCACCTTGATAATCGCTGTCAATTAAGCCGACTAAATTGCCTAATACAATACCGTGTTTAACGCCTAAACCTGAACGCGGTAAAATCATCGCCGCATAATTAGGGTCTTGTAAATAAATACTTATACCCGTGCTAATGAGGACTGTTTTATCAGCGGGAATAGACAGTGGGGTGTCTAATATAGCCCGTAAGTCTAACCCTGCACTGCCTGTGGTGGCATAATTTAACTGGTCTAGTGTTAGTTTACTATTTAATATTTTTATTTGTACGTTCATAATATTGTGTGGTTGTTTTTAGGTGTTTATGCAGCACGCATAGCTTCGTTCCATAAGCGTTTTGGAATATAACTACTTAAACGCTGCAAAATAATGCTAATAGATTGTTCATTAAACGCATGAGACATATCTGGCAAAATATCAGCAGTAAAGTCCATATTTAAATCATTAAGCCAATTAGCCGTATTGATACTATGTTGGTGAGGTACGATTAAGTCTTTTTTCCCATGAACCAAGTGTATTGTGGTTTCTTTAGCGTAAATTCTCTCTACAGTGCTTGGTATAGTTATTGTAACTGATGGGCTTGAATGTGCAATAACGCGGCCTGCGATTAAAGGCAATTGCTTGGCTGCTTCAAGACAGGTTGCCCCACTATAAGAAAAGCCTAATAAAGCGGTTGCGACAGGCGTAATAGCCGTTTTTTCTTGCCAATATTTTACAGTATCCATTAAATCAGTCAGTGTTATAGCGACATAATCTGATATATGTGCTTCAGTGAAACACGCTTGCGATAAGCATTTATGTTCGCTTTCAGTATGTGGGCTGACTTGAAACAAATTGATAATCACAACACTAGCGGTTGTAAAGTGCTGACTTAATGCTTGAGCCATTGCTACTATATTGGTGTCATACGTAGCATAAGGTTGTACTAATAAAAATAATTGTTGTGATGTACCAGTCGGTTGAGCAGCATAAACGGTTGATGTTGAGAAAGTCATTAAAAGGTGTAGTTTTATTTTTGATAACAAAATATTTTAAATATGCATAATATTATTATTAATATATTAATATATTAATAATAATATTCATTTAAATATAATAAGATAAAATATTATTTATAGTAAATAATAGACAATTAAATTTGTTTTTAATTTAGGAAACCTTAGGAAATGTATGTTTAATAAATCTAATATGGGTGGCTTAATGAAACAAGCCCAACAAATGCAAAACAATATGAAAAAAGCTCAAGATGATTTGGGCAAGGTAGAGGTCATAGGTGAAGCAGGTTCAGGTTTGGTAAAAATTACTTTAACGTGTCGCAATGAAGTACGCCGTGTCCATATTGACGCTAGTTTATTAACCGAAGATAAAGATATGTTAGAGGATTTAGTTGCAGCGGCTATGAATGATGCCGTGCGTAAAGCCGAGGCAACTTCAAGTGAAAAAATGTCAGCGATTACAGCAGGTTTTCCAATGCCACCAGGTCTAAAAATGTTTTGATGTAATTGTATAAATAATAGAAGCTTATTTTTATAAGAGGCTTATTTAAATTAGCGTAAATCTTTTGAAAACAACACGTGTTTTTGATGCCTTGGTTCAGGCATTACAAGCTTTACCAACGATTGGGCCTAAAACTGCTATGCGATTAGCTAGTCATGTGTTGCAGCACGACCGTCCTGCCGCACAAGTTTTAGCAAATAGTCTGTTAGATGCCCTAAATAGTTTGCATAACTGTTGCCGTTGCAATAGTTTTACTGAATCAATAGATGAGTACCCTGTCTGTACAACCTGTGCTGATTCTGAACGAGATGTAACGTTGCTGTGTGTCGTTGATAGTATTGCGGACCAGTATGCTATTGAACAATCTTTGGGTTATAAAGGCTTGTATTTTGTCTTGATGGGGCGTTTATCGCCGCTAGATGGTATGGGCGTAGCGAATATCGCACTTAGAAAACTGTTGGCTAGAGCCAGTCAACCACAAGTCAAAGAAGTCATTTTGGCTAATCGTTTTTCTGCTGATGGTGAGGCGACAGCTTATATTATTGCTAAACACATTAAACCACTTGGAAAAACAGTGACGCGTTTGTCTAAAGGTGTGCCCATTGGCATAGAGCTGGAATACGTTGATTTACCAACGCTTGCACATGCTTTACGCACACGCCGTTAATGTATAATATGGCTATAACTAATACAGTTTAACTAAATTATTTAATATTTTATTCGTATTATTTTTATTATTTGCATTATTTGCATTGTTTGTATTGTTTGTATTGTTTGTATTGTTTTTGGTTGTATTTGTTGTTTTTATTATTCATAATCGCTTTATAGTTTTTATTAAAGTTGTAAAATTCTCTAAGCTATGTAATAATTGTATTTTACAGAATATGGCGCTTTAGCTCAGTTGGTTAGAGCAGCGGAATCATAATCCGAAGGTCCCCTGTTCAAATCAGGGAAGCGCCACCAGTAGTTTTAAAAAGCAAGCTTAATAATAGCTTGCTTTTTTTATTAAAAATACGGATAACTATGACACACTCAATTATTCCTGCTGATCGTCTCCATACTACTAGCCACGAGTGGTTACAACTATTACCCGATGGTAACTACGCTATTGGTATTAGTAATGCTGGACAAGCAATGTTAGGCGATATTGTTTTTTGTGGTGATGCCAAAATAGGGCAATCGCTAAAAGCAGGCGATGTATGTGCGGTTGTTGAGAGTGTAAAGGCAGCCAGCGATGTACACATGCCAATTGATGGTACAGTTTTAGCATTTAATTCAGCCGCCATTGATGATAATCCAACGGTATTAAATACCAACGCCTATGACACATGGATTATCAAAATTGCTCCATTAGATACAGTTAATCTTGAACAGTTAATGAATCCCACAGACTATATAAAACATATATAAAAAAATATAAAAAAATATATAAAATATATAAAACTTATTGAATACGGTTCAAAATTATTAAAGACTATTTATTATTAATAACACTACGCTTATAAGTTCTATTTTTACTGAAAGCATTGACGCTTTATGACAAACACTAAGATAGCTTCAAATTTACCTGTACGGACGCGTTTTGCACCATCACCTACGGGCTACTTGCATTTAGGCGGCGCACGTACTGCACTGTATAGCTGGGCTTATGCCAAACACTATGCCAAAATAAACAATAAACCAGCAGCAGGTACATTTGTATTGCGTATTGAAGATACTGATGTTGAACGCTCAACGCCTGAAGCAGTTCAGGCCATCTTGGACGGTATGAATTGGTTAGGCTTAATCGCCGATGAAGGCCCTTTTTATCAAATGCAACACATGACACGCTATAAAGCCGTCATTGTACAGATGTTATCAGAAGGAACAGCTTATTCGTGCTACAGTACTGCCGCTGAAGTAGAGTCTATGCGTGAATTGGCTAGGCTTAATGGTGATAAGCCACGTTATGACGGCACTTGGCGGCCTGAGTTAGGTAAAATTTTACCTTTGATACCTAAAGATATAGCCCCGGTTATACGGTTTAAAACCCCTCAAGAAGGGGCAGTAATATGGGACGATTTAGTCAAAGGCATCATTAAAATCGCTAATAATGAATTAGATGATTTTATTATTGCCCGTGCGGTTACGCCTGAAGCGGCTGCCAACGGCGACACTATGGGTATACCGACTTATAATTTTTGTGTAGTGGTTGATGATTGGGATATGAATATTACGCATGTTATTCGTGGTGATGACCATATTAACAACACACCGCGACAAATAAACGTACTTAATGCTCTCAATGCTACTTTGCCGCAGTATGGTCATTTACCTATGATTTTAGGTTCTGATGGTGAAAAATTGTCTAAGCGGCACGGGGCTGTCAGTGTGATTCAATATGACGCTTTGGGCTATTTACCACAAGCTATGCTCAATTATTTAGCCCGCTTAGGGTGGAGTCATGGCGATACTGAATTATTTACAACTGATGAGTTAACTGCTTGGTTTGATGGCAGTAATTTAAGTAAATCAGCAGCACAATGGGACAACAAGAAGCTTAATTGGGTCAATGCACATTATATTAAACAAGCACCCATTGAACAAATAGCCGCTTGGTTACTGCGCTACCGAGGTGTTATTGTAACCAATCAATTAGAAGCCGCGATTGTACTGATGCGTGACCGTGCTGAAACTTTGCTACAGTTGGCCGATTTAATTGCCCCATTTAGTACTGCTCCTGTGATTACGGACGTATTGCGTGAACAATATATTGTTCCTAATCAATTAATACTGACACATCTTGTACAGGCACTAACACAGTTGCTTGGAAATGATTGGAATAAAAATAACATTGCTGCGGTTGTTAAAAACACATTGGAGCAGTATTCTCTAAAAATGCCTCAATTAGCTATTCCCGTCCGTATTGCTTTATTTGCTACCCCTCAAACGCCTAGCCTTGATGCCATGCTGACTGTTTTGGGACGAGATGAAACTTTAAACCGTTTAAATATTAATCTAAATATTAATCCAAATAGTAATTTAAATACTGTTTTAAATACTATTTAAGTATTGATTAATGACTTACACGGGCAATACTAGCTAGCGTTATATGTGCTACACCATTAGCTTTCAATGCAATACTCGCTGCTTGTGCAGTCGCCGCAGTGGTGATTACATCATCTACCAATAAAATACGCTTATTTTTAATAAATTCTAAATATTTTTCATCAACCCTAAAAGCGTTTTTGACATTAATCATACGTTCAGTCGCATTTAACTCACGTTGGCTGGGTGTGTCGCGTAAGCGTTCTAACACAGAATGCTTTTGATGCGCTGCATAAGGTAAATGCCGAATAATCTCCCAAGATTGATTAAAGCCGCGTTCACGCAAACGATTATTATGCAATGGAATAGGAACAATTAAGTCAAACTGCTGTAGATGTGTAGGTAAATGACTAAGGCAATTGGCTAATTGTTCTGCACACCAAGCGGCTATGATTAAATGATGAGAAAATTTAAGTTGTGAGATTAATTGACTAATAGGGTTGTTAAAATCACCCACACACACCGCAGCATCAAAAGCAGGCGGATGAGCTAAGCAGTGGGTGCAGACTGGTTCATTAGTGTGCATATTTAAATTGACGGCACACCGTGTACAACGCAGAGTATATAGTCTGTGCTTTACTACTAAACCAGTACACGTTGTGCAAATAATTGAACCAAAGCACACTTGATTACACGCGGCACACCGTTGCCCTAATAAAGTTGCAGTCAATTTTTTAATGTAATACATAGTGATGAAATCAGATTTTTTAAGGTTAAAATATTTTAAACGGCATTATCACACTAAACACTATTACATTTCACATTATTAATTAGTAAAATTTATTAAACGTCTATGACATCAACGATTCACTCAAATCCCGACCATTCGCAGTTGGGTAAAACTAGTCGATATACTGACCATTATGATGCCAGTCTATTATTTTCGATTAGCCGTACTATAAAACGTACTGAATTAGGTATTTTAACGTCGCCTATATTTTTTGGGGCTGATTTATGGACTGCTTACGAAATAGGTTGGCTGAATAATAAAGGTAAACCTCAAATTGCACTAGCACATATAGTCATACCTGCAGACAGCCCTAATATTATTGAAAGTAAATCGCTTAAACTGTATTTAAATAGTTTTAATAATACTCAGTTAGAAGGCATAGACTATGGCTTAAATGCTTTAATGGCATTGCTAAGTCACGATTTAAGTGATGCGGCGGGTGCTAAAGTATCTATACGAATAGAACAATTTCCTTTAAGTAACGCAGGACACGAGCGTCCAAGTATTACTTGTTTTGAAGGTGTGCCGCTTGACCGATTAGACATTGAATGCCAACATTATTTACCTGTACCCGAGTTATTAAAGACGCTAGACGAGCCGCCAATAGAAGAAACGGTTTATAGTGATTTACTCAAAAGCAATTGTTTAGTAACGGGGCAGCCTGATTGGGGCAGTGTATTAATCAGCTATGTAGGCGTACCAATATGTCATGCAGGTTTGTTGCAATACATTGTTAGCTTACGTAATCACAACGAATTTCACGAACACTGTGTAGAACGTATTTTTATGGATATTTGGCAGCGTTGTAAACCAACCCGCTTAACTGTTTATGCACGGTATACGCGTCGCGGTGGTTTGGATATTAACCCTTATCGCACCAATACACCTAATGTTTTACCTAAAAATATAAGATTAGCACGACAATGAAGAATAATTATATATTGATTGTAGTATAGATAGAGTAAGTATTTAAAGTGTATAAAATAGCGTGTTTTTATGCTATTTATCTGTTTTTATATTGATTTAAATAAGTCATTATTAAGTCATTATTATATTTAGTTAATAAAAAACCACTGCAATAATGAAGTGGTTTTTTATTAAGCTTATTATTTTTTATTTAACTTTAATTTCAACTTCTACACCTGCGGGTAAGTCTAACTTCATCAAAGCGTCTACTGTTTTATCAGTTGGGTCTAAGATATCCATTAAGCGTTGGTGTGTACGAATTTCCATTTGATCACGCGCCGTTTTGTTTACATGCGGTGAACTCAATAAATCATAGCGAGCAATACGTGTGGGCAATGGTACTGGACCACGAACCACTGCACCTGTACGCTTAGCTGTTTCTACAATTTCAGCAGCTGAACGATCAATTAACTTATAATCAAATGCTTTAAGACGGATACGAATATTTTGACTAGACATGAATTAGATTCCCAAAGAACGCGCTAAACAAATAAATAATAATTTAATTTTTAGCAAATAAAAGTAGTGGCCTAAATAATTAAATTATTTAAAACCACTACAAAAGAACAAAAACTAAAAAACTAAAAAACTAAAAAAATAAAACTAAAACAGTTAATAATTAAGTGTGTATTAAGTATAAATACAACTCAATTAAGCCATAATTTTAGCAACAACACCTGCACCCACAGTACGGCCACCCTCACGAATAGCAAAACGTAAACCTTCTTCCATCGCAATTGGAGCAATTAGTTTAACAGTGATTGATACATTATCACCAGGCATAACCATTTCTTTACCTTCTGGCAACTCAATCGCACCTGTTACGTCTGTTGTACGGAAGTAAAACTGTGGACGGTAGTTATTAAAGAATGGTGTATGGCGACCGCCTTCGTCTTTAGACAACACATAAATTTCACCAGTAAAATGTGTGTGCGGTTTAACAGAAGAGGGCTTACATAAGACTTGACCACGTTGTACATCTTCGCGTTTAGTGCCGCGTAATAGTAAACCAACGTTATCACCTGCTTGACCTTGGTCTAACAATTTACGGAACATCTCTACACCTGTACAGGTCGTTTTAACTGTGTCTACCAAACCAACAATTTCAATTTCTTCACCGACTTTAACAATACCACGTTCAATACGGCCCGTTACAACAGTACCACGTCCAGAGATGGAGAATACGTCTTCAACTGGCATTAAAAATGCACCATCAACCGCACGTTCTGGCGTTGGAATGTATGAATCTAAAGCAGCAGCTAGACGAATAATTGACTCTTCACCCATTTCGCCTTTATCACCTTCAACGGCTAATTTAGCAGAGCCGTGAATAATGGGTGTATCGTCACCAGGAAAATCATATTTATCTAATAACTCACGTACTTCCATTTCCACTAATTCTAAGAGTTCAGCATCATCAACCATATCGCATTTATTTAAAAATACAACAATGTAAGGTACGCCTACTTGACGAGCCAATAAAATATGTTCGCGTGTCTGTGGCATAGGACCATCAGCAGCAGAACACACTAAAATTGCACCGTCCATTTGTGCCGCGCCTGTAATCATATTTTTAACATAGTCGGCATGCCCTGGGCAGTCAACGTGTGCATAATGACGATTACCAGTTTCGTACTCAACGTGGGCTGTATTAATTGTAATACCGCGTGCTTTTTCTTCAGGGGCAGCATCAATTTGATCATAAGCTTTAGCTTCGCCACCAAATTTAGCAGCTAAAACCATTGTTAAAGCGGCTGTCAATGTTGTTTTACCATGATCAACGTGACCAATTGTACCCACGTTGACGTGGGGTTTATTACGTTCAAATTTACTTTTTGCCATGATATTATCCTTGATAATAAATTTATTTAAAAAATTAAAAAAATTAAAAAAATTAAAAATTAAAAATTAAAATAACGTAGACTTTGATTACTGAATACTGAATTGTTTAATTATTCAATAAGTTAAGTTACGTTAAGGTTTGACTAAACCACTATTTTACTAGCGGTTTAGTGACTTGTGCAGTATTTACTGGTAATTCAAGCGATTAATTAGTAACTTACTTTGCTTTAGCAGCCATGATGGCTTCTGCTACATTTTTCGGTGCTTCAGAATAGTGTTTAAATTCCATAGTATAGCTAGCACGGCCTTGGCTCATTGAGCGTAAAGTCGTAGAGTAACCAAACATTTCTGATAACGGCACTTCCGCTTTAATCGCTTTACCGCCACCGACCATATCATCCATACCTTGAACCATACCACGGCGTGAGGATAAATCCCCCATCACATTGCCTGCATAATCTTCAGGTGTTTCAACTTCAACGGCCATCATCGGCTCAAGAATGACTGGACTTGCTTTGCGACAACCGTCTTTAAACCCAATTGAAGCTGCCATTTTAAATGCATTTTCATTTGAATCCACATCATGGTATGAACCAAAGGTTAAGGCAACTTTCACATCAACAACTGGATAGCCGGCTAGTACACCTGCTGTAATCGTTTCACGCAAGCCTTTTTCAACGGCTGGAATAAACTCACGCGGAACGACACCGCCTTTAATTTCATCTAAAAACTCAAAACCTTTACCCGCCTCATTAGGTTCAATACGTAGTACAACGTGTCCATATTGACCTTTACCGCCAGACTGACGCACAAATTTACCTTCGACATCTTCAACTTTTTTACGAATCGTTTCACGATAAGCGACTTGAGGCTTACCTACATTGGCTTCAACACCAAATTCACGTTTCATACGATCCACAATAATCTCAAGGTGTAGTTCACCCATACCTGAAATAATGGTTTGCCCTGACTCTTCATCAGTACGAACGCGGAAAGACGGATCTTCTTGTGCTAAACGCTGTAGTGCTAAACCCATTTTTTCTTGATCAGGTTTAGTTTTTGGTTCAACGGCTTGAGAGATAACAGGTTCAGGAAACACCATACGCTCTAAAATGATGGGAGCATCAGGGTCACATAAAGTCTCGCCCGTAGTGACATCTTTTAAGCCTACACATGCTGCAATATCACCCGCACGCAATTCTTCAATTTCTTCACGTTGATTAGCATGCATTTGTACAATACGGCCAATGCGTTCTTTTTTGCCTTTAATAGAGTTTAAAATCGTATCGCCTTTTTTCAAAATACCTGAATAAGCACGTACAAATGTCAATTGTCCCACGAAGGGATCACTCATTAATTTAAAGGCTAAAGCGGCAAATTTTTCATCATCATCTGCACGACGGGTTGTGGGTTCTTCATAGTCATCTAAACCACCCACAGGTGGAATGTCTACAGGTGATGGCAAATATTCAATGACCGCGTCTAACATGGCTTGAACGCCTTTGTTTTTGAACGCTGAACCACAGACCATAGGCTGAATTTCGCCAGCAATCGTACGGGTACGAATGGCTAATTTAATTTCATCTTCTGTGAGTTCGCCACCTTCGAGGTAACGATTCATTAAGTCTTCGCTTGCTTCAGCAGCGGCTTCTACCAATTTTTCGCGAAATTCGTTGGCTTTTTCTTGTAAGCTGGCAGGAATATCACCATAAGTAAAGGTAACACCCTTGTCTTCTTCTGACCAAATAATTTGCTTCATTTTGACTAAATCAATGACCCCAGCAAAGTGTTCTTCAGCCCCAACGGGTATTTGTAGAGCGACTGGATTGGCTTTTAACCGCAACTTCATTTGTTCGTAAACTTTATAGAAGTTTGCGCCTGTGCGGTCCATTTTATTGACAAATGCTAAGCGTGGCACTTTATACTTATTAGCTTGACGCCACACCGTTTCAGACTGCGGCTGAACACCACCCACGGCACAATACACCATACACGCACCATCTAGTACACGCATAGAACGTTCTACTTCAATAGTAAAATCAACGTGACCTGGAGTATCAATGATATTAATGCGATGCTCATCAAACGTTTTACCCATACCTGACCAAAAGCAGGTGGTAGCAGCCGAGGTAATAGTAATACCGCGTTCTTGCTCTTGTTCCATCCAGTCCATTGTGGCGGCACCATCATGGACTTCGCCAATTTTATGATTTACGCCTGTATAAAACAGAACGCGTTCGGTCGTAGTTGTTTTACCTGCATCAATGTGTGCAGAAATACCAATATTACGATACCGATTAATAGGGGTCTTACGAGACATTATCAATCCTTAATTTTTACTGAAAAATATAATTATTTTAATTGTTTAGTGAGAGAATATGCACTAAAGGTAGGTTGAATACTCTTTATAGAACTATTTAAATTACTCACTTCAGTTTTTTTCAAATTAGATTTAATCGGTTGAAAACTTAAAGTGTAACTCATATTATTTTCTACCCAAGAAATATTTTCTAACTTTGAAATGTTATTTAAAAAAATTTTTGAGATAGCTTCTTTACCTCTAACTTTAGTATTAACCTCAGTTTTAAACATGTAAACTTTTCCTTGATTTGCACCTAAATCTAACTCCTCTAATCGAGCAACGCCAATATTAGGGATATCAAAAAACCGATCTACTCCGGTCCAAACATTGTTTTTAAATGTTCCATGAGGTAAAACAGCAATCAAGTTACCTTGATTAAAGGTAAATGGCTTAAAAGAAAATTTAAGATCGGATAATTTTTCATATACTATATGAGATTGAGCAATATTAGTTATTTTTATTGATTTTAATTTTTTACTTTTAGCCATATTGAGGCTATTTGTAAAATTATTAATTTCAGTAGATTTTTTTCTAAATGACTAAAACCATCATCTGCCAAAATTTTATTCATTTTGTTATTATTTAAGGCTATTAATTCTGATGGTGGTAAAGGAATTGGACTTTGATCTATATCAATAAACTCAACCAAATTTTTAGCATAAACATTATTGATAATTAAAATTAACAATACAGCCGTAGCAATTTTTTTCATACAATAGACTTCTTTCAAAATTATTAAAAAGTGCTTATTAAGCTTTAATAATCAAAAAATTGCTTTCTTATGAATATGACTTTGAAAGAAATCTAATATTTAGAAGCGGAAATGGCTAAACGCTTTATTAGCATCGGCCATACGGTGAACTTCATCACGTTTTTTCATCGCACCGCCTCTACCTTCGGACGCTTCTGTTAATTCAGAAGCTAAGCGTAAAAACATCGTTTTTTCACCACGTTTTTTAGCCGCTTCACGAATCCAACGCATAGACAAGGCTAAACGGCGTGAAGGACGCACCTCAACAGGCACTTGGTAGTTTGCACCACCAACACGGCGAGATTTAACCTCAACCATAGGTTTAACATTTTCAATCGCGGTTTTAAATACTTCCATGGCATCTTTGCCAGTTTTAGCTTGAATTTGCTCTAAAGCACCATAAACGATGCCTTCAGCAACTGCTTTTTTACCACTAAGCATAACAACGTTCATAAACTTAGCTAACTCAACATTACCAAATTTTGGATCAGGCAAAATATCACGTTTGGGGACTTCACGACGACGAGGCATAACAACTCCTTGGGGGTTCAGGCGTATTTATTTATAATATAAATAATAAAATAATATAAATACTAATGTCAGCTATTAAGCTAACCGCTTACTCAAGTTACAGATGCAACTTGCAAAAAAACCACAGCCACACTAAAGCATGGTTGTGGCACTAAACTTAAACACTAAAATAATTTAAAACTACTTGGCTTTCGCCGCTTTCGGACGCTTAGCACCATATTTAGAACGCGATTGTTTACGGTCTTTAACACCTTGTAAATCTTGTGAACCACGCACAATATGGTAACGCACACCTGGTAAATCTTTCACACGCCCACCACGAACTAATACAACACTGTGTTCTTGTAGATTATGGCCTTCACCACCAATGTAAGAAATAACTTCAAAGCCGTTAGTCAAGCGAACTTTAGCGACTTTACGCAAAGCAGAGTTTGGTTTTTTAGGCGTCGTTGTGTACACTTTGGTACACACACCACGGCGTTGCGGACAATTGGCTAAAGCAGGGCTTTTACTTTTAACCACTTCAGATTGACGACCTTGACGAACGAGTTGATTGATAGTTGGCATAGTTTCTACTGTGTAAATCTAAATTTGAAAAAATAATAATAAAGCAATATAAATATACGACACAGTGGGTATCGTGCTAATTAAATACTTATATAAAAGCGTTTTAGCTATGTCATAGGACACAATTTTATTATGAAAACGTAACATAATAAAAATAAAAGGCGAAAAACAAAAAATGATGCAAAGATATTGGATTATGCCTTAAAAACATACATTTTGTCAATTATATCGTAAATAAACCGTCTTATTTTGACAACGCTAAATCAACAATTGCTTGCTGTAATACTGCGGTTTCACCAATCGCTGGCAACACCTCAAAAGTTAAACCAATACCAGCATAAGTCAGCTGTGCCTCTTGTACAAAATTAGGTAAATCTACACGTAAGTGTTTACCGACTGCTAAAAATAGGGGTAACACCCGAATATGCCGTACACCTTGTGCAATTAAATCAGTAGTTTGTGTTGCGAAGTCGGGCTGCATTAACTCTAAATACGCTAAACCACAAGCAAGGTATGGTTGTTTTATTTGAATTTTAGTGAGTATTGACTCAAAAGGTAGTTTCCAAGCCGTGTCTCTTGAACCGTGTGCAAACAATATAAGACCCTGTTGTTTAGCTGACGTTTGCCCTGATACTTGCACTATTTGTGCTGTTAAATCATTCATTAAAATTAAATTATTTTCTTGATTTCCTTGATTTTCTTTATTTTTCTGTATCATTGTGTTAGTTTTTTTTAGTTGTTAAAGCCGCTGCCATAATAGAGCTACCTACAATAATAGTGATGCCTATATAGCCAAGAATATCAATTGTAGTGCCGTCTTTGGTAAATAAAGCCCCTAAAATAGCTGAAAAAACAATACACAAATACATTAAACTACTGGCAAAAAAAGTAGATCCATTAGAAATTGCAAACGTTAAAGCAAGTTGCCCTGCCATAGTTAATAAACCAATAATTAACAAATTTGGCATTGCATTAAACTCTAAAGTACGGGGTGTCAGTAACCACCATAGCCCACCTACTAGCATCATAATAGCTGAATGATAAAAAACAATTCTTGTTGTGCTTTCGCCAGTTTTATTTAAGCTTTTAATTTGCCAATAAGCCACTGCTGAAAAAAATCCCGATAAAAGCCCTAGTACCGCAATCGTAGTTTGACCTTCTTCAAAAATAGGCTTTAACAATAAGATAACACCCAACATACTACTCAATATACATAAAATTAAGGCAATAGGCGGTTGTTGTGTTCGTTTAATTAAAGCGATGAGTACTGTAAATAAAGCCAACCAGACAGGTGAAGTGTAATTCATAGTTACAGCGGTAACCATAGGCAGTAAAGTCAATACGTACGTGTATAAAGCAATGGCACTGACACCACTAATACCCCGTACAAAATGCAATTTTAAGTGCTGCGTACGTACATCATATTGCTTAAAATAACACCAGCTACTCATACACAATACAGCAAATGCACCACGAAAAAACAGCATCTGTGCTGGATTTGAATCATTGATAGACAATTTAATAACTAAATTAGCCAATGAAAAAAACCCTGCTGCCGCAATCATCCATAAAGCTTGCATAGTTGCAGCTCTCCTAAGGTCATCAATTTAAATTAATTTAAACTAACACGCGTTCAATGCCACCGTTATTAGCATTATCAACATAGTGTTTCATCCATTCTGTACCTAATAGTTGATTAGCCATTTCTACCACAATATAATCAGCCTCTAGTAAACCATTATTTAAGTCATTGCCGTAGCGGTTTAAACCTTGTAAACAACTGGGACAACTGGTTAAAATTTTAGTGCTGACTTTTTCACTAACTGTTTTACCCGTTAATTTAGCCAATTGCGCTTCATTTTTTTGTAATTCTTCTTCTTTTCTAAAGCGAACTTGAGTTGCAATATCAGGACGAGAAACACCAAAAGTACCACTTTCACCGCAACAACGCTCGGCTTTGACGACTGCATCACCCACCAAGGCTTTGACAGTTTTCATTGGGTCTTGTAGCTTCATAGGACTATGGCAAGGGTCGTGAAACAAGTAACCGTTATTAGTCTGTAATGTAATACCTTTTTCAAGTAAGTATTCATGAATATCAATAATCCGACAACCAGGAAAAATACTGTCAAATTGATAGGCTTGTAATTGGTCATAGCACGTACCGCAACTGACTACAACGGTTTTAATCTCCAAATAATTTAAAGTGTTGGCTACACGGTGAAACAATACGCGGTTATCGGTTACGATTTTATCAGCTTTATCAAACTGCCCACTGCCTCTTTGTGGATAACCACAGCACAAGTATCCGGGCGGCAATACGGTTTGTACACCTGCATGCCATAACATCGCTTGAGTCGCTAAACCCACTTGGCTAAACAAGCGTTCACTTCCACAACCCGGAAAGTAAAATACGGCTTCACTTTCACTGGATAAATTTGGATTCCGAATAATAGGAACATACTTACTGTCTTCAATATCTAATAATTTTCGTACAGCCTGCTTAGGTAAACCGCTGGGTAGTTTTTTATTAATAAAGTGAATAACCTGTTCTTTTATCGGTGCTTTACCAACCGTTGCAGGTGGTTTTTTAACTTGAAAATGAGCAAAACTACGCAACATTTGATTACCTAAACGCTGGGCTTTAAAACCCACATCTACCATTGCAGTACGCATTACATTAATCGTAGTCGGATCTGTTGCATTTAAAAAAAACATAGCGGCTTTATTCACAGGATTAAATGATTTCTGCCCCATTTCACGCAACAAATTACGCATATTCATGGATACATCGCCAAAATCAATTTTCACAGGGCAAGGACTCAAGCATTTATGGCAAACAGTGCAATGCTCTGCAACGTCTTCAAACTCTTCCCAATGTTTAATGCTGATACCACGGCGGGTTTGACTTTCATATAAAAAGGCTTCGATTAATAAACTAGTAGCCAAAATTTTATTGCGTGGGCTGTATAATAAGTTAGCACGCGGCACGTGTGTAGCACATACAGGCTTACATTTACCGCAGCGTAAACAATCTTTTACACTGTTAGCAATTGCAGCAATATTGCTTGACGCATTACCGCTTTGTTGCATAATTAATGATTCATGGCCCATCAAACTAAAGCTAGGCGTATAAGCCCCACGCAAATCAGCGTGGGCTAATAATTTACCTTTGTTAAAGCGACCTTCAGGGTCTATTTTAGCTTTATACGCAGCAAAAGGGGCTAATTCTGCTTCAGTCAAAAACTCTAACTTGGTAATGCCGATGCCGTGTTCACCGCTAATGACGCCGTCTAAATCACGTGCAATCTGCATGATGCGTACCACGGTTTCATTGGCTTGAGTCAGCATACCGTAATCAGCACTATTAACAGGTAAATTAGTGTGTACATTGCCATCACCTGCATGCATGTGTAATGCTACAAATACGCGGCTTTTTAATATACGGCCATGTATGGTTTTAATTTCTGCCAAAATAGGGGCGAAAGCAGCCCCCGTAAAAATACGGTTAAACGGTGTACGTAAGGTCTGTTTATAGCTAATACGAAAAGTGCGGTCTTGTAATAATTGAAAAACCGTTGTATCAGGCTTTTGATTAAGCCGCAGCTGTGCTTGTTGCACCGTTTCGGTATCTAGTCCTAATGTGTGTAATATAGGTAAAGTATCAAGCACAGTATCTGCCATGTGTGTCAGTAAATAATACCAACGTGCGCGTGTTTGTACTAATAGTGTTAAAGACTCTTGTCCGCGTTCACCTAAAATTTCGTTTTTAGGCAAGCTATCTACTTCAGGGTCACCCGAAGCTGCAATGTATTGACTTAATACGTTTGCTTCAAAAAATGCTATTAAGGCATCAATCATTAGCAATTTATTTTTAATAGATAACTCAATATTAATTCGTTCAATAGCCTCGGTATATTCACCCATTCTATGCAAGGGAATAACGACATCTTCATTTAATTTAAACGCATTCGTATGTTTAGAAATAGCCGCAGTACGGTTCCGGTCTAGCCAAAAAGTTTTACGGGCATCAGCACTGACGGCGGTAAATCCCTCTCCATTACGTAAATTAGCAATACGGACGACTTCACTGGTAGCACGAGCCACTTCAGATTCATCGTCGCCCACAATATCACCAATCAACACCATTTTTGGTACGCTAGCTGCACTACCACCACTACCGTTGTTATGGCCTTTTTTAGATTTAGTCGCGTAACCTACGGCACGTAAATACCGTTCATCTAAATGTTCTAGTCCCGCTAATAATACGGGTGCATAATCAATGGGCGTGCCTTCTGGGCGAGGTAAGCGGCTTAACGAATCTAAATAATCTTTAATTTCAACAATACTAGGAACAGCTTGTTTAGCTTGACCAAAAAATTCTAAACAAACCGTTCTAACATGTTTAGGCATACGGTGCAAAATCCAAGTTGCACTGGTAATTAAGCCATCAGTTCCTTCTTTTTGTACACCAGGTAAGCCCGCTAAAAATTTATCGGTGACATCTTTACCTAAACCGACTTTACGAAAATGACTACCGGGAATGATTAACGTTTCAGTACGCAGTAATTTAGCTTTGGTTGGCGATGCAGTGCCATCTTTCCACTCTAGGCGAAAAGTGGCTACAGCAGCATCGTGAATTTTGCCAAAATTATGATCCATACGGGTGATTTCTAACCAGTCACCTTGTGGATCAACCATACGCCAGCTGGCTAGGTTGTCTAATGCAGTACCCCATAATACGGCTTTTTTACCGCCTGCATTCATAGCAACATTGCCGCCAATACAACTGGCTTCGCTACTGGTGGGGTCTACGGCAAATACACGGCCATTAGCGTCCGCAATGTCTGATACACGTTTGGTGACTACACCTGCACCACTAAACACTGTGGCATATTCACGGTCAGTCCCTGGTAACACTTGCATACGCACAGCATCAAGTTGTTCTAGTTTTTCAGTATTAATTACGGCCGTATTCCAATACAATGGGACAGCACCCCCCGTATAACCTGTACCACCACCGCGCGGAACAATGGTTAATCCTAAAGCAATACAGGCTTTCACCATGGCGGGGACTTCATCTTCAGTATCAGGACATAGCACTACAAATGGGTATTCTACACGCCAATCTGTCGCATCTGTTACGTGGCTAACGCGGCTTAAACCATCAAATTTAACATTGTCTTTAGCCGTAAATTTACCAAAAACCTTAGTGCTACGTTTACGTAATTCAGCCACTTCGTCAAATCGTTGGTTAAAGCGTAAAACAGATTCTCGGGCTGATTGTAATAGTATCTCTACTTTTTGATTACGTGCTTGTCCAAGAGAGTTAGCTATAAAAGCGTGTTGTCCATCTTCAGTGCGGCGGCGGTCAATATCACTTAGGCGGTGTAGCAAGGCTTCAATTAATGCAGCACGGCGTTTTGGATTGTCTAGTAAATCGTCTTGTAAATAGGGGTTGCGTTCAACGACCCATATATCGCCCAATACTTCATAAAGCATTTTTGCACTACGCCCTGTGCGTCGTTCACTACGTAGTTCGTTTAATACATTCCAGATATCATCACCTAATAAACGCTGAACTATTTCTTTGTCAGAAAAGCTCGTATAGTTATAAGGAATTTCGCGTAAGCGAGTATTTGAGTGGTCTTGAGTATCGTCTTGAGCAGTGGTTGCTAATACATTAGCAGCAGCAGGAGTAAGCAGTGTATTCATGATTTGATTTTAGCGTGAGTGCCGTAATATATTGAGATACAACGGTTATATATTGAGCTTAAAGAGATTACAGTGTTCATAAGCATTAACATTAATATAACCATTTAATCAGCGCTATGATATTAGTCATACGACTTATTATGATGCTGGTTGTAACTTATTATTAAATTAAGTTTAAGTATTGCCGTTGTTAAATTAATACAGTAATAATTAACACAGAATTAACACAGCGATTAACTTAACGCTTGATACTGCTTAAATCATTGCCTGCTGCTAAAAACCGCATAGGATTTTGTGCCTCGCCATTAACTAATACTTCAAAATGTAAATGAGGCCCTGTTGAACGCCCTGTAGAACCCACTTCAGCAATCGTTTGCCCACGTTTGACAATATCACCTATTTTTACTAAAAAGCGAGAGGTATGTGCGTAACGAGTCACTAAATTATTACCGTGGTCTACTTCAAGCATATTGCCATAACCGTTATGTGGCTCAACGGTAATCACAACACCGCCTGCTGCGGCTAAAATCGGTGTCCCTGTAGGGGCTGCAAAATCAAGCCCTTGATGAAAAGCGGTATTACCTGTAAACGGGTCGGTACGTATGCCATAACCACTGCCAACACCCACATCTTTGACAGGTAAAGTGGTTAAAATTTGCCTGGCTTTTAAAGTATTGTCTAATAAGTCATTTTCTAAAATATTAAAAATATCATTGTGTTGATTTAACTGTTTATTAGTCATTTCTAAAGCCGTTAATAATTGCGGTAGACTAATGGTTTGAGGATTAATTTCTAAACCACCTTGCCCTGACAACGCTTTAAAATCAAATTCTTTTTTTAAGCCTGCTAATCCACTGACTCTGTTGCCTAAAGCTTCTAATTTGAGCAGTTGTGCTTTAACTTCACCCAATTGAATCGCCATTAAGTTGATGTTTTCGCGTACAAATTGGTCTTGCCTTTTTTGTTCAGTAACGGCAACATTCATAAAGGCTTCCCTTAAAAAAGGTACTGGGATATTAGCAGAGTATTTAAGGGTCAGGCCATATAAAGCTAAAGCAATTAATGCTGACAAAATAAATGTGGATAGGCTTATAATTAACACTAGCCGTTTAGACAAATCATAACTTTTTGGTTCTGACCAACGTGAACTAATTAACATAATTTGCATATAGACTCCTAGATAACTTGGCAAAAATAATGTATCTACACCGCCCACAGCTGATGGGTTTACAATATAAGTATGATGCGTACTCCTAAAACGATTTTGAATTTTACCCAAAAAACGTGGCTACAAACAGCTAAAGAGTTTCAAATGCTACAAGCTGATGTATATCAACTCTGTAAGCAAATGGGATTTTTACAGCTAGAGCCTTGTACGATTATATTAGACCACGGCGTATTAAACCTACGAACTACCGCAGCAATGGCAACGCGTTTACGGCAGATTAAGCCTGAATTGCTTGATGCTTTAATTGAAAAAAGTTGGTTAATTAGTGATTTAATTTTTAGTATTCAAAAAAACAATGATGCACTACAACAACATTTATATGAACAATTATGGGTTAATCCTAATGAAACGCGTTATGGAAAACGTGACATTCCCACTGATGAACAACGAATACAAGTATTGAATTTTATTAAAAAGTATACTAAAACTCGTACTAATGCTGATATTGATAATTAAAAAATTATTAAACTGTATAAACTATATAACTATATAACTATATAACTATATAAACTGTAAGCCATTAAATTAAAAAAATTAAGCTATCAAGTTACCAAGTTACCAAGTTATTAAATTACTAAATTATTAAATTATTATGACTAATGCAATAAATAAAACAAATAAAACAAACACAACAGATACAAAAAATACAACAGACATGGCAGAATCACGCCCTGAAGCTAAAAAAACAAAGGTTAAGACTATCAATACAATGCTTGATGGTACACAAAAAACTTTGATTATTGCTGAAAAACCTTCTGTGATGAATGACTTAGCAAAAGTGCTTGGTGGGTGTACTAAATACGATGACTATCAAGAAAATGACCGCTATGTCATTACCAGTGCAGTCGGTCATATGCTGACGATTAAAGCACCTGAAGCATACGATGTAAAACGTGGAAAGTGGACTTTTAACCATTTGCCTGTGTTGCCGCCTTATTTTGATTTAGAACCTATTCCTAAAACAGAGGCACGCTTAAAGTCAGTGTTACGCTTAATTAAACGCAAAGACATTAGCGATATTATTAATGCATGTGATGCGGGACGTGAAGGTGAGTTGATTTTTCGCTATATTCTACAATATTCAAATAGTACTAAGCCGATTAAACGCTTGTGGCTACAAAGTATGACCCCTAAAGCCATTCAAGAAGGGTTTACTAAACTGCGTGATGACCAAACAATGCAATCTTTGTCGCATGCCGCCCGTAGCCGTGCCGAAGCTGATTGGTTAGTCGGTATTAACGGTACGCGTGCCATGACTGCTTTTAATAGTAAAGATGGCGGGTTTTTTTTAACAACAGTAGGGCGGGTTCAAACCCCTACTTTAGCGATTGTAGTAGAGCGTGAAGAAAAAATACGTAAATTTATACCGCGCGATTATTGTGAAATTCATGGCACATTTTCTGTTGCGGCAGGACAATATGTGGCACGCTATTTTGATTCAGCGTTTAAAAAAGTAAATGATGCCAATATTGCCTTAGATGAAGGCGACAACGAGAAAAAAAGTACTCGCTTATGGGATAAAAAGTATGCCCAGACAATTGTCAATCAATGTATCGGTCAAGTTGCCAGTGTTACTGAAGACAGCAAACCGACTAGTCAAGCAGCCCCCGCTTTGTACGATTTAACTACTTTACAACGTGAAGGAAACAGCCGTTTTGGATTCAGCGCACAAAATACATTGTCAATCGCCCAAGCTTTGTATGAAAAACATAAAGTATTAACCTATCCACGAACCGATAGCCGATATTTACCTGAAGATTATATTGATGCTTCAAAAACTATTTTGAATGAACTGGGTAGTTTAGACCGCTACTATCCACATACGTCTACGGCCTTAAATCAAGGCTGGGTAAAACTAGATAAAAAGATTTTTAATAATGCCAAAATTAGTGACCATTTTGCGATTATTCCTACAGGGACTATTCCGAAAACATTGTCTGAAGCCGAAGCAAAAATATATGATATGGTGGTTAAACGGTTTATAGCGGTGTTTTATCCACCCGCAGAATCGCGTATTACTACTCGTATCACTAGCGTTGCAGGGCATCTATTTAAAACTGAAGGTAAAGTATTAGTTAATCCAGGCTGGTTAGCGGTATATGGTAAAGAAGAACAAGCATCTGATGATACCTTGGTTCGCTTGGTATTAGGTGAAGCGGCACACACAGAATCGGTTAAATTAGTTGAATTAACGACTAAGCCGCCCGCACGTTATAGTGAAGCAACAATGCTCAGTGCTATGGAAGGGGCAGGCAAACTTATTGATGACGAAGATATGAAAGCGGCTATGGTTGGACGCGGTTTAGGGACACCAGCGACTCGTGCAGCCACTATTGAAGGCTTGTTAGCCGAAAAATACTTAGTACGTGAGGGGCGTGAGTTATTACCAACAGCAAAATCATTTCAGTTAATGACATTACTACGTGGTTTGGGTGTAACAGAATTAACGCAACCTGAAATGACGGGTAACTGGGAGCATCAACTATCATTGATGGAACGTAATCAAATAACCCGTGAAGCATTTATGCAAGAAATTGCTAATATGACTCAAACCATTGTAAAGCGTGCTAAAGAATATCAGCATGATACAGTCCCGGGGGATTATGCGACGATGAAAACACCCTGTCCAAATTGTGGGGGGGTAGTACAAGAAAACTATCGCCGCTATGCGTGTCAAAGCTGTGCCTTAAGCTTACCCAAACATCCAGGTGGCCGTACTTTTGAATACGCTGAAATGGAAGCCTTTTTAGAGAAAGGCGTTATTGGGCCTTTAAACGGTTTCCGTAGCAAAATGGGTAGACCTTTTAGTGCAGTGATGAAGTTAGTCGTTGATGCAGACAATAACACCAAAAAATTAGAATTTGACTTTGGTCAAGACAGCGAAGATACCGTTTTACCTGATTTTACGGGGCAAGCCGTGTTAGGAAAATGTCCTAAATGTGCAACAGGGCAAATTTTTGAAACGGCGATGAGCTATGTTTGTAATAATACGTATACTAAAGCGTGTGATTTCAAAACAGGTAAAGTCATTTTGCAGCAAGATATTAATTTAATACAACTGAATAAATTACTAACTACAGGCAAAACTGATTTGTTAGAAGGTTTTGTGAGTGTGCGTACCCGGCGTAAATTTAAAGCATTTTTAACACTGGATAAATCAGGTAAAACAAGTTTTGAGTTTCAAGAAAAAATGGTTAAATCAGAGCAGGTTAAAGTCAATATTATTAAAAACGATGATGCTAAAAAAACGACTATCACCAAAAATTCTGCTGTAAAACCTACCGCAAATAGCACATTAAAAGCAGTAGATATAATAAAAAAAGCAGCGGTTAAAAAAGTAACCGCTACAAAAGCAACTGCTAAAAAAGTGCCTGTTAAAGCACCTGTTAATTAATATAGTCAATATGCTTAAATATGTCTGTTATTCCTATTACGTCTATAAATAATTTAACATCCATTTCGTGGTTACAAAATGATGTGTTACACACAGCGAACTGGCGTAGTTACGTTGAATCACCCGTGCCTAAAAAAATTCAATGTATTGATGACACTGTAACAGCTGATACCGCTTTTTCTCTGGGCAGCGAAGGCGTTGCCTTAATATGGACAGGTGATTTTCAAAATGCACGTCAATTATTACACGCTATGACCCGCCGCACTGAACGGGTACAGAGCCAATCCAAGACACTGACCCGCAAGCACCGTAAGTTTTTACAGCATCAAACAACATTCGCTGACATAAGCCCTAAAGATAAGTTTAATCACTACCGTTTAGCACAATCACAACGCGCCCGCACACTCAATAAGTTACTAATTGTGCTTGAAATTGATTATGCGATTCATTTACGCCGTGCACCCGACTGGCGTGAAGCCTGTACTCAAGTATACGGTGAATCTAATTTGAATCACAGTAAAATACTGGTTTCTTTGCGTGAACTATTGGGTATCGTCAGTGCGTATGAATGGCGTAAAAAAGGCGTATTTATACCGCAATTGTCTCAAGGCCCTAATCGCCATTTACTAAAAAATAATCAGTTAAAAAATAACCAAGCAAAACCTCCCGTCACTAATGTCTGCCCGTATTACGGCGTTTTTGCACCGACTCGTCAAGAATATTTAGAGTTAATAATGAAAGCGTCCTTAACGTCTACGGTTAAGCTAGCGTTTGATATTGGCACAGGAACAGGCATATTGGCGATATTATTAGCACAACGGGGTGTGCCGTGCGTAATAGCAACTGATACTAACGTTAATGCTATTCAATGTGCTTATGAAAATTGTATACGGCTTGGCTACGATGATAGTATTAGTATTGTGAATACTGATATGTTTCCTTGTTTAGATGTTTATGGTCAAGCAGATTTAATCGTATGCAACCCCCCTTGGTTGCCTGCACGGCCTAATAGCATTTTAGAACAAGCTATTTACGATTCAGATTCGCGTATGGTACGGAATTTTCTGAACGGATTAGTGCGACATTTAAAGCCTCAAGGACAAGCATGGCTGATTATGTCTAATTTAGCCGAACATTTAGGCTTACGTGGACACGATGAATTAGCTTCATGGATTGCTGATGCAGGCTTGATTGTGTGCGATAAAATAAATACTTATCCTGTACATTCAAAATCATTAAATATCCAAGACGGTTTATATTTTGCACGTTCACAAGAAATGACTTCATTGTGGATTTTGAGTTTAGCATAATTGTCAAATACAGTTAATTTTTATCAGTAAATACCCGTATTTTTATATTAATTTACGTTAATATTTATAGTTATTTATAGTTATTTATAGTTACATGATTGTTTATAAATATTTACAATTTATTATAAGCAATATTTTTACACATCACCTTTTATTCAGCAGTTTTTATATATAAACAATATGCCAAAAATAATTATTTCTACACCCAACGCCCCTGCTGCTGTAGGCCCTTACAATCAAGCGGCACAAGCTGTTGGTGATATTGTTTTTTTATCGGGTCAAATTGGTTTACACCCTATAACAGGTGAGTTAGTACACCCTTTTGAGGCACAAGTACGGCAAGCATTTGCTAATATGAGTGCAGTAGTTGCTGTAACAGGCGGACAGTTAAGCGATGTTGTAAAGCTTACATTGTTTGTAACTGATATGGCACAATTTTCTGTTGTTAATGCAATTATGGCGGAAGTAATGCCCCAGCCATTTTGTGCGCGTTCAACAGTTGGCGTTGCGAGTCTACCCAAAAATGCTGAATTTGAAGTGGAAGCGATTGTAGCTAGATAAATTTAAACCAGCTTAAATATAAATAATGTATACACAAACTATATGTAAAAAAATATAAAATCAGTGTACCAAAAATAAAATATACTCTAACTATAAATATACGTTATAATTAAAAGCTATGTGTATAATATTACACCATGTAAATAGCAGTAAGCTTTAAAACTTATTTACCAATACCAATAAAACATTTTTTAAATGTTTAGCTGCATTGTGTATGTTCAACTATTTACTTAATTTAGGTTAAAAATAGCTAATGTACGCATTAATTGTGTACCCATCATTTCATCAACTATCTCTAGGTTAATATGGCACGTGTTTGCATCGTTACTGGTAAAGCCCCAATGGTGGGCAATAATGTTTCTCACTCTAATAATCACACAAAACGCCGCTTCTTGCCTAATTTGCAGCAACGCCGTATTTGGGTTGAAAGTGAAAATCGTTTCATATCTCTTCGCCTAAGCAATGCTGGTTTACGTACTTTAGAAAAACGCGGCGTTGATCGTGTTTTAGCTGATTTACGCGCAAGTGGCGCACTTTAATTTTAACTTAGAATAATCGGAGTCATCAATGCGCGATAAAATCAAACTAGAATCTACGGCAGGTACAGGTCACTTTTATACAACAACTAAAAATAAACGGACTAAACCAGAAAAACTGTTATTAATGAAATTTGATCCTGTTGTTCGTAAACACGTAGAATATAAAGAAGCAAAAATTAAATAGTTATTATTTAATATTTTTTACCTAGAGTTTTCTTTATTAAAAGTAAAATAAACCATAAAATAAGTTTGCTTTTTTACGGTTTATTTTTTAAATAGCTAATATCATTAGCCTAAACGTTTAGGCTACGTCTAGCTATACAATATTACGTTTGGCTTTTGCTCGCTCTAAAGCAGTAATAGCAGCAGACTGTGCAGTATTTTTAATATTGTTGGCAGGTATTTCTCGGACAGTACTTAACCTTTCTAAGCGGTTTTCGTATGCTAATCTCGCAGTTGTAGCATTCTGTAGTGTCCACTCTAAGTGTCCTCCTATTCGTTCCATAGTGATGCAATCAACAGGACAAGGCGGTAAGCATAAATCACACCCAGTACATGATTCATTAATAACACGGTGCATTGCTTTAGTTGATCCAACAATTGCATCAACGGGGCAGGCTACGATACACAATGTACAACCAATACAGCGAGCAGAATCAATCACTGCAATGTGTCTTGGTTTTATTTCACCACACTGTTTATCAATAGGCTTGACCTTCAAACCTGTAATAGCAGCCAGTTGAATTACACCACTATCGCCGCCAGGAGGGCAACGGTTTATGTCAGCTTTGCCCGCAATAATTGCTTGTGCATAAGGTGCGCACCCCTCATAACCACATTGAGTACATTGTGTTTGTGGCAAAACTGTCAAAATAGTGTCATAAATAGTCACGTATTAATGATATATTTAAAGGGTTTCAGGGGCATTTTATTAGGCTTATTTATTAGATGTATTGACTAACGACTATTAATTAGTAGTTATTGATTAGGTTTATTGATTAGTTGTGCTGCAATTAAGCCCAGTTCATATAGTACAACCATTGGCAATGCCAGCATAAATTGCGATAAAACATCAGGCGGAGCAACTATTGCAGCAATAATAAAGGCAGCGACTATTACATAGCTACGAATATCGCGTAACTTACTTAGTTCCACCATACCTAATCGTACCAATAAGACAACAATGACAGGTATTTCAAAAGTAATCCCAAAAGCTAAAAATAAAGTAACGACAAAGCTAAATACTTTAGCAATATCAGGCATATAGCTTACACTGGTAGGGGCAACTTCTCTGAAAAATACAAATACCTTAGCGAATACTATAAAATGACAAAATGCTGTACCGCAAAAAAATAGTATGGTTGATGAAACAATGACTGGCAATACTAAATGTTTTTCGGTTTTATACAAGCCAGGGGCAACAAAAGCATATATTTGGTAAAAAATAAAGGGCAATGCACCTAAAAAAGCAACTAAAAACAATAATTTTATTGGAATTAAAAAAGAGTCTGTTGGGTTAGTTACAATTATTTTACTGCCATTGACTGCCAAAGCACCGACCATTGGACTAAATAAAAAGTTAAATATGGTTTGCTGCCCAGGGAAAACCATCAATATTATAAATATAACAATCACGGCTAAACTGGCTTTCATTAATCGGCTGCGTAGCTCAATTAAGTGAGACATTAGGCTTTCTTCGGGAGCATTGTCTGTTTCTAAAGATAGGTGAGGAACGCCTTTTAATGAATTAGTCATAAGTAATAGGTGTTGCAGATGAGGCGGGTATATTAGCAGGTAGTACTATTGAATTAATATCTTTTTTTATTTGTATGATGCGGCATTCTGTAGTTGCTAAATCTATTTTTAAACGCTCTAATTCAGCCTGCCAATTGGTTAATATAGAATGGTCAGGTTCATTTGAATCGCTAATTAAGGCATCTTGATACACATTAAAGTTATTATTATTACTATTATTATTTATAACATCTGATTTTTTATCATCTATTTTTATCTCATTTAGTAATGATTGCGGTGAAGATAAAGCTGAATAGTCTTGGATTAAACCATTTTTCAGTGTACCAACTTCTTTTTGAAAAGAATCTTGTAAGCTGTGTCCAGCTAATTCAAGCTGCTCTTTAATCGCTCTAAGTTCTGATAGTTGGCCTTCACGGGCTAAGTCAGCCTTTATATCATTGAGATAGCGTTGGGCTTTACCCGCTAAGTTGCCAGCCGTACGAGCGACTACAGCGAGTTTTTCTGGTCCTAACACAATTAAGGCAACACTACCAATTACCACTAACTCGGACAGTCCAATATCAAACATAATTTGAAGGCATTATTTTTTTTCAGTCGCTTGTACATCAATCACTACAGCCGCAGGTTGGGTTGTAGCAGGAGGCGTAGTTGAATCGGTTGAGGTTTCTTTCATACCTTCTTTAAAGCCCTTAATCGCCCCTCCTAAATCGCTACCCATATTGCGTAACTTTTTAGTACCAAATACCAGCATAACAATTAATAAAACAACAATCCAATGAACAATACTAAATGAACCCATGATGACTCCTAAAAATAAAATAGCTAATAAGTAATAAGTAATAAGTAATAAGAATAAATAATAAGAATAAATAATAAGAATAAATGACAAGTAAAGTAAAAAATAAATACTTAATAATATAACCTGTTATTTACCAAGGACGCTTCCCACCCATAATATGAAAATGTAAATGGAATATCTCTTGACCACCCTCTACCCCATTATTGATTAATAATTTAAAGCCACCAGTACGGCCTTCTCTACAGCCTTGTTCAGCAGCCAGTTGCGGGGCAAGCATTAAAATACGCGTTAAAACAGAAAAATGCTCAGTATGTAAATGATTGAGTGACTCTATATGTACTTTTGGAACAATTAAAAAATGTACGGGTGCAGCCGGCTTAATATCATGAAAAGCAAGAATGTCTGCATCTTCGTAGACTATTTTAGCTGGAATTTTTTTTGCAATGATTTTACAAAATAAGCAATTTTCATCTGCAAGATGAGGCGACTGGCTGTGTGGTTGTACTGCTTGTTCAGTTGAGCAAGAATGCATCATGGTTTCAATCAGTATTTCGCAAAGATTTTTCAAGTAAGCCGCTAGTGCCTTCACGGCGTGCTAGTTCGTTCAGAATATCTTGAGTACTTAAACCGTGGTATTGTAATAAAACTGCAGTATGAAACCATAAGTCGGCACATTCATACACTACTTTTTCAGACAAACCGTCTTTACTTGCCATAACCAGTTCTGTGGCTTCTTCACCTATTTTTTTTAAAATGGTCTCTTGACCTTTATGCAATAATTTTGCTACATAAGACTGTGTAGGATCAATTTTAGCTCTATCAGCAATAGTAGCAGACAGTTGCTTTAAAACTTTATCATTTATATCAAGCTTATTTATCATATTTAATTTAATTTAATTTAATTTAATATATTTTATTTTTATAGTTTACAACAAGACACTACCTAAGTATTTAGCAGCTGCGTTTAAACTAAAATGACTGATTAAGTATGCTTATAAAGTATTAAACGCGAATATATACACATGACACCATTAATGAACAGTACAGTAATAAGCAGTTTTAACCAAAGCAACTGCTTAAACCAAGCGGTTGATGTAGAGATTAATACTCAAGGCTTAAACTGCCCACTGCCTATTTTAAAAACCAAAAAAGCATTAGCTAATATGGTATCAGGTCAAATATTACGGGTAACCTCCACTGATTCGGGTGCTATTCGCGATTTTCAAGTATTTGCTCAACAAACGGGTAATATATTAATAGGGCAGTATATGAACGGTATTATTTGCATACATATTTTGCAGCGTAAATAGCGTTTCATAGTTTATGTTTTTGTAGTCTTAGCTTTAGTAATTTTATTAGCTTTATTAGTTTTATTAGCCTTACTGGCTTTAGTAATCGCATTAACTTTTTTAATAGCCGTGTCCACAGGTACAGTGGGTAAATTCACTACTTTTTTAGCTATTTTTATAGCAGTTTTAACAATATTTTTGGTTCTTTTACTGGGTTTGACGGGTTCAGGTTCGCTGGTTTGGAGAAGCTTAGACGATAAGGTAGGCTTTATTTTTAAATGCCCCGCTTTTAAAGCAATATCAGCTTGTGTCAATTTAAGTTCAATACGCCGCGCTTCTAAATCAACCCGTGCTACTTGTACATGTACGGTTTGCCCTACCGTATACCGCTTGCCTGTTTTTGAGCCACGCAGTTCGTGTGTAGACTCAATATGTTGAAAATATTCAGCCCCTAATTCAGTAATATGTACAGTACCTTCAACATACAAACCATCTAATATTACAAATAAACCAAAGTTAGCTACACCCGTAATAGTCCCACTAAAAATATCTCCCATATACTGCTGCATATATTGACACTTTAACCAGGATTCTACATCGCGGCTCGCTTCATCTGCACGGCGTTCATACGCACTACATAAAATACCTAAGCGTGTCCAAGCATTATGAATTTTCTGCTCTGCTGGTGTATGTAAGCTACTTTTAGTATTCAGTTTAGCCGTCTGTGGCACGGCCTTTTTTTTCTTGTGTAAAGATATTGTGGGATCAGCAGCCGTTTGAATCGGTGAATAGGTATAGCCAGCTAATATTGCTTTAATCGCCCTGTGTACCAACAAATCAGGATAACGGCGAATAGGTGAAGTAAAGTGTGCGTATGCTTCGTAAGACAAGCCAAAATGCCCCGCATTGTCGGGCGTATAGATTGCTTGCTGCATAGAACGCAATACAATGCTTTGTAAAGCTTGTGCATCTTCACGGGCATTAACTGTTTGCATTAAACGGGCATAATCAGTAGCTTTAGGAGAGTCGCCTCCGCCTAATTGTAAGCCTAAGTTTTTTAAATACGCCCGCAAAGCCTCTAGTTTAGGTGGCGTAGGGCCTTCGTGAACACGGTATAAAGCCGCTTGTTTATGCGTTGTTAGCATATCAGCAGCACAGACATTGGCAGCCAACATACACTCTTCAATTAAGCGATGTGCATCATTACGGGTACGTGCCTCAATACTCTCAATTTTCCCTGCTTCATTACTGATAAAGTAAGTTTCAGTGGTTTCAAATTCAATTGCACCACGTTGTTTCCGTGTATTTAAAAAAGCTTGAAATACAGCATATAAATGGTGTAGTTCGGGTAATACAGCATACGCTGGGTTACTATTTTTTTTACTTACTTTACTTTCGGACAAGGCTTCCCAAACTTGGTTATATGTTAAACGTGCCGCACTGTGCATAACGGCGGGGTAAAACTGATAAGCGTCTATTGAACCTTCTTTTGAGATAACCATATCTGCCACCATACACAGACGGTCTACTTTAGGCATTAATGAGCATAGTCCGTTAGATATTTTTTCGGGCAGCATTGGAATAACCCGGCGTGGAAAATAAACAGAAGTAGTCCGTTCTTGTGCGTCAGCATCAAGGGCATTACCATTGCGTACGTAATGGGATACATCAGCAATAGCCACTAATAGTCGCCAGCCTTGATTAGGTTGGTCACCAACGGGTTCACAATAGACGGCATCGTCAAAGTCACGTGCATCTTCGCCATCAATGGTCAGTAAATTAATATCACGCAAATTAACGCGGTCAATTAAATCAATCGCTTGTACGGTGTTAGGCAAACAATCAGCTAAATTTAAAGCGGCCTCACTAAATATATGTGGTACATCAAACTTTCGCACCGCAATTTCAATTTCCATCCCAGGATCATCTACTTCACCCAGTAATTCTGTCACAATACCTTGAGCTGCACTGGTGTCAGTTGAGTAGTGTGTGATAGTCGCTACGACTACTTGCCCACTCACAGCCCCCCCCGTATCTTTGGCATCAACACATATATCGTGTTTTAGACGTTGATCTTCTGGGACAACTAACCACTGGTCTTTTTCTTGCAATAACCGACCCACCACACTACGCGTACGGTGTTCTAACACTTCTATTACTTCACCTTCTAGTCGCCCTCGTGGGTCAATACCTATTACTTGTACACGAACAGTATCTCCGTGTAAAACATGCCGTAAAGTATGTGCAGGTAAGAATATATCATCACCTTCAGGTTCACCGACATCACGCTGCATAAAGCCAAAACCATCACGGTGACCTATTACTTGCCCAGTCAAAATTTGATGAAGTTTTTTTGTTTGGAACTTATTTTCTTTATTTTTGGTAACTGCGCGAGTGTGCGAATTAGTCATAGATATACTTTTGAATTTTTTATGCGTTTGGTATTACTACCTACTTAGTAAGTCTTTAATTTTAAGTGTACAGATTAATTGCGTAGTCAGTTGAACGAAAGTCAGTTAAACAAAAATTAGTTTACTTACTAGTTTACTTGATTACGTAAAAATGTAGGTGTTTCTATATCTTGTTGGTTACGTAAGTAGGTTGGAATTTCTATATTGGGGACACCACTGGCTTGCATTGCATTTACAATTTTTTGTGAATCTTGTTTTGGGTTTACCATTAAACTGGGATTAAACATAATATTTGATGATTCTACTGAAGGGGTTATAACAGGCAAACGTTGTGTCGCCGTAATTTCTATTTCTTGAGTTAAAGTAGGAATGCTATTTGAAAAATCAGCTTGTTTAGCTCCAGTATTATGTATATTGTTTGTTGTATGTAAATGCCCTGATTCTGTTGTACGCAGAGGCAAATGATTTAAAGAGTTAAGCTCATTAGTTAGCTTTTTATCAAGGTGCGTTTCAGCCAATGGGTTAAATATGGCATGGTCTGTACCTGTTTTTAGCAGTGCAGTTGGTGGTGTGACAGGCTGCAATGATGTACTAGAAAGATGTGAAAAATTTGATATTACTTGTCCATTGACTCCAAAATCACTGCGACCAGGATAGCTCACTGTAGCGGGACGCATTGTGTCAGGTGTAGATATAACGGCTTTAGCACGCGCACCGATACCACTTACAATTAAAGTAACTTGCATATCGTCCCCCATATTATCATCAAATGTAATCCCATGAATGGGGGTAACATCATCAGCAAATGAAGCTAAAATAGTATTAATTACCTCATTGGTTTCACGCCCACGCATACTACTTTCAGCTGCCGTAATATTAATTAGCACACCGCGAGCGGTACGCAAGTTTTCTTCTTCTAATAAATCACAGTTTAGTACAGCGATAGCGGCATCTTTTGCACGATTTGGACCGCTGGCACGCGCAGTTCCCATTAAAGCACGGCCACGGTTTGAACCAATGACGGAGGCAACATCTCTAAAATCTACATTCTGGTAGCCATTGGTTTGAATAACTTCAATAATCGTTGCAACAGCATTTTTTAGTACATCATCAGCAGCTTGATACCACTCTCTTAATAAGCCATCTGGATTTCTATCTTCCAATTTACTATTAAGTACTACAATAATAGCATCGGAATGAATTTCTAATTCATCAGCTGCCGCATCAGCTAACTTAGCACGGCCAGCCCCTTCTGATGCGAAGGGTTTGGTTACTACACAAACGGTTAGTGCGTTGAGCTCTTGTGCAACTTGTGCGACAACAGCCGAAGCACCTGTTCCAGTCCCTTTGCCTAAACCAGCGGTAATAAACACCATATCAGCCCCTTGCAGGGCTTCTTTTAATTGTGGTCTAGCTGCTTCTGCATATTTTCTAGCAATATCAGGTTTTGCTCCAGCTCCTTGACCATTATCACCCAATTGAATTTTAATATCAGCAGGCGTTTTATATAAGGCTTGCGAATCTGTATTGACAGTAATATAAGTCGCATTTTTAACGCCAGAGCGAATCATGTGCGTTACTGCATTACCACCGCCGCCGCCAACACCCACTACTTTAATATTAACGGGAGGCTTAGTTGCATTGAGTAAAACTTCACCTTGAGCAGACATAGCGATATTAGATGATGCCAACGGCACTGGCGGTGTTTGAGCAAAATTAATTTTCGCAGGAGCAAGCATTGTATTATTGGTTTGAGTACCCACTGCATTAAAAGATTGATTGGGGAGTACACTAGCGACCGAATTAGGGATTGTCGGTCTAGTGAATGCAGTTTCTATAGGTATATTGTTTGTTAGTAAAGTATACGTTGGATTAGCAGCAGTGGGTTCTACAGACTGTTCAGCCTGACTAAAGTTGATATTTATTTTATTGGTAGCTGGTGCACTAGGTTGCAATGGCACTGTATCTTCAATAATTTCAATGTAATTCATGGTCATGGAAAATCCTTGATATTCTCAATATTAGAGAACAGTGTCGTTAATTTAGGTTAATGTTACTAAGCACGACAGGGCTTAGTACAAATTAAAGTGTTATAAATGAATTTTTAACACCTAGAATACAATCATATTTCATTGATTATAAATTAATACATAGTAGTACAATTAATGGTCAACTAATAATATAAACAATAAAATTAACAACTTAATTTGATTTATTTTAATATATTTTATTAATATTACCAGCAATATATTTGGTAGTAAAAATATTTATATTTATATTTATGTTTATGTTTATGTTTATGTTGTTAATATTGTGTATATTAATAATATTGTTAATACTATTAATATACACAAATAATTTATTAATTCCTACTCTAAACTTAAATATTTATTTAAAATTTATTAGTAAGTTACAGTATTTATAACTAAAAGCAGTCAGTAGGAGAAAATTATATTTTTATATAGGTTTTATAATGAACGAATAATTAATAAAACCAACCTTTCATCTTTTTAAATGTACTTTTAATAAAGTCTGTGGGGTCTGCAACAGGTACTAGTACTGTCGGGGTAACCTCTGCAATTTGTTTTTTTGCATCTTCTAATAACCCCATCACAGTAGAAAAGCGTGGATTACGTACAATGTCAGCGAAACTACCGGTGTACTGCGGAACACCGATTCGGACGGGCCGTGCAAATACGTCTTCGGCTAACTCTTGCATACCAGGCATTAAAGAAGACCCACCGGTTAATACTACGCCAGAAGACAATAAATGTTCACAACCCGATTGTTGAATTACTTGTTGAATAAGTGAAAATAACTCTTCTACACGGGGTTCAATGACTGACGATAAGTTTTGACGGCTTATCATACGAGATTCTCTATCACCGCCTAAACCAGGTACCTCTAGGCGTTCACCTGAATTAACTAAATCTCTTTTTGCAACACCCCAACGAATTTTTAAATCTTCTGCTTCAGCAGTTGGTGTACGCAATGCCATTGCAATATCATTAGTAATGTGGTCACCAGCGACAGGAATAACAGCAGTATGCCGAACTGCACCACCTGAAAAAATAGCAATATCCGTAGTGCCACCACCAATATCAATTAATACAACCCCTAAATCTTTTTCATCTCGGGTTAATACTGCCGTAGCTGATGCCAACGGTTGCAAACTAACATCAGCTACTTGTAAACCACAGCGTGTAATACATTTAACGATGTTAGTTACAGAACTCACGGCACCTGTAACGATATGTACCTTTACTTTTAAGCGTACACCCGCCATTCCCATTGGGTCAGATACACCTTCTTGATTGTCTACTACATATTCTTGTGCAATGGCGTGTAATACTTGCATCTCGCTACCAATCGGTATGGCTTTTGCTGTTTCTAAGGCACGGTCCATATCACTTTTTGTAACTTCTTGATCACAAATAGCCACTACACCTTCACTGTTGGACGATTTAATATGCCCCCCTGCTACACCTGTCCAGACTAAAGAGAACTGCTTTTCAGACATTAATTGTGCTTCTTTAATGGTTGCGTTAATGGCTTCCACTGTCGCATCAATATTAATGACCATACCTTTACGCATACAACCATTACTTGATTGCTGCCCAATACCACATATTTGTATAACCCCATTGGGTAAGACATTAGCAACAACAATAATAATTTGTGACGTGCCAATATCTAAAGCTACAATTTGCGGGTATTGTTGTGGATTAATAGATTGAGTAGAGGGAGATAGGTAGGGTGTTTGCACTGACACGTATTTATTAGGGTTCACGTTAAATATTCAGTTAAGATAAATCAATACATCATTGTAAATAAAATAAGAGGTCTGATAAAGTATTTAATAAAGTATTTAATAAATAGAGTATTTAATAAATAAAGTATTTAATAAATAAAGTATTTAATAGAATATTTTAGATAAAAAATACATTGCATTATGGGTAAGCATTACTAACCGCATAGCCATTGGGATAACGTAAATCAATTCTGGAGTAAGGTTTAAGATTGGCAGCTTGTTGAGCCGTTGCCCAAGTATTAACCCATCGCTTGATACGCGTCTCTATATTAGGTTGTAAATCATCACGCCCAATTTCTAACACAATATTATTGGATAATACGGCAGTCCAAGCCCGTCTTTCTGAAAAATATAACTGGCGTATGGACAATTTTTTAGGCAAAAGCCACTGATTCAACTGGTGAAAGTGTGCCTGTATGATATCAACATTGTTTTTATCACCATAAAATTGCGGTAAATTTTGCCATATATCAGTACCCTTTAAAACACCTAAAAACAACTCACCATATTGATTAACCAGTAAATCATCATTTAGTTTTGCCACTGGCTGATGTTCTTCAAGAACAACCCATAAACGGTTTGGCCAAACACGCCGTACTACTGCGTGTCTAACCCAAGGATTGTCTTGAAAAAGGTGTTGTACTGTGTCTAAGTCTACCGTAAAAAAATTACCTTTTATTCTAGGCATTAATTGATATTTAATGATTTTATTTTCTTGATGCGATGTATCGGTTAAACCACGCATACCCGTGACAACTAACTCTTTAATGTTAAACCACGGGTGACGTTGCACCCATGAACTTCCAGTGATGACTATCAAAGACAAGGCGCTCACTAACATTAGCCCTGCTAATACATTCAATACAGTAGGTTTATTCCAACACGATAGCCACCACAATTTAAGCATAAACAATTCAAGTAATTTAAATAGGTTAGACTAAATATAAACGTATAGATTATATATTTTTATTATTTATTATTTATTATTTATTGTTTATTATTATTATTATTATTATTATTTATTTTTTATCAGTCTTTAATGTAGCCGTGGAAGCAATTAAACAGCATAGTTCTTCATAGTTTAAACCGATTTGTTTAGCAGCCATGGGTACTAAAGAGTGGCTAGTCATACCTGGTGAGGTATTCACTTCTAATAAATAGGGTACTAAATCACCTGTATTTGTATTAATTTGTAGCATTACATCAACGCGTCCCCAGCCTTCACACCCGATACTATCAAATGCGTCAATGGCTAACTGTTGAACCCGATTAGTTAATTCGGGTGATAACTGTGCAGGTACTTCATAACGAACATCGTCTGAAAAGTATTTATTATGGAAGTCATAGTTACCTTGTGGGGCAATTATTTCAATAATAGGCAATGCTTGCGTACAACCATTAATACGCAATAATGCTACGGTTACTTCACGGCCTGTAATAAATTGTTCAGCCAGTGATTCGTCAGAACAAGCCAGCGATTTTGCCCAAGCAGCTGAGACTTCTTGTACATTTTTGACATGACTAAAGCCTAACGAAGAGCCTTCACGGTTAGGTTTGACTGCAATTTCGCCTAATTCTAGGTGGGCAGTTAATAAATCAGCTTCGCTATATATATAGCGATAGTTTGGCGTTGAAAGGCCATCAGCTAACCAAATACGCTTGGTCATTATTTTATCCATAGCAATACTGCTTGCCATAACACCACTGCCTGTGTAGGGTATTTTCAATAATTCTAATACACCTTGAATGCAGCCATCTTCACCATAACGCCCATGTAAGCACAGCATTGCACGGTTTGCTTGAAGGGCTATTAATTCAGATACAGCCTGTGTGGCTGGGTCAAAAGCAACCGCATTGACACCTACCGCTTTTAAAGCAGCCAATACGCCATTGCCTGATAATAAAGAAATCTCACGTTCGCCAGATAGCCCACCCATTAATACCACCACTTTTCCTAAAGAATCGGGATTAATGACTGGAAGGTCAGTGCAATTAAATGGTTGATGGCTAGTATTTTGATGGATGGTATAGGTCATATCAATTTAGTATAAGTGTGTAAAACAAAAAGCAGTATGGATAGTATTACATTGTATTGAATAACTACCTATTTAACTATCTATTTAGCGATTCATTTTATTTTTATAGTAATACAGTTTTGTTATTTGTAGCATTGAATACCTGAAGTTGCTGAATAGTTTCGCTGCAACTCGCCCCAATACTGCCTGCACCCATACAAATGACTACGTCGCCTGGTTTAACCGTATTCAAAATAGTTCTTGGTAAATCATAAATAGATTCAACAAACTGGGGTTCAATAAACCCTGCTACTCGAATGGCACGTGTCAATGCACGGCCATCAGCGGCTACGATAGGGGTCTCACCTGCAGCATAGACTTCAGTTAGCAGTAAAACATCAGCCGTGCTACAGATACGCACAAAATCTTCAAAACAATCACGGGTACGGCTATAGCGGTGGGGTTGAAAGGCCAATACTAAGCGGCGATTTGGGAACGCACCGCGTACCGCTGATAAAGTCGCTGCCATTTCTACGGGGTGATGACCATAATCATCAATTAACTCAAATGTTGCTTCACAGTCTTTTAAAGATTGACTTTTATTGCCGTCTTTATTGCTATTTTCGTTATTGTTAATATAAATATTATTATTGTTGTTATAAATAAATTGTTGCGGAACTTTATGCGTTCCATACCGCTGAAACCGTCGATCGACTCCCGTAAACTCTTGTAATGCCGTTTGAATCCCTAAGTCATCAAACTCAAGCTCTGTTGCCAAAGCAATGACTGACAAGGCATTGCGTACATTGTGTAAGCCTGCACAGTTTAAAATAATGGGTAAATCAATTGAATCTTTACGTTTAACTGTAAAGTGCATCGTTGCCCCTACAGCATGCACATCAACGGCACGAATATCTGCCAAATCGCTTAAACCATAGCTGATAATAGGGCGTTGTATTTTATCTAAAATAGATTGAATACCTGCATCATCAATACAAACAATTGCCGTACCATAAAAAGGCATTTTATGTAAAAAATCTACAAAAGCTTGCTTGAGTTTGTCATAGCTATGTTCATAGGTATCCATGTGGTCTTGGTCAATATTAGTCACAATTGCCATTACAGGTAATAGTTTTAAAAAACTAGCATCGGATTCATCGGCTTCTACAACAATATATTCACCTTTACCTAATTGGGCATTAGCCCCAATACTGTTTAATTTGCCGCCAATCACAAAAGTAGGGTCTTTACCGCACGCCGCAAAGACACTGGCTGCCAACGAAGTAGTCGTGGTTTTGCCGTGAGTCCCTGCAATTGCAATACCTTTAAATGTACGCATTAACTCCGCCAACATCACGGCTCTGGGGACAATGGGAATACGTTGTGCTTTAGCTTGCAAGACTTCTGGATTATCGGCAGTCACTGCTGTTGAAGTTACAACACAATCTACGTTTAATACGTGGTCGGCGTGATGCCCAAGCACAATATTTAAACCTAATTTTTGTAGACGCTGTGTGGCGTTAGACACTAATTTATCTGATCCACTCACACTGTAACCTTGATTGTGTAGTACTTCAGCAATACCGCTCATACCAGCCCCACCGATACCTACAAAGTGAATAGATTTAATTGCGTGTTTCATTTTTTAAAGTTTTTAAATTATTTATTATTTATTATTTATTATTTATAGTAATTACTGCTATTACTGTTGTTACTGTTGTTACTATTATTAGTATTACTTATTGTTATTAAGTATTATTAAGTATTATTAAGTATTGTTATTATTATTTATTTTAATAAGCTACGTTCAATAATTTGAACAACGGCTTGCGTTGAATTTGAGTAGCTTAAATTATGTGCTGCTTGTGCCATTGCTATTAATTGTTGTCGGTTTGATGTGTGTAAGGTTGTCGCAAGAAAATTAGCGGTTAAATTGACTTGCGGTATATGAATGCCGGCATTATGCTTAGCTAAATACATCGCATTGCCTTCTTGATGGCGAGTAGTACTGGCTATTAGCGGCACTAAAATAGCAGCAACACCTGCGGCACATACTTCACTGATAGTAATTGCACCTGCGCGACAAATAACAATATCAGCCCACTGATAAGCGGCGGCCATATCATCAATAAATGGGACAATTGTGGCAGTAATGCCTTGTACCGCATAGTTTTTTTGCGTACGCTCTAATTGCTTTAAACCGCTTTGATGCCAAATATTAGGCAAAATATTACCTGACAATAAAGAGGTATTGTGTGGTTGATTGAGTAATGAAATCCATACTGCTATGGCTGCGGGTACTTGGTCATTTAAAACTTGCGCACCTAAGCTACCGCCTAATATTAAAACATTTAGCCCACCCGTTCTAGCTGCATAGCGTGATTCAATCGGTGAAGCGGCAACTAAAGTGGCAATTTGACTACGAATGGGATTACCCGTAACAACCGCGTTGTTAAGTTTAGAAGCTGACCCCTCAAACCCACAACAAACAGCAGTGGCTAGCTTTGCCAAACTTTTATTAGACAACAATAAATCGGCATCAGCATTGACTAAAACCAAAGGTATTTTTAATAACCACGCTGCCCAAGCTGCAGGTATGCAAATATAACCCCCCATACCAATCAAAATAATATTAGACAAATTATCTTTATTTAGATTATCTTTATTTAGATTATTTTTATTTAGATTATTTTTATTTAAATTATCTGTGTTAATTAAGTTTAAGCGAATCTGATAAGAACGCATTAAACGAATACAGTTTATCCAAGCGATTAGTAAATGCCAAGCCCCCTTAACAAGGCCTAAAACACCTTTACCACGTAAACCAACAAAATTTAATTGGTTTAAGGAAATACTTGTAGGCGGTACTAAAGTATTCTCCATACCTTTTTTAGTGCCAATCCATTCAATATGCCAGCCTTGTTTTTGTAACTGTGTGGCAATTGCTAAACCTGGAATGATATGGCCGCCAGTGCCTGCTGCGGCAATAAAGGCAAGTGATGGCACAGATTTTTTTTCAGATAGACTCATTGTGTAGCATTAAAATAGGGGCGTTGCTACTTTAGTTAAAGTATATTTGGGTGAAGTAACCTAGACAATTAAACTTAATAAACGTAAATTGTCCTAGCTTACTCCATATTTATCTTAACTGTATATTATCTATTTGACTTTACGGTTAATGAATGAGATGCCCATGAATATTGATTATTTAAGGACACGGTTGCTATATAGTTATTTTGACCACAGCACTTATTTTTTTTGTAAGAATATATTTTCTGAAGTCTGAAGGGAAACTGCTCTTCATAAGTATAAATTAAATCATTTGTTCCCTGATAAATAGTAGCTTTGTCACGAACAAGAGAAACAGAGACATTACCTCCCTTCCATGACTTAGCTTCTACATTTAATTCAATAGTTCTATTCCATGGTACAGAATTTATATTAAAGATACACTGTAATGTGGTAGAGTTAGCCTCATTTCCCTTTGTACAGTCCTGTGCAGCGTGTGCCGTTGAAAATACCGATGCTAGTGACAAAGCAGCTGCTGAAGCGAGTATAAATTTAGCGATTTTCATAAAAGTCCTTTAGTTTAAATTTTTTAAATGTGTAGCACACTTTTAACTTACTCTTTATTATTAAATTTATTATTATTAAATTTATTAAACTGTTTTTATTTTTATTGTTAAATTAAGTATACTGTCACTATTTTAACAGTATCAAAACCTTATATAGGGTGTTTTAGCATTTAGTCTTTAAAATTTAACCTTATTCGCTATTTAAACGGTCATACTTTTAATGTCTCGCCTGACCTCATAATCAACACGAAGCAGTACTGCCATTGCTAATAAGCTCATAAACATAGCTGAACCACCATAACTAATAAAAGGCAATGTTAATCCCTTAGTGGGTAAAGCACCTGCATTGACACATAAATGCACCGCTGATTGTAAGCCTAACCACAAACCAATGCCTTGTGCAACTAAAGATTCAAAGCTTTTTTCTTGTGCTTGGGCTTTGCGTCCCAAACGAAAAGCCCGTGATACTAAAAAAACATAACACGCAACAACAACACATACACTTACAAAGCCTAATTCTTCCGCAATAATCGCCAATATAAAATCAGTATGTGCTTCGGATAAATGGGTTAATTTTTCGACGCTATTGCCTAAACCAACCCCAAATAACTCACCACGTCCAAATGCAATTAACGAATTAGTGAGTTGATAACCTTCTGTTTTAATAAATTCAGGTGACCAAGGGTTTAAAAATGCTAATACCCGCCTCGCTCTAAGGCTAGTTACAATTACGGCAGCAAAAGCTGCTAAAAAAAGACATATTATAACTAATAAGGGTTTAATTGACGAACCACCTAAAAATAGAATGCCTAAAGCAACGCTACAAATAACAATTAATGCCCCCAAATCAGGTTGTAATAATAATTCAATCAACAATACAAATAGCATTATCAGCATAGGTAAAAGACCGTGAACCCAATACATAAGCACACCTTTTTTTTGCTTATTAATACAATATTGTGCCGTGTATACAATGACTGCAAATTTCATTATTTCTGAAGGTTGCAGCATAATCGGTCCTAGGGGAATCCAACGGCGGGCGTTATTGACCAGTTTACCGACTTGAGGCAACAGCACTATACCAAGTAAAAATAAGCTTAATAAAAATAAATGTGGGGCGATTTGCTGCCATTGATACATCGGTAATTGAAACACAATCATAGCGACCACTAAGCTAAATAGTACAAATAAAGTTTGGCGGAACAAAAAATGCCCAGGGTGAAAGTCACGCATACTACGCAACTCACTTAAGCCAATGGAAGATGAGTACACCATAATTAGACCAAATACCAGTAAAAAACCAGTTACCCAAATAATACGAATGTCAATTTGCTCACGCAAAGGAATACCATTTGATAAAGGTTTAGGCTGAAATCTTGTCACCGCTGATGGTTTTTGTGGCAATAATAAACGTATAAAAAATTGAATAATCACTTTAAACATAGGACTCTTTTATAAGTAATATAAATAACAGACTTCTTTCAAAAATGTATTTATATAAAAATAGCTTTAATTTTAAAAGCGATTTACTCTATAAACAATGCTTAGAATCAGGATTTTTAAGATTAAAGGATAAAACAGGATTTAAAAAATCTTTAAAATCTTTAAAATCTTTAAATTCTGAAAATCTTGATTCAAATTTTAAAGTTTAATGAATATACTTTTAATAGTTTTGAAAGAAATCTAATAGAAATCTAATAGAAATTTAATAGAAATCTAATATAAGCAATATATTGACAGATTAATATATCAACACAATAAAAAATTACTTAATACGTATTAATACGTATTAATTTTTATCAGTAACTAAATAAACAACTCAAACCAAACCATTAACTGCTTGTGTAAATAGTTGCGCGCGATGAAGGTAATTACGAAACATATCAAAACTAGCACACGCTGGCGACAGTAATACAGTATCACCTGTTTGAGCTAACTCTGATGCCTGTTTAACCGCCTCATCTAAGCTATCTACATGACGTATAGTCAATGGTAAAACTGATAAATTAGTCGGTGGTAAATCATTAAGTACGGCTAATTTAATAGCTTGCTCTAATTCAGCGGCTGCTTCACCTATTAAAAAAACTGCTTTGCAATGGTGCGTAATAGTGACGGCTAAATTAGAAAAATCTTGCCCTTTGCCCACTCCACCCGCGATTAATATTAAACTGCGATTGTGCTTTGATAAACCCATTAAAGCCGCTGTTGTTGCACCGACATTAGTGCCTTTACTATCATTGATATACTCTACATCATTGACTATACGGATTAACTCACAACGATTAGACGCACCTTTATAGCTATGTAATCCATATAATATTTTAGCTAAGTCTATACCTGCTGCTTCTGCCAACAATAATGCAGCCAAAGCATTAGTATGGTTATGCGTACCCCGTAATAACAAAGCATCGGTGGGCATTAAGGGCTGCTGTACAGTCAAAGCAGGTATTTTTGCAGCTAATTTTTTACTGCGATTTGGTATATGAACAATAGATTCTGGGTCAATTTGTGCTTGAGACAGCCACATCAAACCGTCTAAATAAAGGCCAACATCACCCACATAGCTGGGGCTATCTAAACCAAATGTATGTATATTTGCGCGTGTATCCGCCGTGTTAATGAGCGTCATACACGTTGAATCATCACGATTCAGTATTTTTAAAGCACAGTCCTTAAAAATATTCATTTTATCCTGAATATAATCATTCATATCCGTATGCCAGTCTAAATGGTCCTGACTAATATTTAATAATGTAGCGGCGTTTAAATTTAAAAACTGTGTGTAATGTAGCTGAAAGCTAGATAATTCTAATACCCATATTGTAGGTAAAGGTATTTTATGCTGGGTATAGTTGTCCAATGCATCCATCAGTGCGGTTAAAGCCGCTGGGCTAATATTGCCACATGCAACGGCAGTTTCGCCTGCTTCATTACAAATATGTGTAGTCAGTTCGGTTACTGTTGTTTTACCATTAGTTCCCGTAACCCCTAATACGATGGGTTGATAATTGTATTGTTGATTTAACGCTAGTAAAGCACTGTTAAACCAATCTAGTTCGCTGATGACGGGAATTCTTTTTAGTTGTGCCAACACTAGTAATTCTTTGATACTTGATGGGCTAATTCCTGGGCTAACGACAATAGTATTAATGCTATTTAATATATTGTTTGATGTATTACTTATATTATTTGATATACTATTTGTATTGCTTGATGTATTACTTGATATATTGCTTGATGTATTGTTTAACAAAGTATCTGAAAAATCACCTAATATGACGCGTACATTATTTAGTTGCTGTATTTGAGCCAAATTGGGCGGGTTAGAACGGCTATCTGCCGCTATTACGTGAGCACCAAACCGTTCAGAAAATTGGATACAGGCTAAACCTGATTCGCCTAAACCTAAAATTAAAACGGTTTGATGGTTTAAGAATTTCATATAATATGTGGTGATTTATTCGTATATTTATTCGTATATTTATTTGTATATTTATTTGTATATTTTGCTGTATTTTATTGACTACATTTTATGTATAACACATTAAGACACAGTTTTACCGTAACTTTAAACTGGCTAAACCAATCAAAATAAGCATCATAGTCACAATCCAAAACCGTACAGTGACTTGAGTTTCACTCCAACCCGACTTTTCATAATGATGATGTAAAGGCGCCATTTTAAAAATACGCCGTCCCACGCCATATTTACGTTTGGTATATTTGAAGTAACCTGTTTGTAGTATGACGGACACCGCTTCAGCAACAAATACACCGCCCATAATAAACAATACTAACTCTTGACGAGTAATCACGGCAACTGTACCTAGTAAACCACCTAAAGCCAAAGCACCGACATCACCCATGAACACTTGGGCTGGGTGTGCATTGAACCATAAAAAAGCCAAGCCCGCTCCTGCGACTGCGGCACAAATAACAGACATTTCACCTGCACCCGCAATATAAGGAAAAATTAAATAATGCGAAAAATCAGGGCGACCTATAACGTAAGCAAATACGCCTAAACCACTGCCCACCATAACAACAGGCATAATCGCCAACCCGTCTAAGCCATCAGTTAAATTAACAGCATTACTAGTACCGACAATGACACAATAAGTCATTAATACAAACCCAAAAACCCCCAGTGGATAACTGACTGTTTTAAAGAAAGGCACAATTAATGACGCTTTATTGGGTAAATCTAATGTTAAGCCCGAAGCTAGCCATTTAAAAAATAATACGGCACTTTGTTCTGCATTGGGTGTTGCAACGGTAAAGACTAAATATAAAGCAGCAGTCAAACCAATGACAGTTTGCCAAAAAATTTTTTCACGTGCAGGCATTCCGTTCGGGTCTTTTTTAGCGACTTTACGGTAATCATCTTCCCAGCCAACCCAACCAAAACCAAGGGTTACGATAAGTACTACCCATACAAAACGGTTAGACAAATCAGTCCATAGTAAAGTTGAAAGCGTAATAGACGCTAATATTAAAACACCACCCATTGTTGGTGTACCTTGTTTAATTAAATGAGTTTCTGGGCCATCAGTACGAACCGCTTGTCCAATTTTTAAAGCAGTCAGCCGTCTAATAACCCAAGGTCCTAAGGCTAAACCAATAAACAATGCAGTAGCACAAGCACCGACTGCACGAAAACTAATGTATTTAAATACATTTAAAAAAGCCAAATCAGGCGCAAATTGTGCTAACCACTGTAACATATTAATATTGTCCTATAAAAGTTTTATTTTTATTTTTATTTTTATTGTTAATAATTTTGGTTTGATTAATTTTTATTAAGTAAAGCGTCTACGATAAACTCCATACGCATAAAGCGAGAGCCCTTAATGAGTACTGTATCGTTAGTGCATAAAGTCTGCTTGGCTAATAAAGCGGTTTGCAACTCAGCCGTATTAGCAAAATGTTGCATATATTTATCACGGTTATTCGTACTATTTTTAAACGCGTTATGCGCGTGCTTCATTAAATCGCCAACGGTATACAACACTGAAATCCCTTTAGTTGCTGCATATAAACCCATTTCAGTATGAAAATGTATGCCTTGGTCACCGACTTCGCCCATATCACCCAGCACTAAAACACTACGCGTGTGTAGTTTTTTAATGCAACTTAACATATCAATTGCCGCGATGACTGAATCGGGATTTGAATTATATGTATCGTCAATTAACTGAATATTATGGGCATCATTAAGCACAGTGATGCGGTGGGGCTGCATACGTCCTTTAACAGGTTCAAACGCTTGTAAGCCTAAAATAATACTGCTAAGCGGTATATTAGCCGCGACTGCCGCTGCCGTTGCTGCCAAAGCATTGCGTACATGGTGTTCGCCAGCAATATTAAGTTTTATATGTGCCATACCTAAAGGGGTATTTATTTTAACAGTCTGCACAATCGGGTTATCATCTACTGTTTGTATTTCACCTGTAACTAAGGCAGGTGTTATATCACCGTTAATATGCAAAGCAAAGTCTATCACCTTTTTTTGATGGTTGGCTGCACAATCACGCCATATTTTAACGTAAGTATCTTGTGCTGGCAGTACAACGATACCTTCAGACGCTAAAGCAGGAATCACCGCACAATGTTCTTGTGCAACCGCCTCTACAGTGTGCATAAATTCTTGGTGTTCGCGTTGAGCATTGTTAATAATAGCAATCGTGGGAGCAGCAACAGAGGCTAATTGTGCCGTTTCACCGGGGTGATTCATTCCCAATTCAATAACGCTTAAACGGTGGTAGTCATTTAATTTTAATAAAGTTAAAGGCAAACCAATATCGTTATTAAAATTACCTGCCGTAGAATGGACTGCACGTTCATTGCCCTGTATCATTAAATGGCTACGAAAAATACTGTTAAGCATTTCTTTAGTAGTCGTTTTACCATTGCTACCGACTACTATGGCTAAAGGTAAGCAAAATTGACGGCGATAACCTGCTGCCAGTTGTTGTAGGGCAAGGCCTGTGTCAGCCACACAAATAAAAGGCATCTCATTAGCGGTTTGCTTAACCGACTCTTCGCTATCATAATTTACCAACGCCAACGCTGCTTGGTTACGTGCTGCAAAACCAATAAACCGATGCCCGTCAAATCGTTCGCCTTTTAGGGCTACAAATATATTGTTAGTACGCAGCGTGCGGGTATCTGTATTAACACCGTAGCTGGTTTTTTTTAAAGAAACATGCAGTTTACTGTGTAATGTTGCACCAGTAAGCCAGCTTAATAATTGTTGTATAGATATACTTTTCATTGCTCTCAATCGTTGTTATTAATAATAGTTAGTATGTAATATTTGATGTTTAATATTTGATGTTTAATATTAAATATTTAATGTTTAATATTTAATCTTTAATATGTAGTATTTAATGCTTAATATTTAATATTTAATATTTATTTGATTATTTAGTATTTATTATTTATTATTTATTATTTATTATTTATTATTTATGTTTTTAGGCATTTAATGTGCTTAATACCTGTTCAGCACAAGACACATCTGAAAATAAAAAAGAATGTCCTTTGATAGTTTGAGTCGTTTCATGGCCTTTGCCAGCAATCAGTATCACATCATTAATACCCGCTTGCGTAATAACGTGTTTAATGGCTTGACTACGGTCAAGTTCAATCACAGCATCAGGTACACGTACTGCAATAGCTGCTGCGATTATTTCTGGGGCTTCATCACGTGGATTGTCATTGGTAATACACACAGTATCTGAATATTGATGTGCAATAGCCCCCATTAAAGGCCGTTTGCTTGCATCACGGTTACCACCACAGCCAAATATAAGGTGTAACTTACCATTACGCCTACGTGCAACGGGTTGCAAGGCTTGCAAAGCTTTTAATAAGCCATCAGGCGTGTGTGCATAATCCACTAATACCAAAGGTGTCTGTAAATGAGCTATTTTTACGACTTCCATACGGCCTGGTATACCTTTTAAGTGAGGCAATAAGCTAATGGCTAGGACTAAGTCATAATTTAAAGCGAGCAAGCAAGCTAGAACAGTCAATATATTATTAATATTAAAAATACCTAATAACGGTATTGTGATGGCATATTGTTGTTGTTGATAATGTAATGTGAATGATTGCGTTCCATTGACTAGTATAGTCATATCGCTGGCATATACATCAGCAGTAGCTGTTAAGCCCGTTGTAATCAGCTGAAGAGTAGGTCGCTCTATTTGTAAACTAGACATTAAATCAATACCTAAAGCATCGTCTATATTAATAACCGCTGTTTTTAAGCCAGTCCAATCAAATAAGCTACGTTTTGCTGCTGCATAAGCAGCCATTGTGCCGTGATAATCTAAATGGTCTTGTGTAAAGTTGGTTAGTGCAGCGACATCAATAGCCACACTGTTTAAACGCCCTTCTTTTAAACCAATTGATGTGGCTTCAATAGCTGCACTGCCTGCCCCCACTTTTACGGCGTGTGCCAGTACGGTATGTACTTGGCTTGCGTGCGGGGTGGTTAATCCAGTACTTAATGCTTTGCCGTAAAGGCCTGCACCCAAAGTACCCAACACTACACACGGTTTTTGTTGTAACTGTTCCAAGAGTTGTGCTAGATAATTAACAACGGTAGTTTTCCCATTCGTACCTGTAATCGCTACAACGTCTAACACTTGACTAGGATAATTATAAAATGCGTCAGCAATACCGCCTAAAGCTTGTTTTAAATTATGAACAGCAATAATTTGAATCGTTTTAATCATTTGATTAGAGACTACATCAGGTGTTAAAAATGCGTCTAAACCTTCAGCTTCAGCTAAAATAGCACAGGCTCCTGATTTTAAAGCAGTTACTATATGATGACGGCCATCGTGAGTATCACCGCTAAACGCCACAAATATATCACCGACTTTTAACTGGCGACTGTCTTGACATAATTGCGTATGCGTGTGTCCGATACACCGCAGTTGTTGGGCGATATGTAATGAATTGTCAAGTAAATATAAATGCGTCATAAAGTGGATTCTTTTAATACATTAGACTGGCTAGGGGCAATTATTACAGGTTGATTAGGTTTATCAGGTGTTACATTCATCATACGCATCGCGGCAGATACCATATTAGAAAATACCGGTGCAGCGACTTGTCCGCCATAATAATTATCGCCTTTAGGGGCATCAATCATAACCGCTACAATTACTTTTGGATTACTTACAGGAGCAAATCCTACAAACGAAGCAATATACTGACCCTCTAAATATTGACCATTTTTTTGTTTACGAGCCGTACCTGTTTTACCTGCAGTTCTATAGTTATCAACTTGTGCTAAAGGGGCAGTGCCTTGTTGACTGGTCACATACTGCATATAGTTTTTAAGCAAATCAGCGGTATCGGCTTTCATAACGGCAATACCTTGTGGCGGAGTATTTATTTTTAACAAAGACACGGGCAATAATTGTCCGTGATTTGTAAATACAGTGTAGGCTCTAGCTATTTGTAATAGTGATGCGGATAAGCCATAACCATAAGCCGCAGTTGCTTTGTCCTCGGCTTGCCATTTTGAAGGTGGACGCAATAAGCCTGTAGTAGAACCCCCCATAGGTAATTTATTGGCTTTACCAAAGCCCATATTAGAAAACCAAGTATGCATTTCTTTCGCACTTAATCTTTGTGACAGACGCACGATACCTACATTGCTTGAATATTGCATCACTTCTGCCAATGTCATACTGGGACGCATGTGGTCGCCATCATGAATACGCAATGTATTTACCATAAATGGCAGACCTGACACAGTAGTTTTGGAAGACACTATATTTTTATCCAAAGCCAAAGACATAGTAAAAGGCTTAATAGTAGAACCAGGTTCAAACGCATCTGTTGTGACGCGATTTCGGATACTTGCACTGGTTTTTTTACCTGATTTATTAGGGTCAAAACTAGGATAATTAGCCAAAGCCAGTATTTCACCTGTTTTAGCATTCAGCATAACCGCACTACCGCCCTCGGCTTTATTGTTAATCACTGCACTGCGTAATTCAGCATAAGTCAGGTATTGCAAACCGTTGTCAATGGTTAGCGTAATATCTTCGCCGTGTTCGGCGGGTTCATCTTTGTTTAAATTATCAACAACACGTCCAATACCTGTACGCACGACACGACGTGAACCTTCTGTACCAGACAGGGCATCATTCAATTTAAACTCTAAGCCTTCTACAGCCTCACCACTTAAATTGACAAAGCCCAGTAATTGCGAAGCCGCCTCACCCAAAGGATAGTGGCGACGCGATTCATCGTCTACTGTAATACCAGGGATACGCAATACGCGAATTTGTTCACGAATATTACGGCCTTTTACTAAGTCTAATTGACGTTTTAAATAAATAAAGCCCAGTTTAGCTTGCTTTTGTTTAGCCTCTAATTCACTACGCGTCATATCTAATAATTCAGCCAACTGGTCTTTTTGTAACTCGGTTAATTTAGCTTGAGACCCTACTAAAGATACTGCCGATGTCGTAATATTGCCTGCCATCTCATTACTATTACGGTCAAAAATTTTACCGCGATACGCACTCATAACAATATTGCGTTCATAACGGACTGCCCCACGGTCTTGTAGATGTGCAGGTGTCCATAGTTGTAGGTAAGCCGATTTACCTAAACCAATCAAAAAGCATAACAATACTAAGGTTTGCAAAAACAATGAGCGAGTATTCAGTGTTATAAAACCAGTTGGTTTTTTGGGTTTTAAAATAGCTTGAGGTTTAAAAGGCGGTGAAGGTGATAAACGGGGTTGAGCATTAGGTTTAAATTGCGGGGTATGCTTCAGCGGATAAGTTGGACGAAGCGTAGGTTGGTGTGATCCTGTTGAAGGTTTCATAGCTGTGCCTGCACAGGTACATGTAAATTTATTGCAGGCTTAGGCGGTATAGTTAATTTAATATAAGGTTTGAATTGTCTTTGATGACGTGAAATGCCTTCGGTTAAAAACAAAGTTTTATTCGCAGGAATACGTTCCATATTGCGTTCTTCACGTGCTAAACGTTCAACTCGTTCAGTTTGCTCAAGTTGCTGTTGAGTGGCGGTTAAGTTTTGAAAATCTTGTTGTAAACGGCGTAACTGTAGCTTTTCTGACTCTATTTTAGAAAAATCTAAGCGTTGTTGTTGCCGACTGGTTACCAAGGACATACAAGTAATAACTAGCATTAATATACAAACGGTGTTTAGTGTTTTAAAACCTTTCATTATTTAATACACAGATGAATTGACCGTATCAACAACCCGTTGAGCGATTCGTAATACCGCTGAACGCGAACGGGGGTTAGCACGTAATTCGTATTCACTGGGTTTAATACGTTCAATTTCCTTCCACGGGTGCGGTATGTCTTGACGGGGTAAGTGACGCAATTGTGCAGTCACAGGAATAGGGCGAAAAGCCTGCTTGACTTTACGATCTTCTAAGGAATGAAAACTAATAATGGCTAATTTTCCGTCAGCACACAGAATATTTTCAGCATGTTTTAATACACAGTCTAATTCTGTTAATTCTTCATTGACATAAATACGCAGGGCTTGAAACACTAAAGTAGCAGGGTGAAAGCCATATTTTTTAAATTTAACCACGCGTTCGACTAAATTAGCTAATTCTAGCGTATTAGTAATCGGGGCTATTTGTCTGGCTAAGACAATGGCTGCCGAAATACGGGCTGCTTGCGGCTCTTCACCCAGTTCTTTAAATAGCCGTGTGAGTGCATGTTCACTCAAAGTATTCACAACATCAGCAGCAGTTTGTCCGCAACTGGTGTCCATACGCATATCTAACGCAGCATCTTTATTAAATGAGAATCCACGTGTTGCATCGTCTAGTTGGGGTGATGACACACCAATATCAAGCAAAATACCATCAACTTGTTTAGGCACAACACCCAATGAGTTTAATACTAAATTCATTTGTGAAAATGGGCTATGAAGCATAGTGAAGCGAGAATCATTCCAAGATAACCCTAGCATTACGGCTTGCCTATCACGATCTAGAGCAATTAAGCGTCCTTGAGGACTTAAATGTTTTAACAATTCAGCACTGTGTCCGCCCCGTCCAAATGTACCATCAATATAAGTCCCGTGAATACCACGTGGTGTGCGTAAAATGTGTGTAACAGTTTCCGAGAGCAGTACACTCACATGCACATCAAGTGGGTCTTTTTTGATAGGACTAGCGTGGTGGTCTATAGAACTCATAGTGTCTTACTTTACGAAATAGCTATTGGGTAGTGTTGTAGAGCTAAGTTGTTTCGCCATTAAAGCAAGGCGTTCGCCCGCTTCACCTTGAGTACTATTGGGTAATGCTAAAGCGGTGAGCCACGCAATAAGCCCTGTATCAGGGTTTTGCTGCTTTGTCCCAGTAAGCTTATCAGACAAAGATTGGACTTGTAATGCTAAACGGTCTGCTTTATAAGCAGTTGGGCTATCCATTTGATTAGTAATTTCAGCGATTAATATTGCTTGATGCAATGCTTCGGCTGTATCAGATACACGCTGGGTATTATTTTGTAAGGCAGTAATACGCTTAATAAATGCGTGTTTAATCAAACTGTCTTCACTGGCAACAGTCCATATATTGAGCAAATCAGTATTAATATTATCAGTATTATCAGTATTATTAGTATTATTAGTATTATTAGTATTAATAGCATTATCAATATTATTAATGCTGTTACTATCAAGTGCTTTTGCTACATTTAATGCTTGTACGATGCGGGCTTGTTTTTCGTAGTTTTTTAAGCTATTTATATTTATATCTACATCAGCTTGAGTCGCCAGCCAGTCTTGTATCAAGCATTCACTATTCACCCCCATTATTTCTGGGGACAATTCGCCTAACTCATACCAATCATTTTGAGCTTTAGTTAATGCGGCTTGTAATGACTTAGAGTTTAAAGACACGTTATTGATTACGGAGTTATTTTCAGTACCATTCAATATAGGCGTAAATACAGGTATAGGTGTATTAGAATAAATCGTTTTTAACTGCGTTAAGACAGTGTGTTTAGCGTTAATTAAGTCCGTGATTACTTGATTAGTAGTATTAATTTCAGCTTGACGTTCTGCGTCACGCCGTGCATAAACCGCATCAACGGCAGCACGAAAACTTAGCCATGAAGCTTGGTCAAGTTCACGCGGTATTAATACATTAATTCTTTCGCTACTATAGCGGGCCATTAACTCACGGGCTTGGCTATGTTGTTCGGCAAAGGGTTGTCCGTCTAAAGCCTTGGCTGCTTGCGTTAAAGTGTCTCTACGGCTTAATTCTGTTGTACGAGCATAGGCTAATTTTTCTTCAAACACCTGCATAGTTGCATCAAAACGTTGATACAGTGTATCACGGTCTTTGTATGAAGCAGGTAAACATTCACGCCATTGTTTACGGGCTTCTTTGCGTAAGTCCTCTACACCACGCCAATCCACTGTATTCCAATCAATTTCCGCTTGAATAGTGCTTAGTTCGGTGAGTAAAATTTCACGTTGTTCGTTACCAACGGTATTGACTTGTCGCATACCTTCTTTATATAGCTTAATTGGGTTATAAGCGGCATCACTGGCAATTTTAAATTGATTATAAACACCACTAGGCGCGTTACCTGCTTTAAGATTAATAGCTTTCCAAGCGTCTATGGCTTCTTTAAATGCAGCTTCTTGGAATTTACCCACTAAAGGTTTATCAGCTAAAGACTGTAGTTTATTAATGATTATGTCACGTTCTAATGCAGCACCTTGCCATAACAAACTGCGTATTTCTCGGGCTTGCGACAATAAACGGTCTAGTTCAGCAGACTGTTCACTGGGCAATGTGGGTACATCTAGTGTCGATGATTGAGCAATGTAGGCATTTATTTCGTCAAACAGTGCAACACTAGTTTGTCCTTGTCCTGCTTCTAAGGCGGCAGACAAAGCAATTTGTTTATTGTTTAACTCATTTTGATAGCCGTTACAATGTGCTATTAATTGTGATTGATAGACAGACAATTGCTGATTAGCTTGGTTTAATGCAGTTTCAAAGCTACGCTTTTGTGCTTCATAGCCATTAAATTTATCAAGCCAAGTACGTTTTAATTCAGCTATTCCAATAGCGTTAATGCTGCTAGGGTCTTGTTGAGAAAAGTCCTGCGCTTTTTTAAGCAATTGATTGACTTCATTTAACTGGTTTGCTGCAATAGCAGCGTCCGTCAGTGTTGTATTGACTATAGGTAACAGTGTATTTATTTCTTCATATAAACGTTGAATAGCCAATACACCATTGGCCGCAGGTAAGTCATTATAGGTAGTCACTGCTGCATCTAATTGCACAGTTAAATGGGTATCGCATTCGCCCGACTGTGCAAGGGCATAAATATGCTTAATATCCGCTAATAAGCGTTGAGCCGTTCGTTGCATATCATTTTGTATTTGTAGACGGCTTTGTAGCTGTGAACGCCATTCAGTAACCGTAGTTTGGATATTTATATCAAATGTACATTTGGTATGTGCATTGTCAAAGGCTTTGTCTAAATCAATAAAATGACTCACTTCTATACTGGGTGTTCGTAACAATGTTTGATAACGGCTTGATAAATCAGCCCACGTAGATTCTTTGGTCTGGGCTGCTTTTTGGTTGGCTATTTCAGCCTTAACCCATTTAAATATACGGCGGTCACGCGGTGCAACCTGTGTCAAAATAGTTTGCCATGCTGCGGGACTCGTTGCTTGTACCGCTTGCCAACGGTGCTGCGTACTTAAGCTTTTAGTTGCAAATGCTATAAGTAACCCATCTTTATGTGCATCGTTCGGTAAATTAATTAAACTATTCAGTTCAACTTGAACGGCTTGGGCATCAAAAGCGGGTGTAGTTGATTTTATTTGTGCTTGTATAGGCATCGCTATAGAAGGTGAAGCAGAATTTTTTTTGGGTATGTCTTTAATAATAGTTTTATGATGACTATTATTTTGACGCGTAAACAAAGCTTTAAATGTAGACAATATGGACATAGACACTCACACTCTAAAAATCACACTCTAAAAAATAAATTATATCTAAAATCATATAATATCTAAAATCATATACCATGTAGATGATAGATATTCGCTTAATTTAAGTATATAGTTGCTTTATACCGCCCATCCAAGGCTGCAAAGCCGTTGGAATATTGACAGAACCATCAGTATTTTGATAGTTTTCTAAAATAGCAACTAAAGTACGGCCTACTGCTAAACCACTACCATTTAAGGTATGCACGGGTTCAGTTTTACCTGCTAAACCCTTAGATCGAGTACCTAGTCGTCTTGCTTGAAAAGCTTCACAATTTGAGCAAGAACTAATCTCTCGATAAGTATTTTGAGCGGGTAACCATACCTCTAAATCATAGGTTTTGCTGGCACTAAATCCCATATCACCAGTACACAAGAGCATTTTTCTATAAGGTAATTCTAACGCCTGTAAAATGGCTTCAGCATGCTGTGTTAGTTGTTCTAGTGCCGCATAGCTGGTACTAGTATCAGTTATTTGTACCATTTCAACTTTATCAAATTGGTGTTGGCGAATGAGACCTCGCGTATCACGGCCATAACTGCCTGCTTCGCTACGAAAACAGGGGGTATGGGCAGTCATTTTTAGAGGTAAATCAGTTGCATTTAACAATGCACCGCGTACCGTATTGGTTAAAGTGACTTCGGCAGTTGGAATTAAGTAAAGCAATTCATTGTCACTGTCTTGCCCCCCTTTTTTAACTGCAAATAAATCGGCTTCAAACTTGGGTAATTGACCCGTTCCTCGTAATGTTTCTGCATTAACAATATAGGGTGTATAGTATTCGGTGTAGCCGTGTTCAGTGGTGTGCATATCTAACATAAACGCAGCTAAGGCACGGTGTAGTTTTGCGATGCCGCCTTTTAGCACAGCGAAGCGAGAGCCTGTTAATACAGTGCCTGTATCAAAATCTAACCCTAATGATGTACCGATATCAACATGGTCTTTCAGTGTAGTTTCATTAGTAAACACGCGAGGAATACCCCAGCGTAATAATTCTAAATTACCCTGTTCATTCGTTCCAATCGGGACTGAACTGTGCGGAATATTGGGTATGTCTAACAAAAATAATTCAATTTGATTTTGTAAGTTTTTCAGTGTTTGTTCATTGTGTGACAGTTCGTTACTTACAATAGATACTTTGTTTAAAATATCGCTGACATCTACTTTTTTTGCTTTTAATATGCCGACTTGTTTGGATAAGCTATTGCGTTGTGCCTGTAATTGTTCTGTGCTAAATTGTAGTGTTTTTCTTTGCGTTTCTAGAGATTCAAAAGTACTGGTATCAAATGTAAAACCACGCGTACTTAAACTAGCGACAATTGAGGGTAACTCTTTGCGTAATTGTTGAATGTCTAACATGAAAAGCCTTTGGTAGTGTTAATGTACTAAGCATTAAATAGGTATTTAAAATAGGTATCTTAAAAGTATCTTAAAAGTATTTTTATAAAATATGTATTGCCTTTAAGCAGTAAGCAGTAGTAAAAAACCGCACTGTATAGGGCTTTTTACTACTGCTTATATTAAAATTAATTAAGATTAAATAAATCTATAGTTTATAAAAATAAGTTTATAAATTGTATAAAATTACGCTTTACCAGTCATTTTAGCAAATTTTTGTTTAAAGCGATCAACACGACCTGCGGTATCAACGATTTTATTCTGTTCGCCCGTATAAAATGGGTGCGAACTAGAGGTTAAATCACATTTAAACAAAGGATAGGTTTTACCTTCGTGTTCAATGGTTTCTTTACTATTTAAAGTAGAGCGAATAATGTACTTTTTAGCGTTGGTTACATCTAAAAATAATACTTCGCGAAAGTTTGGGTGAATGCTTTTTTTCATAAAATACTCTTAGTTAGGAGGTAGCCACTTTACAGTTTTAATTAAATGTAAAACACTTACCAAGTTTGGGTTTAAAACGCTATTATTGCACATAACGTTTTGTTAGTACTTAAATAATATTTTATAGGCTGACTTAAACAAATAAGTAAACAAATAAGTAAGTAAGTAAGTAAACAAATAGGCGAATATTGTAAGTATGTGAATACTATAAGTAACATAGTAAATAGCATAAATAGTGTAAATTTAAAAAAATATAAATAAAAAATAAATATAAATAAATATAAATAAATAAATATAAATATAAATTAAACAGGAATATTTATGGATTCGTTTGCCTACCCCATATTTCAACTCATTTCTACCTTAATCTTAAGTGGTTACAGTGCTGTGGTAGATCCAGCAATCGCTAAATTTGGTACTTCAATAATGATTATTGCCTTAGGCATTGAAACAATGTACATTGCACATTACGGGTACATAATTATTTTACAAAAGTCTACTGAAGCAGTGCCTAACCCAAGCTTACGTGACTTACTGTATCATGTAATTATAGTCATAATAGTTTTACACTATGTAAAAACAGATGTAGATAGCGCATTGGGTCTTGTGAAGGCCTTACGCCGAATGATCATTGATGGTTTGACGGGTGCTATGCAGACATCGCCTGGTGAATGGTCTACAGGTAACTTAATTAATCCAAATAGTTCGGGTGATTTAACCCTTTTAGGGCTTCCTCCAATTAGTGTGTTGACAACTACAATACCTGGTAGAAAAATAGCCATTGAATTAGGCTTAATGAACGCAGCTTTTGCCGCATCTAACTTACTCACTATGGCACCCGTGATGAAAGATGTCAGTGCACCTCTACAAACGACTGCTTTTATTATGGCGCTTATATCTGATGTCTCGCCACAAATTACGGCAGGAATTATTTTTTTGATTAACGAATTAATGATTAAAACTGGGCTAGCGTTATTCCCCTTAGCGTTGTACTGTATGTTGTACAAAGTGACTCGCGAGTTTTTTCATAGTTGGCTTAATATGATGTTTGCTGCAAGTATCCAAATGGCTGTTTTGATTGTAACTATTACTATTTGTACTAAAGTAACCATTTCATTTTTAGCTATTTTAGCGACTCTTTCGGCTGGGGGCATAGCCAGTCATTATATGAGTAGTACGGTAGGTAGTTACGTTATTTCTGAATTACAAGAATCTGTTATTCAAGCAGGGTTTGGGATTACTTTAACCGCTTTAATCGCTTGGGTTCCAGCTAACTCTGCTAATTTTGCTGGTACATTATTGACAGCAGGTACAACAAAATCTGGTGTGGGTATGGCTATGAGTACGCGTAATGCAACCCCGCATCAACCTTATATGAGAAAAACTGCACAAAAAGTGGGTAGATTTATCAATAATGTTGCAGCGGCTGGTACGCCAAGTGCTACGCAAAATACTACTAGACCACCCAATCCTTCAGCAAATACTAATACTTCAGGTACAAGGCCTAACCCTTCAGCAAACTCTAATGTTGCAAGTGATAAAAAAATGGCTCTTGATAAGCTAGCTCGTGACAGCTTAGGGGTTTCAGCCAATGCGACACTTGCCGAAATTAAACGAGCATATAGGAAAGAGGCTCTCAATCATCACCCAGATAAAAATAGTAGTGTAGAATCGTCCATTAGAATACGAGAGGTTAATAATGCGTATGAACAATTAACGAAAAGTGATGGTCTGAATACAAAATCAAACTCTAGTAATGCAAGTGCAGGAGCAAACCCTAGTACTTCAAGTGCAAGATCAAACTCTGATACTTTGGCGAGTTCCAATACATCAAATGCAATACCTAGCACTATAAGAATACCTACACCTAGACCATCATCAAGTGAAGAATTTACAAATACAATAAAATCTATAAATAAAACAAATGAAAAATTTGAAAATAAAATGTACGCATGGTTGACAAGAGACGCATCAGATACTACCAAACTACCCACTACACCTATTAATAGCATCGTAGGCCCTAATAATTTAGCCAATCCCAATGCTTCGGTCAAGCCTAGTCAATTACCAGATGAAATAGACAAAATACATGCTGAAATGCGTGCAAGAAATAATTTAATATAATTTTTACACTTTATTTTAAAATTCTAAATTTTTATTGAGCTAATAATTTAGTAATAAAAAGTAATGTTCCTTGATTTACTATTGCTAATAAAAAATAACATTTAAAATCAGCGTTTGCTAAGTGTTATCGTATCCAGTATTGATTAAATTTTTGATTGAGATATATTTATGAATTTTCTACGTTATTCGTCATTGTGTTTGTTAAGACAAGCTCTTTTTGTAACATTAATATTAGTGTTAGGTAATGGCGTAGTTGATGCAAAAAATCGCCATGAACATTCTAAAAAAAACTTTACTGTCGTCAAAACTAAACATACTATTAAAATTGAGCCCAAATCCACAAAAGCAGGGCGAGTAATTAAAATTAAATTGAATAATACTAAAGCTAATAACAGCCATAATAGTCAATCCAGTCATTTAAGTTCAAAGAAAACATTCCCTAGCTTGAAAACATCATTAAATGATGCTTACTATTCTAGTGCTACTCGTTATAAAACTACGGCCTATGTTGCTACACATCTACCGCCTTCAAGTATGGCGGTATCGGTAGGTTTACGCGATACACCAGATCCTTTAGCGTTAAAATCATCGGTTGCATTTGTAGTTGATGTAAAAACAGGCGAAGTATTATTGGATAAAAATAGCTCAACGGCTTTGCCTATTGCTTCAATTACTAAGCTAATGACAGCTTTAGTTGTGATGGATTCACATCAAGATTTAGATGAAATATTAACGATTGAAGAACCTGATTTACAGTTAGAAAAGCAAGTACGTTCGCGTTTAGGTTTGGGTATTCAGTTGCGTCGCCGTGAAGCACTACACTTAGCCTTAATGTCAAGTGAAAACCGTGCTGCTAATATGCTAACTCGCTATTATCCAGGCGGTAAATCGGCATTTGTTGATGCAATGAACTACAAAGCAATGCAGTTAGGTATGAATCAAAGTTATTTTGTTGAAGGTACGGGTTTAGCCAGTGCCAATATGGCGTCAGCACAAGATTTAGTTAAGCTAATGAAAGCAGCTAGTAAGTATCCATTAATCCGTGATTTTTCCACTCAATCCAGTTTAACATTAACTGGAGAGATGGGGCAGTTGTTGTCTTTTCACAGTACTAATCGTTTAGTTAATAATCCAGAGTGGACTGTTTTGTTACAAAAGACGGGTTTTATTAACGCTGCAGGACAATGTTTAGTGATGCATGCACTCATAGATGGGCGTTCAGTGATGATGGTACTACTTGATTCTGCGGGGAAAATGTCGCGTATTAACGATGCGACTCGGATTCGTTCATGGTTATTAATGCAAGCGGCTAATGATTTATCCGCTTCATCGGTTTTGCCTTATCCTAGCTAATTGTTATTTAAACATTACCGTTATTTTTAGCCATTCAGTCAAGCAACCGGGCATTACTTTTTTTAAGCTTAGTTTAACCTGTGTAGTGGGTGAATCGTCCAAAGTAATATGTGTATCAATGAGTTCATCGCGTCGCCAAGCCAGTACATGAACTGTTTTTCCAGCAGGTAGCCGTGCCAAAATTGTAGGTAAACTACTGGCTGTAATCCGCAGTTTGTCCAGCGAAATTAAGCAATCTCCCCCTGATAAACCCGCTTTATGAGCTGCTTCATTCGTGTAAACATTGGCTAAGTAAACTTCGTTTCCTATATTTTTTATATTAGCCCCTAAGCTAACAGTGTTTGATAAAGCCGTTTGAGTCCACGTTATCCCAAACTGTTCTATTAAAACTTGTAGCGGTATATCGGCAGCGATTTGCGTCAGTGATTCAATTAAACTGTCTAAATGTAGCCCCGTTGCTGAATTAAATGTTGCGTAAATATCCGCTAAAGTAACCCCTGTCTTTGGCTGATTATTGGCTTTGTAAAAGTCATTTCCAAAACGATACCAAAGTAACCGCATAACGTCATCTAAGCTTTTTGCTTGCGTTGTTACACCCTTTTCTGTGTTAAAAATACCTGTATGTAAGCGAATATATAAATCTAAATACAAAGCAATTAAGCTACCTTGCGTATAGTAATTGCTGTCTACATTGGGGCTATTTGCATCGGGGTTGTAATATTTAACCCAAGCATTAAAACTAGCATCGGCAATACTTTGAGTCAAATGGGCTTGGGTACGTAAAACGCTGCTAATTGTTTTAGATACACCGTCTAAATATTGCTGGGGTGTGATAATGTTGGCACGTACCAATATTAAATCATCGTAATAAGCGGTAAACCCTTCAAATAACCACAATAAAGGCGTATAGTTTTCTTGTATTAAATCATACTTGACAAAGTTAGCAGGTTTAATCCGCTTAACGAGCCATGTATGAAAATATTCATGGCTAATTAAGCCTAAATATTGTTGGTAACCCGCACTTACCTCATGGCTTTTATCTAAATTATTGGGTAAATCGCTACGTTTACAAATGAGTGCTGTACTGGCACGGTGTTCTAGCCCACCATAAGCATCGCTGACTGCCTGTGTCATAAATATATAGTGTGCTTGAGTGTCAGAATCTAAAAAAGGTGCATCATGAGTGTCAGGGGCAAATAAAGCAATCTGTGCGGCACAAATGGCTTGTGTATCACGTATTAAACGCGGCATATCTAAACTAGGTATACGACCAACTATTGCAATAATATGCAGTGCATTATTGACTGTAAACTGTCCCCATTGTATTAAGTGCTTGGGGGCAAGATAGACAGGATAATCAATTAGTGCATCATAATCAATGGCATAGTATGCTCCAAAATGCTTTGGTAAAGTATGGTGATAACGGGGTAAACTGGTTACTACTTGCCAAGTCTCCGCTTCAATACGGTGCTGATTGTGTGTATTGCTGCAAGGCGGCAACAATGTTATACAACAAGGACGATTTTCTTGCCCTTTGACTGCTAAACATAAACTTGAAAAATTAATTACAGCATAATATTCGTCTAAGTAAATGGTTCGTACAGATAAATCATAAGCATAAATATAACAAATCACTGTCAAATTAATATTAGCATCAATATTAGTATCAATATCAATATCAGTATTAATGTTAGTGTTAGTATCAACTAACCAAGGTTCAGCTTGCCAGCTGTGTTTATCAAGTTGTTTTAAGCGAGTAATAGTTTGAGTTTGAGTTTGAGTTTGACTAGATTGATTATGATAGTACGCCTGAATTTGAGTGATATTTTTAGCAAATTCACGGATTTTATAACTGCCAGGAATCCAAGCAGGCATATATAGTATCTGACCCAGTGGGTTTGGGTGGGCGATATTCAAAATGACTTTAAATATATGAGCCGCAGGGTCAATAGGAATAATACTGTAGGTGATGTCGTGAGATGTTAAGTCTATGCTCATATTGATGCTGATAAATAAATACGGTATTGTTGTAAGGCTATATTATATTTAATTAATATTGATTAATATTCGCGGTAAAATAACAAGCTTTTATCATGCAATTTTACTGTGCAATATAGCGATATGACTAAAATAATTAAATCTATTCAGGGTGATTCTGCTAAGTTTGTAGAACCCATCAAATTAACAGGTGATGTGTATAAATACCACGTATTTTTTTGCCTGAATATGCGTGAATCTATCAATGGTGAACCTATACGGCAATGTTGTGGCGGCGAATCTGCAACAAACGCTCATCAACACGCCAAACACCGCATCAAACAATTGGGTTTGAATCAAATAGGTCAAGTACGCATTAATCAGGCGGGGTGTTTAGAACGTTGCGAACAAGGGCCTTGTTTAGTCATTTACCCACAAGGCACTTGGTACACCTATATGGATAATAGTGATATTGACACTATCATTGATACACATATTTTAAACGGAGTTATTGCAACACAGTTAGAACTCTCAAGCCCAATAGCAACATAAACGCTTACAATCACAAGATCGTTTACTTTACATTCTATACGTTAATTTTATTATTCTTATTTATTTATTTTATACCTTATTTTTATTATTCTTATGAGCAAAACTAAACAATTAATTACGGGGCCTTGCGGTAATTTAGAAATTGAGCTGGATATGCCACCTGCTTCATCGCCTTGGGTGGATTCACCGCGTGCCTTGGCTTTAATTGCACACCCACACCCTTTGCGTGGGGGCGATATGGACAATAAAGTTACGACAACATTGTCCCGTATTTGTGCTGGGCTAGGCTGTGCCTCCATTCGTTTTAATTACCGTGGGGTACATAACAGTGAAGGAATTTATGATGCCAGTGCAGGTGAAGCTGAAGATGCTGCTGCTGCCTTGGCTTGGCTACAACACCATATTCCTGGTGGTGAGCGCCTGTCTATTTTATTAGGTGGATTTTCGTTTGGTACAGCAGTTGCTGCACGTTTGGCATTAACTTTGCCCGAAGATAAGTTGTTGGGTATGGTATTAGCTGGTGCGGCTGTGCCACGCTTTGCACAAGTCAATGTCAATACCAATATTACTATGATGATTCATGGTGAATTAGATGAAACAATGCCCTTGTCTGAAATTATGGCGTGGACTCGTCCGCAAAATTTACCTATTACTATAGTGCCACACGCTGATCATTTTTTTCACCGTCAATTAGTGCCTTTAAAAAAACTAGCGACACGGCATTTTGATATGGCCTTAAATCAAATGTTATAAGTTTTTTGCTATTAATTTTGATAATATCTTGAAAAAAGTAATACGTTGTTGTCAATACCGTTTTTTTCAAACGGTATGTGTATTAGCCAGTGTACTGGCTTGGGTTACTGTCCAAGCTGAACCACAGTTAAATAGTCCGCGATGGTTACTACAACAGTGGGAGCATAATGGTACTTATACTGATTTAGCCAGCCATAACGCAACAGTACAAACCAGCCCCGCTTCTATTACTAAACTGTTTACGGCTTATACGGTACTGTATGCCTTGAAGTATTCAGTTAATATTAATAACAACACTACTAACACTACTAACACTACTACTAATAATATTAATAATAATAATAATAATAATAATAATAATAATAAGGCTAACATTAATAATACTTTATTTAATAAGCCTACCTTGGATACTCTATTGCCTATTAGTGCTTTAGCCGTTGCACAAGAGGGTTCAAAAGTAGGTTATAAAATCGGTGAAGTTGTTACCGTACAAGATGCTTTACAAGGTATGTTAGCTATTTCTGGCAATGACGCTGCTTGGGCGTTAGCAGAGTTTTTTGGTAAAGGCAATGCAGCTAACTTTGTTGCTCAAATGAGTATACATTCTAAGCGATTAGGATTAGCTCAAAGTATTTGGAACAATCCACATGGTTTAACGCACGAACAACATTTAAGTAGTGCCGCTGATTTACTTCGTATTTCACATGCTTTATGGTATGAGTTTCCATTGGCTCGCCCGTGGTTAAGCCTTAAAAAATACACGTGGAATGGCGTTACACAAAAAAATCGTAACCCTTTATTGTATTTATATCAAGGTGCTGATGGTTTAAAAACAGGCTACACTAAAATAGCGGGTTATAATTTAGCGACTACCAGCCAACTAAAATTTGTCGCAGGAACAGACTATTATAACTGGCGTTTAAGTGCAATTACATTGGGGGCAACGACCGCCAAAAATCGTGAACTAGACAATATTAATTTAATCACTTGGGCAAAAAATAATTTTGTTGCTTGGAAATTTTTTTCACGTAATCAAGTTTTGGGTAAGTTGATTATTACTAATATACCAGATGCCATATCAGTATATACGCCTGAATCAATATGGTTAGTATTACCAAAAAAATATTCACCCCAGCAATTACGCTATGAACTGGTTCCACGCTCTAAACTATCTTTACCTATTGCAGCGGGGCAGACTATCGCAACTGTAAATATATATTCAAATATTGTAGGTCATATACCTAAATTACTATTAACTTTACCTGCTATGAGTATTAATGCTGTTCAATCTACGTCGCTATGGTCACGTTTAATGGCTTGGATACAATATAGCAATATAAAAACATAAAAATATACTTTTAAATATATCCTTAAATATATCCTTATATATTCTTAAGTATATTATTAAACATACTTTTAGATGTGTTTTTAAATATTCTTTTGATTAATATTCTTTTGATTAAAGAAATTTTTTATATTAATATTTTTATATTAATATTTTTATATATTTATTTTTAAATAACATATTAAATATGACTATTAACTCTATTAACTCTATTAATTCTATAATGCCAGTGGCTACCGAAACAATTATGCAGTTCCCCTGCGAAGTCCCTGTTACAGTCATTGGTCGACAAGTAGACGGTTTAGTACAAGCAATTAGTGAGTGTGTACACAGTATTATCACTGATTTTGATGCCCATACAATTGAGATGCGTCCTAGTAAAGCAGGTACGTACCTTGCAGTTGCATTTACTGTAACTGCTAATAGTATGCTGCAATTAGAGCATTTAAATACAGTACTAAAAGACCATCCACTGGTGAAGTATGTACTGTAGTATGTACTATAGTTAAAAAATAATACTAGTATTAATACTATCGTTATTATTACAAACAATATATTACTATGAATTTTATGAAATACTTTTCAACGCCTTGGCAGGCTGTAGCTTTTATTGCGGCTGTATTATTATGTATACTGTGCGTGTGGTGGGAATGGCAGGGTGCACCTGTCCGTGTAGGCGGTACTTGGTTAGTATTAAAAGTATTGCCTTTAGCCATTTGCCTAAAAGGTTTATGGTTGGGTCGGCTATATGTATTACAAATAGTCAGTATGTTGGTGTTACTGTATATGAGTGAAGGCGTTATTCGTGGTATGGGTGATACAGGTGCTTCACAGTACTATGCTTGGTTTGAGTTTTTATTGTCTTGGATGTGTTTTATAGGCTGTTTAGGTCACGTGAGACCCTATAAAAAAGCGTATAAACAAGCTAAGAAAGCACATATCAAATCAAAGTAATAATAGGCTTTCTTTCAAAACCATTAAACATATAAACATATATTTTTAAGCCTTAAAAAGCAAAGGTTTTTTCATATAAGATGCCTTTGAAAAATAATTGTGTGATTAACACAATAGACAGAGTCAATTAAATTTTAATTTACTGTTTCAAGTATAATAAAATTGCTTATATAATTAATATATAAGTGCTTATGCTTAATACTAAATAAGCAATAATTTAATAATTTAATAATTTATTAACCCTTAATTTTGGAATTTATCATGAAACACTTCAATAAAAAAACCACTTTTAGTATTGCCTCGGCGGCGTTGTTATCGTTGGGAATGTTAATATCAACGCAAGCTAGTGCTAATTTTCAGCGGTGTGATAGAGCCGTATATGCCGGCAAACCTGTTTGGATTCAACCTTCACCTCTCCATAACCTCCCCGGATTTTGGTCTACTCCACACGTTTTTGATTCTTATAAAAACACTTGTCAGACACCCCGTATATATTTGACCGCGGGTAAACCAGCTTATTTTTTTGGTGCAGTATGTGCTAATAATAAAAAAAGTACTCCAATAGATGCAACTATACATGTAGTTGCAGCACCAAAAGACGGCGACCTTGCCGAAGGCAGTTGGATCACTAGTAAATCAACTAAAGACCAGAAACTAAATCAAGGTCTTTTACAACGTACTATGTCTCATGAATTTAAAGTACCTGTATCAGGTTATTATAGTGCTCATCTTATATCGTATCCTAGTGTTAATAATAATGGTATCATTGATGGAGCAATTGTAAAATATTTAGAAGCTCGGGCGATTATCACTCATAACCCAAATACAATACCGAATCAAGAGTACTCGAAATCATTGTGTGATTAATACAATAGATAGAGTCAATTAAATTTTAAGGTGCTGCTTCAGTATATTTAAGGTATCAATCTCTAAAAAATTCTTAGTAAAAATATTTTAATTATTCTAAAGTAGCAACGCTAATAATAAAGCTCCAGCATTACTTACTTAAAGTTTTAAAAATGTTATGTCTATCAATAAACCCAGTCTATACTTTGCTTGTCCTATAGCGGTACTGGGGTTTGTATTAGGATGTTTGTCCATACAGTTTACCAGTACTTTACCCGCAGATGAAGCTATTTTTCTGTACGTTATTGGTACGGGTTTACTCACTTTAGCGGTATGGGTGATAACTGTTACTTTTTATGGTGTACACGCTAAGCACATCATATCTAAAGCATCTGTACCTAAATCGTCTGCACATAAACTATCCATATACAAATTAATCATACATAAAGTATCTGTACATAAAATTTTAATATTATTAATATGTAACTTTTGTATGGCTGGGTTGTTCGGAATAGTATGGGCTGCGTATGATGGAAGCCAAAGAGTTGCCGATGGTTTTCCGGCTGAATTAGAAGGTAAAGACGTTACGGCTACAGGGTATGTCAGTCATTTACCCAAAGTATCGTCACAATCACAACAAATTTTATTTGTAATAGAGCACAGTGAGGTGGATAATCACGTAAACCCAGCGTTTAATTTAAAAGGCAAAATAATTGCTTTAAGCTGGTATCAAGCTAAGTTTAATTTACAGGCAGCACAACAATACCGTTTAACATTTCGTGCGAAGCAACGGCACGGTACGCTTAATCCTAATGGCTTTGATTATGAACGGTGGCTAGTATCCAATAGTATTGCGGCTACAGGGTATATTCGTACTGTAGATGAAGATTTAAATACGCAAGTTCAGCAGTTTTTACCGTGGATAGAGCGTATAAGAGGCCTTATTCGTACGCAAGTATTTTTAATTAGCCCTAATCAAGACGCTGCACGCTGGGTGGCTGCTTTAGCACTGGGTGACCAACGTAGCTTAGATGATACACAATGGCAACGTTACAATAATACAGGCACAGGGCATTTATTAGCCGTGTCTGGTACGCATATTGCTTTGATGGGAGCTTTACTAGCCTGGCTGGGCAGCTATTTTTGGCGTGCGAATCCAAGACGTTTATTATGGATACCATTACACACGATACGGGTAAATATTTTATTGTGGAGCAGTATCGTTTATGCTTTAATCGCGGGCTGGGCATTGCCTGCACAACGTACAGTTTTTATGTTGTGTGTGGCTTTTTTGGCAAAAAAAATAATGGCACACCCTTCTGTGTACCACGTTATGGCGATAGCAGCAGGCATTGCCCTGATACAAGAGCCAATAGCCGTCATATCACCTAGTTTTTGGTTGTCTTATGGGGCAGTCGCGGTACTGGTAGCCGTTGAATGGCGACATCAAAATGGGGCTATATCACAACCACAATTACAGGCTAGCACAGAATTTTTTACACACTGGCATCACTATAAATTAATCATAAAAACAGCTGCCCATACACAGTGGGTATTAACCTTGGTTTTAATTCCGCTGACTGCTTTATTTTTTAATCAAACTTCTTTGGTAAGTCCATTGGCTAATGCCGTTGCTATTCCAATAATGGGCTGGATTTCTACGCCTGTAGCTTTATTAGCAGCGGTATTGTCTGGCGTGTGGCAACAAGGAGCTGTATTATTAATGCGTATTTTGTTATATGTACAAACTATTATGGAATGGATATTAGAGGCTTTATTACGTATACCGTATGCGTCTATTCATATCCCTAGTACGCCTTGGTTTTGGCAAGTATTTGGTGTATTAGCCGCTATCTCTTGTGCTTTTTTAACACGCCGCCGTATACTGGGATATATAGCAGTAGCCGTATTTATACTGGGCAGTATCTGTTTTACGGTCTATATGTCTTGGGATAAATCAACTTGGCGTATCGTGTTTTTAGATGTTGGACAAGGTATGGCGGTAGTGATACACAGCCAAGGACGCACTTTATTATTTGATACAGGGCCTCGCTATGGCAGTGAAAGTGATGGCGCAGAACGGGTGATTTTGCCCTATTTATATTCAGTCGGTGTGCATTCTTTAGACCACGTCATATTAAGCCATGCTGATGAAGACCATTCGGGCGGTGTGAGCAGTTTAGTCGCACAAATGCCAATACAACAATGGTGGTACAGCCTTGCACCGCAACACCGCTTATTGACATTGTTGCCTTCAAACCGTTTGCCTTGTCAATCAGGTAAACAGTTACTATGGGCGGGTTTAACGATACAGTTTTTGCATCCACCGACCTTAATGACACCACTTGACTTTTTAAATAGAAGTACTAATTCAGTTAGTTGCGTACTCAAAATAAGCAGTGTAAATGGCAATAAACAGCACAGCGTATTATTAACGGGTGATATTGAATCGGCTCAAGAATTAAACTTAGTCAATGAATATGGCCAAGCACTTCAAAGTACTATTTTGTTATCACCGCATCACGGCAGTAAAACCTCAAGTAGAACTGAATTTTTAAGTGCCGTGAACCCAAGCCACGTTGTGATTCAAAATGGTTACCGAAACCGCTATGGACATCCTCATCCGTTAGTGAGTCAGCGGTATATTGAGGCAGGTATTAAACAATGGCGTAGTGATGTGGACGGGGCAGTGGTCATTGATATTCATTCTGAAGCAGATGAACCGATAAAAATACAGGCACAGCGTACAGTTGCTAAACGTTATTGGCATACAGTGATGCCATCTGTAGATTAATTTATATGGCATATTCCACTATTAAAGGGGCGTGGTCACTAAATTTTTGTGCTTTATATACACTAGCACAGTGGGCTTTAGCAGCAAAATCGGCATTACATAATTGATAATCAATTCGCCAACCAACGTTATTTTGATAAGCACCGCCACGGTTACTCCACCAAGTGTAGCCTGCTTCACTGGGGTACACAGTACGCCAAATATCAACCATATTTTCTTGCGTCAGTATTTGCGTAAGCCAAGCCCGTTCTTCAGGCGTAAAGCCTGAAGATTTCAAATTACTTTTCCAGTTTTTTAAATCAATATTTTGATGGGCGATATTGATATCACCACACAATACTAATCCACGTTTTTCAATTTTACAGCGTACCTGTAACTGTTTTAAGTGCGGTAAAAATGCAGCTAAAAAGCGAAACTTAGCCGCTTGTCTAACATCACCGCTAGAGCCACTGGGGAAGTAGGCACTAATTATGGTGACCGTGGGTAAGTCTACTTGTATTACGCGTCCTTCGGCATCAAATTCGCCATTGTCGAAGCCTATTTTTACAGCATCGGGCACAATTTTTGTATAAATACCCACACCTGAATAACCTGCTTTTTGTGCGTAGTGAAAATGACCAATATATTGACACATTTCAGTGGTTGGGTTTAGCAAAGCCTCATTCATCTGTATAGCTTGAATTTTGGTTTCTTGCACACATACGACATCGGCTTGCTGCGTATTAAGCCAAGTGAAAAAACCTTTAGTATTCGCCGAGCGAATCCCGTTTAAATTAGCAGTAATAATTTTCATATCAATTAAATATTAAGTATTAAGTATTAAGTATTAAACATTAAACATTAAATGTTGAACACTAAGCATTAAATATGTACGGCTAAAAAATTAGCCAGTAGTGCATGACCGTGTTCACTTAAAATACTTTCTGGGTGAAACTGAACCCCTTCAATTGCGTACTTTTTATGGCGAACGCCCATAATTTCACCGTCAGGGGTGGTTGCAGTGACGGTTAAACAAGGCGGCAAACTGGCTGATTCAATGGCTAATGAATGATAGCGGGTCACAATATAAGGGCTAGGTAAATGTGTAAAAACACCTAAGCCATCATGCGTTAAAGTATCTGTTTTACCGTGCATAGGTTGAGCCGCACGAATGACTTTACCACCAAATGCTTCACCAATGGCTTGATGCCCTAGGCATACACCAAGCATAGGTATTTTTCCTGCAAAGTGCTGCAAAATCGAAATAGTAATGCCCGCTTGTATAGGTGCACAAGGGCCAGGACCCAAACAAATATGGCTAGGATTTAAGTGTTCAATGTCTTGTAAAGTGATTTGATTATTACGCACAGTCATAATGTTTGCCCCTAACTCACCAAAATACTGCACTAAGTTATAGGTAAAACTATCATAATTATCAATCATCAAAAAAACAGGTTTAGAGTCAGTATTATTTACAAAGTGAGACATAAAAATCCTTAAAAAATTTCTTAAAAGCCAGTTTGTACCAGTTCAGCAGCACGCAATACGGCACGGGCTTTGGCTTCAGTTTCTTGATATTCCGCTTCTACTTGGCTGTCTGCGACTAAACCTGCACTGGCTTGGACATATAAAACGTTGTTTTGTATAACGCCCGTTCTAATTGCAATAGCGACATCCATTGCACCGCTATAGCTTAAATAACCGACTGCACCGCCATAAATACCGCGTTTAACGGGTTCTAATTCGTCAATAATTTCCATCGCCCGCACTTTGGGTGCACCAGTTAATGTGCCTGCTGGAAAAGTCGCTTTTAATACGTCCATATTGTTTAAACCATCAATTAACTGACCTTCCACATGGCTAACAATATGTTGAACGTGGCTATATTTTTCAATGACCATTTGTTCTAACACTTTTACGCTGCCTGTTTTAGCGATTCGTCCAATATCATTACGGGCTAAGTCAATTAACATGACGTGTTCAGCACATTCTTTAGGGTCAGCCAATAATTCAGCGGCTAAGGCTGCGTCTTGTTCAGGTGTTTGCCCCCGTTTACGTGTGCCTGCTAAGGGACGTACCGCGACATTGCAGCCAATTTTTATACCATTTACTACAATAGATTCTTGCCTAACTAAAATTTCAGGCGATGCACCAACGATATAAAACGGTACACAGTCAAGCGTATCTAACCAATAATAATACATATAAGGTGATGGATTAATACGGCGTAAAGCACGGTATAACATCAAAGGTTCTTGTGTAAATGTTTGACTAATGCGTTGCCCTAGTTGTACTTGCATACAATCCCCTGCGTGAATGTAATCAATACACGTTTGTGCATCGCGTAAATAATCGGCGTGCGTATACTTTCGTTGTATTATTGTGGTTGGGCTGGCACTATGTTCGGCGTACTGGGCTGTTGGGACTGGAGAATAAATGCGGCTTATCCAATGATTTAATTCAATGTGTGCCGTTTCATAACTGCCACATAGGCTAGGGTCAGCATAATATATTAGCGTCACAGTGCCGAGTACATTGTCAATGACTACTAAATA
>JAYWHD010000035.1:0-1625 GCA_043777895.1 Betaproteobacteria bacterium | reverse complement strand
TTGTGATTACGGGGGCAGGTAAAGCTTTTTGTGGTGGGGCTGATATTACCGAATTTGGTACGCCAAAAGCTTTACAAGAGCCTAATTTATTAAGTGTTATTAGTGTTATAGAAAACTCTAGTAAACCTGTGATAGCCGCTATTAACGCAACGGCAATGGGCGGTGGTTTAGAGCTAGCCTTAGGCTGTCATTATCGTTTGGTGCAGGCAGGGGTTAAAGTTGCTTTGCCTGAAGTTAAATTAGGTTTAATTCCTGGGGCGGGTGGTACACAACGCTTACCCCGTGCAATTGGTATTGAAAACGCTTTAAATATGATGGTCAGTGGTGAACCTATTCTAGCTGAATTATTAGCAGCAATTCCCAATCAAGTTTTATTTAATAAAGTCGTTGAAGACGATATATTAGAATTTGCCAATCGTTTTGCCATAATGGTGCAAGCCGCTAGGCCTTTACCTAAATTAAGCCTTTTAAGTGTTCAGCACGACTATGCTGATGGCTACTTTCAATTTGCACGCAATACTATTCGTGCCATGGCAAAACACTATCCTGCCCCTGTAAAGTGTGTTGATGCAGTGGAATCAAGCTTGAAAAAAAGTTTTGCTTTAGGTATGGCACATGAACAAGAGTTGTTTATCGCTCTAATGATGACACCAGAAAGCCGTGCGCTTCGTCATGCTTTTTTTGCAGAGCGAGGCTGTAGCAAAATCATAGATGTACCCGACTCAACGCCAAAACGAAACATTAAAACGGTTGGTATAGTGGGTGCTGGGATGATGGGCGGTGGCATTGCTATGAATTTTTTAAATGTGGGTATACCCGTTATTTTGCTAGAAACGAGTCAAGCTGCGTTAGACCGTGGCTTAAATATATTACGCGGCAATTATGCGGCACAAGTCGCTAAAGGTAAGCTAAAACAATCTGTGTTTGATGAGCGTATGGCTTTACTAACCAGTACGCTGGATTACAACGCATTTAAAACAGTTGATTTAGTGATTGAAGCGGTATTTGAAGAAATGGGTGTTAAAGAAAGTGTTTTTAAGCAATTAGATGCGGTCTGTAAACCTGGAGCTATTTTGGCGTCTAATACCAGTACTTTAGATTTAAATATAATTGCTAATGGTACTAAACGTCCACAAGATGTGGTAGGCTTGCACTTTTTTAGTCCTGCGAATGTAATGAAATTATTAGAAGTCGTTCGTGCAACGGCGACTAGCCATGACGTATTAGCAACGGTGATGGCATTAGCAAAAACTATTAAGAAAACAGCGGTTGTTAGTGGTGTCTGCGATGGGTTTATTGGTAACCGTATGATTGATCCTTATGCGCGTCAAGCAGGGTATTTATTAGATGAAGGCTGTACACCGCAACAGGTTGATAAAGCCATTGAAAATTTTGGCTTTATGATGGGGCCATTCCGTATGTGGGATATGGCAGGCAATGACATCGCTTGGGCGATTCGTAAACGCCGTGCCGTTGAACAACCGCATATTCGCTATAGTAAAACGGCTGATTTATTGTGCGAAATGGGGCGAATGGGACAAAAAACCAATGCAGGCTGGTACGATTATCAAGTCGGTAAACGAGAGGCTATTCCAAATACCGAGGTAGAAGCAATGGTTATCAAA
>JAYWHD010000034.1:0-4640 GCA_043777895.1 Betaproteobacteria bacterium | reverse complement strand
TTAACCACTGTGCACCCTCTCCTTGAGCAAACATCTCATGCCCTACTGGTATATACACTTCACCGCCCCAATAAGGAATCAGCGGTTCAGCTGATAATTCAGCTTCTAAATAAGCCTGCATACCTTGGTTATACAGCCATTCTTGCGTACTTCCTTTACAGTCGGTTAAAGCAAATGTAACACCTGACAATAGCACGGCTTTAGAACGTAATAAGCGGGCTAATTCTAAAACAGGTATCTGTGGCGAATCAAAATACTGTACATCAGGCCACAAACGAACTTGTGTTCCTTGTTTCGGGTCACGGCTACTGCGTGGGATAGTATTGAGTGGCTCAATAATATCTCCACCAGAAAATATTAATTGATGCATTTGGTTATCACGCCATACCGTTGCCTCAAGCCGTGTAGACAAGGCATTGCTCACCGACACACCCACACCATGTAAACCGCCTGCAAAGGTATAAGCACCGCCTGCGGTTTTATCAAATTTGCCGCCCGCATGCAAACGGGTGAATACAATTTCTAATACAGAAACGCCTTCTTCAGGATGAATACCGCACGGAATACCACGCCCCACATCTCGGACTGTAATACTTGAATCGGCATTTAAAGTAACTTCAATACGCTTACCATAACCCGCTAAAGCCTCATCACAGGCATTGTCAATGACTTCTTGCACAATATGTAACGGATTTTCTGTACGGGTGTACATTCCGGGTCTTTGCTTGACAGGTTCTAAACCTTTTAACACTTTAATTGCTGATTCACTATAAGCAGCCGACTGATTGTTTTGCTTAAGTAGATGGCTTTGATTAGAAATATTAGTATTAATAGCGGTCATAAATGCGGTGTTTGGTACTAAAAAATAGTTATAAGATACTTAAATAATACTTAAATAATACTTAAATTAATAAAGATAGTTTGAAAAGCTAACTGTCTTTACTAACTGTAATAATGGGTATTTTTGCCGAAAAATCACGGGCTTTATCGGCTACAGCAACCGCTATTTTTCGTGCAATGCTTAAATACATTTGTGTTAAATCAGAGGCACTGTCTGAAATCACAGTGGGTGTGCCTGCATCGGTATCAGCACGTAATCTAATATCTAAAGGCAAACCACCCAAATAATTTACTGTATATTGTGTTGCCATACGTTCACCACCACCGCTTCCAAAAATATGTTCCGTATGCCCACATTCGCTACATACATGCAAAGCCATATTTTCAACAATGCCTAAAATTGGAATCCCAACTTTCTCAAACATTTTTAAGCCTTTGCGTGCATCTAATAAAGCAATATCTTGTGGTGTAGTAACAATCACTGCCCCCGTAACAGGTACTTTTTGCGACAATGTTAATTGAATATCACCTGTACCTGGTGGCATATCTATAATTAAATAGTCTAAATCAGCCCAATTAGTTTGCCTTAACATTTGCTCTAAAGCCTGTGTTACCATAGGGCCTCGCCATACCATTGGCGTTTCTGGGTCTACCATACTGCCAATACTCATCACTTGTAAACCATGGGCTTGTAAGGGCTGCATCGTTTTACCATCAATACTGTCTGGTTTAGTGGTAATCCCTAACATCATCATTTGCGAAGGACCATAAATATCAGCATCTAATAATCCAACGCAAGCCCCCTCGGCCGCTAAAGCCAAAGCCACATTAACAGCGGTAGTACTTTTACCTACCCCCCCTTTACCACTGGCAATTGCAATAATATTTTTTACATTAGGCAGTACTTTAACGCCTCGTTGTACAGAGTGTGTTTGAATTTTGCTAAATAAATTAATCAGTATTGTTTCAAAACCAACGGCTTTAAAGGCTAAATGTAATTGTTTACGTAACAATCCCAACTGGCTATGGGCAGGATAAGCTAACGCCACATCAACACTAATAGTCGTTCCATCAACCAATAAATTACGCACTGCCTTATGTACACTGAAAGGCTTTTGAGTATTCGGGTCTATTTCACTATCCAATATTGATTGTGCCAATTCAACCGATAAATTTGATATATTTGATAAAGTCATAATAAGTTTGTAATAAAATCACAATGGATAATAATGGATAACAATGAATCAAGTACCGATAAATAATCTGTAAATAGGTGTACTTTTCGCTGCTGATTGCTGGTTGCTTGTTATATTATTTGTTATTTAGAAAAAGCTGCTTCAATCTCTTTAATTCGCGTATCTAATATACTGCCTTTACTCGCCCGTTTGCCAAGGTAATGGATTAATTGACGTGCAGTATAGCTATCTTCAATTCGTTTTTGACGGCTTACGCCTTGAAGAGTAACGCCTAATTCACCTACCCAACAACACGCAGTAATATAAACAGACGCATTTAATAGCGGGTCTAATCGCTGTAAAATAACCCCTTTACCACCAGAAGGTAATAATTTAATCTCTATCGCAGGCTGTACTAAAGCCATTTTATCGCTGCTTATACTGAATAAATTTGCGGTAGCTAGTCGGTCAGGTGTCGCAATAAACACAAAAGCTAACTTATCATTTTCATCTAAATGAATAAATTGCTTGCCACTTTTACGTGTTGCCTGCATATCCAATAAACTAGCCCTAAGCGTCATACCTAAACGGCTTACTAATATAACTAAACTATCTTCTTGGGCTGCTACCGCAACCACCCATTGTGTATTGGGCGGCGTATCCATCAAAGTTGTCCACGGCACACCGTCACCCCGTGCATTGGGTAAATCAGCCACGGCAATCGTGTAAACCCGCCCATTATCACTAAACGCATACAGTTTATCAACACTACGGCATTGCATTACTAACCACGCGTTATCACCTTGTTTATAGGCAAACAGACTGGCATCGTGCCCTTGCCCTTGGCGTACACGTACCCAACCTTGACGGCTGACTATAACGGTTACAGGCTCATTAACCAAAGGTATTTCTATCGTTGCTTTATTAGCTGACTCAATTAAAGTGCGGCGTGAGTCGCCATAAGTTTTAGCATCTTGCGTTATTTCTTTGGCGACTTGCGCTTGCAAGATACTTGGATTATTTAATATATAGTTTAAGCTAACAGCTTGTTTATTGGCATCAATTAACGCTTGCTCTAACTTAAAGCCTTCTAATTTTGCTAATTGACGCAAACGCATATCTAAAATGTCATCAGCTTGGCGGTCGGTCAATTGAAATGCTTTAATTAAATCATATTTAGGCTCATCAGAATCGCGAATCACTTTAATCACAGTATCCACGGATACCATAACCAGCAAACGCCCTTCTAACACGTGAATACGGTCTAATAACTGACTTACATGGTATTCAGTACGACGACGCACCGTAGCTTTGCGATAATCTATCCATTGTTGTAGTATTTCACGCAGAGCCATTTGACGCGGCCTGCCGTCTAAACCAATACACACTAAGTTTAATGAAACTGTTGATTCTAAACTAGTATGTTTTAATAGAGCATTAATTAATATATCACGTTCAATACGGCTATTTTTGGGCTCAAATACCAAACGTACCGCCGCATCTTTACCGCTTTCATCACGTGCTGCGTCTAACAACCCTGTAAATAAAGCTTTTAATTGTATCTGTTCTGGTGATAAAGTCTTTTTATTGATTTTAACCGTTGGATTCGTCAAAGATTCAATGTCTTGTAATACGTGAGCCGTACTCACACCATGCGGTAGTTCAGTAAATATTAGTTGCCATTGTCCTCGTGCTAACTCTTCAAATGCATAACAGCCACGCATACGCAACGTGCCTCGCCCAATACGATACGCGGCGGCAATGTCTTGTGAAGACGAAATAATATGTCCACCCCCCGGGAAATCAGGTCCCGGTAATAGTTTCATCAGTTGTGCATCGTCTAAATCATAGTCTTTTAGTACCGCTAAAGCGGCATAAGCGACTTCTGTTAAATTATGTGGCGGCATTTCAGTGGCCATTCCTACAGCAATACCACTCGCACCATTTAACAACAACATAGGCAAGCGTGCAGGTAGCAGATTAGGCTCACGCTGACTGCCATCATAATTACTCACAAAATCTACACTGTCTTGTTGTAGCTCATCTAACAATAATTTGGCAACAGGCGTTAAACGTGCCTCGGTGTAACGCATAGCCGCTGCACCATCACCATCACGCGAACCAAAGTTACCTTGCCCATCAATTAAAGGATAACGTAAAGTGAAACTTTGTGCTAAACGAACCAAGGCATCATAAGCGGCTGTGTCACCGTGTGGGTGATATTTACCCAATACATCACCCACTACGCGGGCACATTTAACTGGCTTTGCACCTGCACTCAACCCCATATCTTGCATAGCGTATAAAATACGCCGTTGTACGGGTTTTAAGCCGTCTTGTACTTGTGGCAACGCCCTGCCCTTCACCACGCTCATTGCATAATCAAGGTAAGCACGTTCTGCATAAACACCTAAATTAATGGCATTTAAAGCGTTTAAGTCTGTATCATTCATAGCTATTTTATTTATTATTTATTATTTATTGTTTTATTATTCTATTGTTTGTTATTTAGATAATGTTAAATTTTAACTTTTATAGTATTTACATTAATATGTTAGGCTAGTTACTTTACTAGTTACTTCTTAAGTATTAAATTGCTTGCATCAGTTTTATTTGAACATTACC
>JAYWHD010000033.1:0-4648 GCA_043777895.1 Betaproteobacteria bacterium | reverse complement strand
CGGTCACGTTGTCCTAAATGGTTATTACGGCGAAAATAATGTGCCAACATTGCGTCAGCAGGGTGGGTAAAGGTTTGAATTTCATCTAATACTTGCGCAGTAGCATCAATCATGTGTAAACGCAAAATATAATTCTCGCTAACTTGTTTAGGCTTACGGCGGCGTTGTACACCTTGACTATCACGGCCATAATCAATAAACTTTTTTTGCGGTTTTAGGTTGATTTGAGAACTACTGGGTTGCTTATTGTTTTTATCTGTACTCATATATTTGTTATTACTTTATTTGTTACTTATTATTTAATATTTGCTATTTAATATGTGCTATTTAACAGTTAATATTTTTTTATAATTTGTTACAGTATTACGGTGTTAATGTATTTTATATTTTATATTTTGTATTTATATTAATTTAATTTAATGTATTTATTTTTTTAAACTTTTTTGACCCCGTTTAACCATAGGACGGCCTGTTTCTTTATATTTAGTAATCGTACTACCGACTTGTTTAACTGTCTTTTTGGCAATCGCAATACGCAATTTCATTCGGTCTTTAGGGGCTAAATCTTGTGCAATATCAACAGTAGTCAAAATACGCTTACGAGGAATTGCGCCGGCTGTTTCCGCTATTTTATCTTTAGCTGCTTTGATATACTTACTCTTAACCGCCGTAGTTGATTTAGCTTTAGTCGGTATAGCTTTATCTTCAGGTGCAAACGGATTGTCTGCTGTGCGGTATTCCACACGCATCGGCGTGCCTTCTAGCTTAAACACCGCTCTAAAACGACCCTCTAAAAAGCGTGTATACGTTTCAGGCATACTGTTCAAACTATTGCCGTGAACAATAATTAAGGGCGGGTTTTGACCCCCTTGATGACAATAGCGTAGTTTTGGACGTGAAAAACCTTTACGAGGAGGGGCTTGTTCTTGCTGGGCTTCAAGCATCGTATTGGTTAATTTATTGGTAGATAACTTGGCATAAGCCGCTGCATGTGCTTGGTTTAAAGCCAGCATTAAAGGGTTTAAACCTTTCACCTCTAAAGCGGAAACAGTTACAAATTTAGCAAAACTCAAAAACTTGAGTTTACGTATAGTATCTTCTTTTATTTTTTCTTTATCGTCTCTAGGAATAATGTCCCATTTATTTAATGCAACCACCAATGCACGGCCTGAATCAACAATAAAACTAGCAATATGTGCGTCATGCTCGGTAGGACCTTCTACGGCATCTAGTAATAAAACGGCTACATTGCTTTGTTCAATGGCTTGTAAAGTTTTGATGACAGAAAACTTTTCAACGGCTTCAAATACTTTACCTCGGCGGCGTAATCCAGCCGTATCAATTAATATATACGGTTTGCCATCTCTGTCTAAAGGCACTTCAATGGCATCGCGCGTAGTCCCTGGTTGGTCAAATGCGACTAAACGCTCTTCACCCAGCAAAGCGTTAATTAAAGTTGATTTACCTGCATTGGGTTTGCCGACAATCGCAATCCTAGGGACTTTGTCGTGGGCATTTTCTGCCTCAAAATTAGTATCAGAAGTACTATATTCATCAATAACAGAGGTCGGTAGAGGTGGCAATAAAGCTAAAGCAGCTTCAATTAAATCTTCGACTGCATCACCGTGGGCTGACGATACGGCCAAAGGTTCACCTAAACCCAAGGTATAAAAATCTGCTGTCGCTGTGGAACGCATACCCTCGGCTTTATTAATAGCTAATACCGTAGGGCGACCACTTTTTCTTAATAAATCTGCAATTTCATGGTCACGCGGATGGCAACCCATACGGGCATCACACATAAAGATGACGACATCGCACTCTAAAATAGCTTGACGGGTTTGTTTTGCCATTTGTGCAAAAATACCTTCTTTGACAATAGGCTCAAACCCCCCTGTATCAACGCATAAATACGGGCGACTAGCACCACGCCCATGTCCATAGTGTCTATCACGCGTGAGACCAGGGAAGTCGGCGACAATCGCATCACGGCTACGTGTCAAACGATTAAATAAAGTTGATTTACCGACATTAGGACGGCCTACTAAGGCGACTACAGGCCAATGACCTGAACGAACAAGGGCTGAAACAGACATGGCTGCGATACTTTCAAAAAATCACGCCCGCTTTACTTAAAAGATGTGCTTGCGTTAAGAATTAATAAAAAAATAAAGGAATAAAGGAATAAATGAATAAATGAATAAAGGAATAAATGAATAAAGGAATAAGGAATAAGGAATAAATATTTTACAAAAAATGGCGGGTTATAAATTACTACTTATAAACTGTAAATTACTTGTTCAAATGAATGTTATTGCAAAGACCATAGGCTTAAGTGTTGATCAGTTGTTACAATAACTGAAGATACTGTATTAACCATAATTGGTGACAATAGTACATTGTTTTTCGGAGAAAACCCTAATTTTTTGTGTGTTAATTGAACGCCTGTGCTAGGAGACAATACATATAAAGTTCCCTTAGAATCCATCGTTAATACATATTGTTCATTGGCAGCTATGGACAAAAGGCGGTGACCCATAGTGGGATCTTTTAAAGATTCAAGCGACCAAACAGGCAGTGTATTACTGATTGTACTAGAAAAACCAGATGGATTGATAGCTTTTTTAGGGGCAAATAACCATGCTTTTAAACTATTAGAATCACTCAAAGAAAACCAATGTTGGCTTGAGGCAACCAAGCCTAAGTTTGAGTCTGTGGCGTGTTGATAAGTGGTTTGTCCTTGATCATTAATGCACACAACACTTTGAGGGTAGACGGTAGCACACGCCCCTAAATTAGGGACTAGCAACCAATTGGGCAATATATCCACAATACGCTCAATTTCATTGACGCCCCGTGCAGTAGATAGTTTTTCCTCCCATATAACTTCGCCAGTCGCTGCTTTAAGCGCCATCACTTTACCACCCGGAAACCCCACTATTACCGTAGTTGGATTGATAGCAATCATTGCCCCTGATAGCTGTAAAGACAAAGTAGGTGTAGTACGAAATAGTGACCAAATGCGGTCACCAGTAATTGCATCTAACCCAATAACACGGCCGTCAGTCGTCAATATGATGACAGAACCTTCTAATAAAATAGGGGCAGTACTTGATTCTATTGGTAAGGTTGTACGCCATAAAACTTTCCCGGTAGCTGTATTAAGTGCAACAACTTCGTTACTTTTAAGCCAAACAAGCAGCGTGCGTTCATCATTACTAATCGCTAAAGCCGATTGAATCGTACCGATGTTGCTGCGCCAAACAACATCTCCTGTTGTCGTTTTGTATTGGTAAATACCCTTCGTATGGGCTACTAGTAAGTGACTGCCATTGCTGATTGTAATCGGTGGGCTATTGATTAAACCAAGCAATGATCTTTGCCATACTTTCGTCAAAGTAAGCGTTGATTGTTTAACTGTTGGCTGCTGGCTGGGTGGCAAAGAGTTTATTTTTGATATGCTGCATCCAAGCAATAAGTAGATCATTAATCCAATTAAAAACACATACTGGGTAAACCTTTGCAATATCCACATATAAACACTTAATGGGTAGGGCTGGCTAAAGCAGTGTTCGTAGTATCAGAGGATACAACGGGTTTAATTGCTTCTGCTCCCAATGCTTGCATTTTTTGATCAATTAAGTCACGTAAATTAAGGTTGTTTTCTGCCAAAGTCCAAGCTGTTTGATATTCTGCGATTGCTTCAGATTTTTTGTTTAAATCAATTAAAGCATCACCACGGCGATCGGCATACAACAACTCAAATTCTTCAGGGGTATCTTTTATCAATAAAACTAAGGCTTTGTCTGGTTTTTTAGCATCAATCATAGCGGTTGCTAAGTGTAAACGGGCCAAATAACTGTATTCAGGATCTTTAGCCGTGTCAATAAGCCACTGCCATAAATATTCCGCTTCAGCATTTTTACCAAGGTCTGCATGTACTTTTGCTGCTAATGTCGCCGCTATTTGGGCATAGCCAGTGTTAGGGTATTGTTGTATTAACTTTTTAGCTAAGTCATTGACCAGCTGAAGATTTTTTGGGTCAGTAGTTAATACTATATTAGGCGGTTTTTTAGTGTCTAGGTTAGCATTTAATTTGTTTTTTAAATCAGCCTCAAACGCTTGATTAATTATATTAGTTGTTTTTTCTAGTTGCTCAAATAAAGGAGCTGCTTTTTCAGACTGGTTACGTTGATAAGTTTGGTAACTGTAATAAGCTACGAGGCTTACAAGTACCACTGTAATCAATACAATCAGTACTGTTCCCCATTTAGACCAAAAGGCTTTAAAATTGTCTAATTGTTCTTGCTCTTCTAAATTGTAGGCCATAATATTTACCGTTGTATCAGATTAAACACATTACTTTCGTAAAAGCATCTTTTAAAATTTAAAGTACTTTTCACTATTATAGCAATGACTTTGATATGGCGTAAGTTTGTTTATTTACAATATCATTGTAACAGTATTTTACAAGATTTTATATTTAGTATACAATAAGCACTTGAATTATAAATAGGGTATATCAAATGTGTGTCAAGAAAATCTTTTTTAAGATTAAGTATACTATATATGTTTGTCTGCTGTCGTTGATGATAGGGGTAAATTATAGTTAGGCTGGTATGCCTGAACCTTATTACGCTGCCAGTTC
>JAYWHD010000032.1:0-13229 GCA_043777895.1 Betaproteobacteria bacterium | reverse complement strand
TAGTATTGGCTTTAGTACCCCCACGGCGTTTAGCATCAATGACGACTAAAGTTGAAGAACCAATAGCGAAATCTTCTTGACGACTCACCGTAATACCGTCTTGTACATTTTCAAATTTAATCGTCCCTGCATATTCTGCAACAATTGGACGCGAGTTACCGTCCCAATTGGCAATACGTTCACCAGCAGGTACTTTTACCCCATCATGGGCGCGTAGCGTTGCACCGTAAGGTACTTTATGACGCTCGCGCTCACGCCCTGTATCGTCCATAATAATGGCTTCACCTGAACGTGAAATAACAATTTGTTCACCTTTATTATTAGTTACATAACGCATAACTGAAGAAAACCGCACAGTGCCTGCTGCCTTGGCATCTATGCTGGAAACAATCGCCACCCGTGAAGCTGCACCACCAATATGGAAGGTACGCATCGTCAGCTGTGTTCCAGGTTCACCGATAGATTGGGCTGCAATAACGCCCACAGCTTCACCAGAATTGACTAATTGACCACGGCCTAAATCACGGCCATAACACTTAGCACATAAACCCCAGCGTGTTTCACAGGTAAGCGGTGTACGCACTTTAACTTCATCTAAACCGCTGTGTTCAATCACGTCACACAAGGTTTCATTCAGCATAGTCCCATCGGCAGCAATTAGTTTACCAGTACTTGGGCTAATAATATCCCCAATCACTACGCGGCCTAAAATACGGTCGCGTAAACTTTCAATTTCTTGGCCACCCTCTACTTTTGCCCGCATTAGTACGCCACGTTCAGTAAAGCAATCGTCTTGACGAATAACTAAATCTTGAGTGACATCCACTAAACGGCGAGTCAAATAACCCGAGTTAGCTGTTTTTAATGCAGTGTCAGCCAAGCCTTTACGCGCACCGTGTGTTGAAATAAAGTACTGTAAAACGTTTAAACCTTCACGAAAATTAGCAGTAATCGGTGTTTCAATAATTGAACCATCAGGTTTTGCCATCAAACCACGCATACCTGCTAATTGTTTGATTTGTGTAACTGAACCACGTGCACCTGAATCGGCCATCATATAGATAGAGTTAAATGATTCTTGCTGTACTGGCTTGCCATGGCGATTATTAACCGTTTCTACGGCTAATTCTTCCATTAATACTTTGGCAACGGTATCACCTGCTTTAGACCATTTATCTAATACCGAATTATAACGCTCTTGATTGGTCATTTGACCATTGGCGTATTCGTTAGAGACTTCTTTGACTTCGGCAGTCGCTTTTGCCACAATATCGGCTTTGCGTGCAGGAATCAACATATCATTCATAGCAATAGAGATACCGCCCCGTGTCGCTAATTTAAAGCCGTAATCTTTTAAGTTGTCCGCTAAAACAACGGTATCACGTAAGCCACAATTACGGAAGCTGGTATTAATTAGCTTAGAGATTTCTTTCTTTTTTAAAGCTTTATTAATATTATCAAACGGTAAACCCGGTGGTAATATTTCTGATAGCATTGCACGGCCTACGGTGGTTTCATACCGCTTAATCGTACTAATTAGTGTATCAGTATCAAGCAGGTCACGTACCGATTCAACGATACGCACTGTGATACGTGTAGTCAATTCTACTTGCTGTGTATCAAAGGCTCTACGCACTTCATTGACATCAGCAAATATCATTCCCTCACCTTTGCCGCCAGTTCGCGCACGGGTCGCATAATATAAACCTAATACAATATCTTGGCTAGGGACAATAGACGGGTCGCCCGATGCTGGGAATAATACATTGTTAGAAGCCAGCATTAAGGTACGGGCTTCCATCTGTGCTTCCAATGACAAAGGCACGTGAACTGCCATTTGGTCACCATCAAAGTCAGCATTAAACGCTGAACAAACTAATGGGTGTAATTGAATCGCCTTGCCTTCTGTTAATTGTGGTTCAAACGCTTGAATCCCTAAACGGTGTAGGGTTGGCGCACGGTTTAATAATACAGGGTGTTCGCGAATAACTTCCTCTAAAATATCCCATACGATAGGTTCTTGGGCATCTACAATTTTTTTATGTTGCTTAATATTTTGTGAATAACCCCGTGCTTCTAACTCGCGGTAAATAAATGGCTTGAACAATTCTAAAGCCATTAACTTGGGTAATCCACATTGGTGTAGTTTTAATGTAGGGCCTACGACAATCACTGACCGACCTGAATAATCAACACGCTTACCCAGTAAGTTTTGACGGAATCGGCCGCCTTTGCCTTTAATCATATCCGCTAAAGATTTGAGTTGGCGTTTGTTTTGACCCACCATCGCTTTACCGCGCCGCCCGTTGTCTAATAAGCTGTCTACCGCTTCTTGCAGCATACGCTTTTCATTACGGGCAATGATTTCGGGTGCTTTTAGCTCTAATAACTTTCTTAAACGGCTATTACGGTTAATGACTCGGCGGTATAAATCATTTAAATCGGATGTAGCAAAGCGTCCGCCGTCCAAGGGAACTAATGGGCGTAACTCGGGTGGTAAGACAGGTAATACAGTTAAAATCATGTGTTCTGGTTTCATACCAGAGCGTTGAAAACCTTCTAAAATTTTAACGCGTTTTGCACATTTTTTAATTTTTGTTTCTGAACCACCCGCTGCTAATTGGGCGCGTAAATCAGCAATTTCACCGTCTACATCTAAAGTACGTAATAAAGCTTGTACACCTTCTGCCCCCATAATAGCTTTAAATTCATCACCATATTTTTCAATATTAGATAAATAGTCTTCTTCAGTCATAATTTGACAGCGTTTAAGCGGTGTCATACCTGGTTCTACGACTACAAATGCCTCAAAATACAATACACGTTCAATATCACGTAAAGCCATATCTAGTACCATACCTAAGCGGCTGGGTAAGGATTTTAAAAACCAAATATGTGCAACAGGTGATGCTAAATCAATATGCCCCATACGTTCACGGCGTACATTTGATAGCGTTACTTCTACGCCACATTTTTCGCAGGTCACACCTTTAAATTTTAAACGTTTATATTTACCACATAAGCACTCATAGTCTTTGACAGGGCCAAAAATTTTGGCACAAAACAAACCATCACGCTCTGGTTTTAAAGTGCGATAATTAATCGTCTCGGGTTTTTTAACTTCGCCGAACGACCATGAGCGAATTTTTTCTGGTGAAGCAATACCAATGGTGATAGCTTCAAAAGTTTTTTGTGGTTCAGCATGCTGCTGAAACATATTCATTAAAGATTTCATGCAAATTCCTTGGATATTTCTGTCTAAGTAGTGGGTGTATGACTTTGTAATAGCCTGTAAAGCCCTGTTTTAGCAAAAGTAACGCTTATCTTAAATAAAAATAAAATAACTATTTTTAAGTAGCAATACCATATTAAATTCAGAATATTTATTAGTATTTATTAGTATTTAATAATATTTAACAACATTAAATAATGTTTAATAATATTTAATATTAGACTTCTTTCAAAATTATTAAAAATATGTTTCTAAGCTTTAAAACTTAAAGTTTGAATCAAGATTTTCAGAATTTAAGGATTTTAAAGATTTTTTAAATCCTTCTTTATCCTTTAATCTTAAAAATCCTGATTCTAAGCATTATTTATAGAATAAGCCGCTTGTAAAATCAAAGCTTTTTTCGTATAAATACAGTTTTGAAAGTAGTCTATTAGTACGGCTAAACCTTGCTTTACTCTAAAGCCATATCTAAGCCCAACGAGCGAATTTCTTGCACCAGTACATTAAATGATTCAGGCATACCTGCTTCAATGGTATGTTCACCCTTGACTAAACTTTCATACACTTTAGTACGGCCGTTAATATCATCTGATTTAACAGTCAGCATTTCTTGTAAAGTATAAGAAGCACCGTAAGCTTGTAATGCCCAACACTCCATCTCACCAAATCGTTGACCACCAAATTGTGCTTTACCGCCCAATGGTTGCTGTGTCACTAAACTATAAGGCCCTGTTGAACGGGCGTGCATTTTGTCATCCACCAAATGGTGTAGTTTGAGTACGTGCATAATTCCCACTGTGACACAACGCTCAAACGCGTCACCTGTGCGGCCATCAAATAAAGTTGCTTGTGTTTTATAAGGCATCAATTTTAGGGTATCTACGACATTACTTGGGTACGCTAAATCAAGCATAATATCAATTTCAGTTTCGGCAGCACCATCAAATACGGGCGTTGCAAAAGTCATACCTTTAGCCAGTTGAGCTGCCATAGCAAGGACTTCTTCATCACTTAAACCATTGATGTCTTCGGTTTTACCCGTACTGTTGTATACCGCTTCTAAGTATTGACGCACCTCATTTACCTTAGCTTGTGCCTTTAGCATATCGTCGATACGCTGACCAATACCACGGGCAGCCCAGCCCAAATGCACTTCAAGAATTTGCCCAACATTCATACGTGAAGGAACGCCCAAAGGATTAAGTACAATGTCCATCGGTGTGCCATCAGCCATGTGAGGCATATCTTCCACAGGTAAAATACGTGAAACTACGCCTTTATTGCCGTGCCGTCCTGCCATCTTGTCACCTGGCTGTAAGCGGCGTTTAACTGCCACATATACTTTAACCATTTTTAATACGCCCGCTGGCAATTCATCGCCTTGGGTTAGTTTTTTGCGTTTTTCTTCAAAAGCCAAATCAAAGGCGTGACGCTTTTGCTCTAAACTGTCTTTAGCTGATTCAATAGCATTTGCAGTGGCATCGTCTTCTATTCGCAATTCAAACCAGTGGTATTTACTTAGATTGGTTAATACTTCTGTGGTTAGCACTGTGCCTTTAGCCAGTTTTTTGGGTGTACCACTACCTACTTTATTGAGCAAAGTTTTATACAATCGGTCAAATACATCGGTTTCAACAATACGCAATTGGTCATTTAAGTCTTGACGAAAACGTTTTAATTCATCATCAATGATACTTTGAGCGCGGTTATCCCGTTCAAGGCCTTCACGTGTAAATACCTGTACATCAATGACAATGCCGTTCATACCTTGCGGCACACGTAAACTAGAGTCTTTCACATCAGAGGCTTTTTCACCAAAAATAGCACGCAATAGTTTTTCTTCAGGCGTTAAAGTAGTTTCACCTTTAGGCGTTACTTTACCGACTAACACATCACCTGATTTAACTTCAGCACCAATATGCACGATACCGCAATCATCTAATCGGCTTAATTTAGATTCAGATAAGTTGCTAATATCACGGGTGATGTCTTCGTTGCCTAATTTAGTATCGCGGGCAAAGCATTGCAATTCTTCAATATGGATACTGGTATAGCGGTCATCGGCAACTACACGTTCACTAATTAAAATAGAGTCTTCAAAGTTATAACCATTCCAAGGCATAAAGCCGACTAACATATTCTGTCCTAAAGCCAATTCACCCAAATCGGTTGATGCACCGTCAGCAATGACATCTTTAGCCGCAACTATATCGCCTTTACGCACAATAGGGCGTTGAGTAATATTGGTATTTTGATTTGAGCGAGTAAATTTGGTTAAGTTATAAATGTCTACGCCGACCTCACCTGCAATATTTTCGTCATCATTCACACGAATAACAATTCGATTAGCATCTACAAAATCAACCCAACCGCCGCGTAATGCTTGTACGGCAGTACCGCTATCTACGGCAACAGTCCGTTCAATACCTGTGCCTACAAAGGGTTTTTCAGGACGCAAACAAGGAACGGCTTGTCGTTGCATATTTGCACCCATTAAGGCACGGTTTGCATCATCGTGTTCTAAGAAGGGTACTAACGATGCTGCTACTGATACAATTTGTGATGGGGCAATATCAATGTACTGCACTTCCGAAGGTTGCATTAACATCGTTTCGCCCGCTTTACGGCAAGCGACTAACTCATCAATCATTTTGCCATTTTTATCTAAACCCGCATTGGCTTGTGCAATAGCAAATGTGCCTTCTTCAATCGCTGATAAATAGTCTACTTGGTCAGTAATTTGAGTATTTTCCACTTTACGATACGGCGTTTCTAAAAAGCCATATTCATTTAAACGGGCATACAAAGCCATTGAGTTGATTAATCCAATGTTTGGCCCTTCTGGTGTTTCAATGGGGCAAACACGGCCATAGTGGGTTGGGTGTACGTCGCGTACTTCAAACCCTGCACGTTCGCGAGTCAAGCCGCCTGGACCTAGTGCTGATACACGGCGTTTATGGGTAATTTCAGACAATGGATTGGTTTGATCCATAAACTGACTTAATTGACTTGATCCAAAAAACTCTTTGATTGCAGCAGAAATAGGCTTAGAATTGACTAAGTCGTGGGGCATCAAGTTTTCACTTTCAGCTTGACCTAAGCGTTCTTTAACGGCACGTTCTACGCGTGCTAAACCGCTACGAAACTGATTCTCTGTTAATTCACCTACACAGCGTACACGGCGATTGCCTAAATGGTCAATATCATCAACTACACCATTACCATTACGCAAATTCACCAGCGTTTTAAGCGTTTCTAAAATATCACTGTGGTCTAACACCATACTGCCTGTTGAATCAGGACGGCCAAAACGAGCATTGACTTTCATACGGCCAACACGCGACAAATCGTAAGTATCTTCCACAAAGAACAAACGTTTAAATAAAGTCTGTACCGCATCTTCTGTGGGGGGTTCACCAGGACGCATCATACGATAAATAGCAACACGTGCGGTTAATTCATCGGTTGTATCGTCTGAACGCAAAGTTTGTGAAATATAAGGGCCTTGATTAAGGTCATTAATATACAAAGTTTTAAATTGAGTAATGCCAGCAATACGCAGGCTATTCAAGATAGTTTCAGTGACCTCATCATTAGCGTTTGCAATTAATTCGCCATCATCGCTAACAATATTACACGCTAAAGTCTTGCCTAATAAATAGTCTTCAGGAACGCTAATACGGCTTAAATTAGCAGCTTTTAAAGTGCGTAAATCTTTTCCAGAAATCTTTTTATCCTTGGCTACCAATACTTCACCATCATTGCTGATGATGTCAAAGCGAGCGGTTTCACCTGACATACGTTCTGATATAAAGTGCATTTGTGCACCATCAGGCATTAAATCAAATACGTCTTGCTGATAAAATTCAGCCAAAATTTGCTCTGGATTCATTCCTATTGCTTTAAGCATAATAGTAGCAGGCATTTTACGGCGGCGATCAACACGCATATAAACCGTGTCTTTAGGGTCAAATTCAAAATCTAACCACGAGCCACGATAAGGAATCATACGGGCGCTAAATAATAGTTTGCCTGAACTGTGTGTCTTACCTTTGTCATGCTCAAAAAACACACCTGGTGAACGGTGTAGCTGACTCACAATCACACGTTCAGTACCATTAATTACAAATGAACCTGTATTGGTCATTAATGGCAATTCACCCATGTACACTTCTTGTTCGCGTACTTCTTTTGTCGTTGGTTTACTGGCTTCAGAATCCATAATAATCAGTCGGATTTTTGCACGAACTGCTGAAGAAAAAGTCAAACCACGCATTTGGCATTCACGCACATCAAATACAGGCGCTGCTAAGCTATAGCTAACATAGTCTAAACGAGCAAAACCATTGTTTGAGACGATTGGAAAAATACTGGTAAATGCAGACTGTAAGCCCACATCTTTGCGTTTTAACGGTGCTGTGTTTTCTTGTAAAAAAGCAGCATACGCATCCAGTTGAGTTTGTAACAAATAAGGTACAGGATAACCGCCAGTGCGAGTACCAAAACTTTTACGAATGCGTTTTTTTTCGGTAAAAGTATAATTTTGCTGGGTCGTACTCATAAAAATGAACCTCTTAATGTGAGACTATAGGTGAGTAATAAAAAAGAAAAATAAGTAAATATAAACAAAAGCAAAAGCAAAAGCGAAAGCGAAAGCGAATAAAAGCAGGTAAAAACGAAAGGTTAATAAAAGCAAATAGCTAATAAAGATTGAAAGATTGTTTTATATTTTTAGTAGTCATTAAAATAATGCTTGGCGGCTGGCCTCTACCAGCCTTGGCGGACAGTTGTGTTGTACTATGTATATAGCATATCAACTCGGACAAGATAACTATGTATTTTACCATAAAAATTTTTTCTCTAATCTTTAAGCACTAATTTTTAATATATATTCTTGACAAATGTGTGTATTAGTGCAATAATTATTACTTAAGTTTTTGGGTCGTTAGCTCAGTTGGTAGAGCAGCGGACTTTTAATCCGTTGGTCGCGTGTTCGAGTCACGCACGGCCTACCAAAAAATTCAAACCCTCTACGAAAATCAAAGCGTAGAGGGTTTTTTTTTGGAAATTTGGAAAATTGAAAATATAAACAAAGGAAACTGGTATGGCAGGGCATTCAGCGTGGGCTAATATTCAGCACCGTAAAGGACGACAAGATGAAAAACGTGGCAAAATTTGGACACGAATCATTCGCGAAATTACTGTAGCCGCTAAAATAGGCGGTGGTGACATTGCTATAAATCCGCGTTTACGTATAGCCGTTGATAAGGCTAAAGAATCAAATATGCCTGCCGATAATATTAAACGTGCGGTAGACCGTGGTGCTGGCACGATGGAAGGCGTTGATTACCTTGAAATTCGCTATGAAGGGTATGGTATCGGCGGAGCAGCTTTAATTATTGACTGCATGACTGATAATAAAACACGTACAGTAGCCGAAATACGCCATGCTTTGTCTAAACACGGTGGAAGTTTAGGGACTGATGGCAGTGTCGTATTTATGTTTAAGCATTGTGGGCAATTCTTTTTTTCACCGACAGTTAGTGAGGAGCTTGTAATGGATGCGGCTTTGAATGCAGGTGCAGATGACATCATAGTTAGTGATGAAGGTATTATAGAAGTATTGTGTTCAGTGTCTAATTTTTCAATAGTAAAAGAAAGTCTAATGGTAGCAGGGTTAATTCCTGAAATGGCTGAAGTCGTGATGAAAGCCTTAATACCTGTTCAGTTGATAGCTGAAAATGCAATTAAAATGCAAAAGCTAATGGATACGTTAGAGGATTTAGATGATGTACAAGAGATATTTACCAACGCAGTGATGGGCTAATATAACAAGCTCTGTAGTTTGTTTAATATTGTCTTGACACTAATAATTTTTAAGCTTATAATATTTTTTCAATGCGGGAGTAGCTCAGCTGGTAGAGCGCCACCTTGCCAAGGTGGAGGTCGCGAGTTCGAACCTCGTCTCCCGCTCCAAATACATATTGTGTTCAATAACCAAAATAAGTGGCGAAGTAGCAAAATGGTTATGCAGCGGCCTGCAAAGCCGTCTACGCCGGTTCGATTCCGGCCTTCGCCTCAATGTACACTAGCCAACCTCAATAAGGTTGGCTTTTTTTTTACAATATGTGTTGTCTATTTGGTACAAATACCTCGTCCTATGAAAGGTTGCTATGTCTTGGTTTAACTTAATTATTGAACAGCTTACAACTTTTCTATCTTTACCCGAATATGCATTGCCTGTTTTATTTTTGTGGTGTATGGCCTCTGCTACAGTATTGCCCTTAGGTAGCGAAGTGATGGTTTTGTCCTACGTGAGTGTTAATCCTGATAAAGTTAATTTAACACTGGTGTTGGCAACGCTTGGTAATACTTTAGGCGGTATGATTAACTACTATGTGGCGTTTACTGCACGAAAAATGGCAGCTAATACCAAATTAGCGGCACAGTCACCCAATATGCTACGCTGGCTAGAAAAAGCAGGAGCAAAAATGTTGTTTTTTAGCTTTATACCTATAATAGGTGACTCATTGACTCTGTTAGCAGGTTGGCTTAAATTGCCTTGGTTGCCTTGTTTGTTATGGCAAGCTGCTGGTAAATTAACGCGTTACATCGCTGTTTTGATATTGGCACAATATGTAACGCAGTGGTTTTGAATCAATAAATATAAGATTTGTACAAACAATAATAAAAGTATATTATTTTTGTGTAAATGCTATAAATGCTATAAATGCTATAAATACTATGAATTCTAAATTTTAAATACGCTTAAAAAAATAGATAGGAATAATGATGATGAATACGGCTCTAATCTCTACCATTAATGGTGCAACCGAATCGGCAACTGTACCAAATGATGTACATACATTGACCGCAAATGCAGTATTTAAAAGTACTGTGCGTATTTATTGGGAAGATACCGATGCGGGGGGGATTGTGTATCACGCTAAATACCTTCACTTTTTTGAACGGGCTAGAACCGAGTGGTTACGTCATTTTAATATTGAACAGCACGCAATGAAATTGGCAACAGGCGGTGTCTTTGTAGTACAAAGTTTACAAATTCACTATGCTTTACCTTCTTTTTTAGACGATGAATTAACCATACACACTGTGATTGAGTCACTTGAAAACGTAAGCTGCACTATGCGTCAAAAAGCAATGCGTCATAAAAATGGCGAAGATATTTTAATTGCAGATTGTAGTATTCGCTTAGTTTTTATTGATTCAAGTAGCAGTCAGCCAATGAGAATGCCCGCTTTAGTCTACGATGTTTTACACCCTTTGTTACCCGTTAAATAAATATACGTTACAACATCTTGTCTTAAAATTGTGCAATAGCCTACCGTATTTTATGAAAACAGACTTATCAATTATCAATTTAGTGCTGCAAGCCAGTGTTTTGGTTCAAATTGTGATGCTTTTATTGTTAGGCTTATCTACGTGGAGTTGGGTAAGTATTATTCAAAAATGGTTGCAATTAAAAGATGTACGTACTAAAAATGATTTATTTGAAAAAACTTTTTGGTCTGGCACTGATTTATACGCCTTGTATCAAACGGTACAACATGACAGAGGACTTAAAAAGAGTGTATCTAGCCCATTAGCACGTATTTTTGAAGCAGGTATGCAAGCGTATTTAAAAAGCCGTCAAAGTCGCCCAGATGACTCTGCTTTATGGTTAGATGTGGCAAGGCGTGCTATGCAAGCAGGACACAGCCGTGAAATGGCTCATTTAGACAAAGGACTGCCTTTTTTAGCCAGTGTCGGTAGCGTTTCGCCTTATATTGGCTTGTTTGGAACAGTCTGGGGCATTATGAATAGTTTTCGTGGTTTAGTCAATGTGCAACAAAGTACTTTGGCTAATGTTGCACCCGGTATTGCTGAAGCACTGGTTGCGACAGCCATTGGATTGTTTGCTGCCATTCCAGCAACGGTTGCTTATAACCGTTATGCTGCTGAAGTGGACACTATGGCAGGCCGTTTTGATACATTTGTTGATGAGTTTTTAAATATTTTGCAACGTCAGTCACGTTAAAGAAATAGCAGTGAAATCATCAATATAAATTCCTATAAATTGCTATAAATTAATATAAATTGCTATAAATTAATATAAATTCCTATAAATAATATAGATTAATAAAAAACATTATTATGTCTGAACGCCGTCCAAACCGTCCACGTCGCTTAAATAGTCATATTAATGTAGTGCCTTACATTGATGTTATGCTAGTTCTTTTGGTTATTTTTATGGTGACTAGCCCATTAACATCGCCCAGTACCATTGATCTACCACAAATGAGTCAAGTCAGTACTAATCCTTCTATTGCTATTGAAATAGTGATTCAATCTAATGGACAGCTACAGCTAATAGACCGCGATTCTAGTCGTTTTTTAGAGCAGCCTACGACTATAGAAAATGTCTCAAACTTGGCATTAAGTCGGATGCAGTCAGGTGAAAACCGTCCTGTTGTTATCTCCGCAGATAAAAATGTTTTATACAACCATGTTTTAATGGTAATGGACGTTCTAAAAGAGGCTGGAATTCAGCGTGTTGGATTATCAGTTGCACCAAAAATACAATCTTAATTATATTAATATGTATTAAATTAATGTAATACAGTTAATATTTAGTGAAGGTATTAAGTATTTAGTGTTTTCTAATTATTACAACCGTATTTTTAAGCCATATAAAATTAAGCACTTATTTTTTACAAATAGGATTTTGAAAAAAAGTCTAATATGACACACACAGATGCTTCTTTAAATGTTGTGCAATCTATTGCAAACTGTGGCGATAAACCAGTCAAAATTGTAATGCTAAAATATATTTGGGTTTGGTATGTGGTATTGTCATTGTACGGGCTGTTAATATTGTTTTTGTGGGTACAACGTTCACCAACGCCTTTGCCTAAAGCACCCATTATTCAGGCAGAGTTATGGGAGGATTTGCCTTCACTACAGGTTATGCCAAGCCCTGCTGCTCTTAAGTCTGTTAATATTCAGTCTGATGTTCAGTCTAGCTCCTCTATACAGACAGTACCTACTACCTATGCACAAAAAAAACAAAGCAATACTACAGGCAATATTAATACCAATACTAAAGTGAATACTAAAGCGGCTATTATAAAAAGTAGGCCCATAAAAGAATCTATATCTATTTTAAAATCAGCGGATAAAGTAGTTATTACACCTTCTAAAAAATCGCCTAGCCTTAATAGTTTTAAAATCACTACGGCAACTATTTCGCCTGTAAAAAGCCCAGCAACAGTTACTTTAGCTAATAAAACGTCTAATAAGATGCCCTATAAAAATACTAATCAAGACATTAATCAAGACATTAATCAAGATATTAATAAAAATAATAATAAAAATAATAATAAAAGTATTAATAAACCTATTGATAAAAAAAGTGAAAGTGATTTACTTAAAAATATAGCTGATGCTAAAGTTAAAGATACTATTGCAGCAGTGATTGCTAAAGAGGCTGCATACCTTAAAAGAATAGATCAAATGAAGGTGTTGGCATCGTCAAATACGACTGCGGTGTCTAATCGTCTGCAAACTGCTAATATTAGAGATTTAGGCGTAGGTTGGGGAGACAGGCTTAAACAATGTGTTCAGCCGAATTTGCGTTACAGTGATGTGTCGGCTTTAAATCCACGGGTTGAATTTATGGTTAAATTAAGTGTTATGGGTTCACCTAATAGTGTGAGTTTAACCAAGTCTAGTGGTAATAATGCTTATGATTTAGCTGTGGAGCGTGCATTACGACGCTGTGATCCTTTTCCAAAGCCTATATCGGGCGAGTATCCATTCAGTATTAGGGTAGGGTATAGTCTAAATAATTAATAACCAAAATAATTATCACTATAAAGCACTTTAGCTTATAACAAATTAAAGCAGGGAGTATTCAGATGGATCCGCTGGCATTTCCGATATTCAGTTTAATTTTCAAGTTAGTTGTGAGTAATTTTGACACATTGATGAGCGGTGT
>JAYWHD010000031.1:0-1650 GCA_043777895.1 Betaproteobacteria bacterium | reverse complement strand
TAAAGAAAAATTCTTCTGCAACCAAACCTTGACTGGTGCTAATCCCGTCTAACATCTCCAACATACTGGCTAACTTTTTATCAGTCTTAGCCATTTGTACATCAGTTCTAGCCTGTGCAGCACGGATTTCGGCAAAACCTATATCAGCTTTAGCCTGTGCAGCTTGCATCTTTTCAAAACCCGCATCAGTTTTAGCCTGTGCAGCTTGCATCTTTTCAAAACCTGCATCAGTTTTAGCCATTTGTGCATCAGTTCTAGCCTGTGCAGCACGGATTTCGGCAAAACCTGCATCAGTTTTAGCTATTTGTGCATCAGTTTTAGCCTGTGCTATCGCAAGACCAGCGACTAAATCTTTTAATTCTTGGTCAGTCATAATGTTTTCCTACATTAAGTTAGTTTAAGTTAAGTACTAAATATTTAAATATTTGAATATTTGAGTATTTAATTAGTTATTAATTTTAATAGTTTTAATAGTTTTAATAGTTTTAAAAGAGCTGTATTGTAGAATCAAAACTTATTAAACACGTTAAAAATTGAATGGTATAAAGCTAAGCTAAATTTAAATAAAAACTGGTTACCGGTTAATTATTAAAAGTTTAAGAAGGCTTATAAGATTTTATATAAAAATATACGGTTTACCCGTAAATTAAAAATAAATTTTGTGTCAAAACTGTGTGTTTGTATTAAATGTTCACCATAAAATTTAGTACAATCGCTGGATTAAGAATGCCTTACAAAAAAGTTATTTTTAATTTATAACAGACGTCCAATGTTTAATAAGGAAACCTATTTATGAATGATGTACAGCCAGCTTACATGAAAACACTTCGTGGTGGGCGTTTAATTAAATACAAAGGGGTTGCGTGTAGTATTGCCCCTTTAGCCGTTGCTATGTCTGCTTTGTTTAGTATTAGTGATGCTAATGCACAAATTTTTACGACAACAACAGGTATTGTCGTGAGTGTACCGACGGCAGCAACCATAATAGGTGGTGATAACCAATTAATTGCTATTGGTAATGGTGCTTCAGCGGGTAATTTAACCACAGTAGGCCCTATAGCGGCAGTAGCAATAGGTTCTTTAGCTAATGCGTCTGGTGAATCTTCAATTGCTATTGGCAAGCTTTCTGTCTCTTCAGGTCTAGGCTCCTTAGCTATGGGTAGTAGTAGTAGTGCTTCAGCAGATAGTTCTTTAGCATTGGGTAGTACAGCACAAGCAAGTGCTATTCGTAGCATTGCAGTCGGTATTAACACTGAAGCGACAGCTTCAGATTCCTTAGCTATAGGTTCTGGTGCTAGGGCTTCAAACTCAAGTGCTCAAGCATTCGGTACTGCAGCACAAGCAAGTGGTAACCGCAGTATTTCCATAGGTAGAATCTCTGAAGCTAGTGGGTTAGATTCAACAGTAGTGGGTTATGATTCTTTGGCATCTGGTATAAGTGCTTCGGCGTTTGGTAGTAAATCTAAAGCAATTGCTGATAATAGCCTTGCTGTGGGTAGATCTGCTAATGCAAGTGTAGCCAATGCAATCGCACTGGGTGCAGGTTCAGTGGCTAATACTCTTAATACAGCAGCGACAGCGGCATTTTTAGCAGGCAAAGGTACTGTTGATGCCACGGCAGGTAGTGCCACAGTGGGTACAGTCAGTATC
>JAYWHD010000030.1:0-1661 GCA_043777895.1 Betaproteobacteria bacterium | reverse complement strand
AGCAGCATACTGTAGTTGCTAGTTCTGGCTTAGTCCCACACAATGACCCTACATTGATGTTTACCAATAGCGGTATGGTACAGTTTAAAGACGTATTTTTAGGGACAGACAAGCGTCCTTATGTGCGTGCTGCCAGTGTACAAGGCTGTTTACGGGCAGGGGGCAAACACAACGATTTAGACAATGTAGGCTATACCGCAAGACACCATACATTTTTTGAAATGTTAGGCAATTGGTCGTTTGGTGATTATTTTAAGCGTGATGCCTTGATGTGGTCTTGGGAATTATTGACACAAGTGTATCAATTACCGGCTGAAAAACTATGGGCAACAGTGTATATTGATGACCAAGAAAGTTATGATATTTGGACGCAAGTTATTGGTTTACCCGCTGAACGCGTAGTACGTATTGGCGATAATAAAGGCGGCAAGTATCAATCAGATAATTTTTGGATGATGGCAGATACAGGGCCTTGTGGGCCTTGCAGTGAAATTTTTTATGACCACGGTTCTAATATAGCAGGTGGCCCACCAGGTTCGCCAGAGCAAGATGGTGACCGCTATATTGAGATTTGGAATAACGTATTTATGCAGTTTGATATGCAGACAGATGGTAGTTTAAAGCCTTTGCCTGCCCCGTGTGTGGATACGGGTATGGGGTTAGAACGTTTAGCAGCCATTTTACAAAAAGTCCATAGCAACTATGAGATTGATATATTCCAAGGTTTAATTCAAGCGGCTGGCCGTGAAACAGGCTGTACCGACTTAAACAATAAGTCATTGTGTGTGATTGCTGACCATATTCGTGCCTGTGCATTTTTAGTCAGTGATGGCGTCATTCCGAATAATACAGGTCGTGGTTATGTGTTACGCCGTATTATTCGCCGTGCCATTCGCCATGGCTATAAATTAGGGCAAACGCAGCCGTTCTTTTATAAATTAGTGCCTGAATTGGTTAAGCAAATGGGCGAGGCTTATCCTAGTTTAGCTAATCAAGCGACCGCTATTACAGAAGTGTTACGCGTTGAAGAGATGAGTTTTTTTATAACACTGGCGAATGGTATTGCCAATCTTGAAGATAGACTTAAAGATAGACTTGAAGATAGACTTGAAACAATACTTCATCATTCATTAGGTTATTTTTTACTTAAAAATAAACCTGAAGGCTGGGCTTTTCAGCTTGAGCAAAACTATCAAAGTTCTTTAGTAAAACTGTATAAAATATTATCTCCTAGCGGTAATATGTTACAAGGACAAAGTTTTGGTTCAGATTCAAATGAATACAAAAATACTGTAGATAAATTTAGTTACGAAATTTGCGAAAAACAACAACATATTAAGTATAAAAATGTTGTTACAGGTAAAGAAGATACAGTTTTGTTTAGTGAATTAAATAGTTTTAGAATTTTTAATGGTGAACTTGCTTTTAAGTTATATGATACCTTCGGTTTTCCTTTGGATTTAACCCAAGATATTTGCCGTGAATGGAACGTTACTGTAGACGAAGCAGGCTTTAACATTGCTATGGAAGCACAAAAAGCCAAAGGCCGTGCGGCGGGTAAATTCAAAATGGATAAAGCTTTAGACTACATAGGGGCAAGCAATACTTTTATTGGTTATGATAACTTAAAGCAAAATGCTACCGTCTTAGCTTTATATATT
>JAYWHD010000029.1:0-1664 GCA_043777895.1 Betaproteobacteria bacterium | reverse complement strand
AACACAAATTCTAGGCAACCCAAATCGCAATTAGAGTCGCTTTGATGCGTAAACTTATAGTGATGATAAAACTCATCGCTGTGATGCTCAAATATTTCATTGACCAACGCCAAGGCATACACAGGCTGGAGTTTTGAATAATTGATGCCTCGCCCCAACTGCTTCACGAAGGCTTGGCAACCGCCAAATACCAAGCGTTTTTTGAACGATTCAGCCCATGACAACTGCATTTCAACCGTAAAAATACGGCCTTTAGTGTCCTTGCATTTCACATCTACGATGGAATATTTTTCAAAGGATGGCAAATTAGGCGTATGTTCGCCCGACAAATACTCCAAAGTATCAATCGGGGCATCGGCGGGTAACGGCAACAATGCGTTCAAAAAACTTTTTAATAAACGCGGGTTATTGCCAAACAAACGCTTAAATGTTAAGTCAAACTTGGGGTCTAAGTATCTAATAGGTTGCGTGATTAGGGTCATAGGGGGTTGGGGTTATATTGTATACTATATATTATTATAATACTATATAATTAGTAAAAAATGATTGACTATATTGATTTATATAATTTAACTCTAAATTAAATACTGCTTTAATATTTAATTTTTAAATAATATATTTCAATTACTTTAAAACACTTTAATCTTAAATTAAAATCAGAACAGTATATTAATTGAAACTTTAAAAAATTAATTTAAAAGTAATTCACGTTTTAATTTCTTGTACATAAACCACAATGGTATTAATAAACTTAATTCAGTGATTTGAAGTGTCCAATAAATTAAAGTATCAGAATTAGCAGCAAAAGCAGCAACAACATAATGAAATAGAACAGTTAAAATTGCATAAATAAAAAACCTAATATTTGGTTGAAGTGATAAAAAAAATATCCAAAAAATCCAAGGAACAAAACCAGTAATTAATATAGAGTATTTAATAAAAGATATAAAAGACCTAGAAGATATTTCTGGGTTAGGAAAAGTAAAGGCTAAACACAATAATAAATAACAGCTCGTACAAAAAATTATCATCATAAAGCGAATAACTATAAGTAAATTATTAATTTTCATATAAAAAAATAATTCTTATTTATTAAGGTTAATGTTAATTTTTAGCTGGAAAAAGTAACCGTCCATCACGTGGGACTGGATTGGGTGATAGACCTTGTGGCCACAAATTACCACCATAAAATCCTTGGCGAACGCCATTTTGATTAAATACTTTATTGTGATAATTATCAATCATGTCACCAGTAACACCTTTTTGACCGTATTTATCTACAAGCCTAGAGTCATTGATAATTAAACCTTGCCTTATTCCGGTTAATATTTGACTTGCTGATTTATCAGTAGCATAACGAAGCCAAGAATCTCTAATTCCTAAATTTACAACAGTATTAACAAGACCATTTTCTCCACGACATATTTCAGCAGCTTTTTTATAATAGTCTTTTGTATCGCCACAAGTTTCTTTTGCTCGTTGGCTATAATACGAACAAAAACTTGTATCACCAATACCATCAAAGTCCCACTTTTCCAACCCCGTCCTATCACTCCACCTAACCGTATTCCCACCCACATAAGTATACGTATTAATCCCGCCACTTAAACCAATCGGGTCACTTTGAGTATACCGTCCTGTTGCTGGGTCATAATACCGATTAA
>JAYWHD010000028.1:0-1669 GCA_043777895.1 Betaproteobacteria bacterium | reverse complement strand
ATAATGGTTTTGGTTACGACCCTTTATTTATATGTGCTAAGACTCAACGGTGTGCGGCAACACTGACCACCGCTGAAAAATCAGCATTGAGTCATCGTGGTTTAGCAATGCAACAGATGTTACAACTGATTAATACGGTGTGGTAAACCTAAAAGGTGCAATATGACTCAAACCGTGTCTATTCCTATTTCAAGTATTGGTGGGCTGACAGCAAAAACCAATACATCTGAATTTAATATCAATTTAACAGTATTACCGCCTTTGTCGCTATACATTCATTGGCCTTGGTGTGTGCGTAAATGTCCTTATTGCGATTTTAACTCGCACGAATACGGTGCATCATTGCACTCAAACACACTAGATGAACATACCGAGGCACAGTATATACAAGCTTTGTTGCGAGATTTAGAATATGAGTTACCGCATATTTGGGGACGGCGTGTATACAGTATATTTATTGGTGGCGGCACACCGAGTTTAATGCGTCCACAGGCTTTAGATACTTTGTTGGCAGGCATTCGGGCGCGTTTACCCTTAGAAGCCGATGCAGAAATTACTTTAGAAGCCAATCCTGGTACTGTTGAAGCAGGCCGTTTACTTGATTTTGCCACCGCAGGCATTAACCGTATATCTATTGGCGTACAAACGTTTAATCATCAGCATTTACAAGCCATTGGGCGTATTCATGATGGCCATCAAGCCCACCACGCTGTTGAGATGGCTGTTAAAGCCGTATCACGTGTAAACATTGATTTAATGTACGGTTTACCTGACCAAACTATCCTACAAGCCGAAAGCGATATTGCACACGCGTTACAGTTAGGCGTGGGGCATTTAAGTGCATATCACTTGACTTTAGAACCGAATACTTATTTTAGCCGTTACCCGCCGCGTTTACCTGATGAAGACTGTTGTGCTGATATGCAAATAGCAGTCGATGAACAGTTAAAAACCGCTGGTTTTATACACTATGAAACTAGCGCGTATGCTCAATTAAACCAACGGTGTCAGCATAATCAAAACTATTGGTCTTTTGGTGATTATGTGGGTATTGGTGCAGGGGCACACGGAAAAATTAGTTTTCCAAACCGCATTGTACGTACAGTTAAACATAAACACCCTAAAGCATACTTAGAAGCGGCACACTTAAAGGTAAGTCATCCGTTATCTAACAGTACTTTAAACAGTAACACTTTAAACAGTAATATTTTAAATAATAGTGTTTTAAATAATAATATTTTAAATAATAATATTATGTTTAATAATCCATTGATACAACTAGAGCAAGCCGTATCTGTTCAAGAATTGCCTTTTGAGTTTATGTTAAATAGCTTACGTTTACAAGAAGGTTTTGATTTAGCTGGGTTTACCGAACGTACAGGGCAGCCATTAATACGTATTCAAAAAAACTTACATCAATTACAAGAGAAAGGTTTACTCAATATAACGGTGCGTTCAAATAATGGCGTGAAAAATTATTCGCCCACATGGGTATGTCCAACTGCTTTGGGCAACCGTTTTTTAAATGATGTGATAGAAAGTTTTTTATGATACGGCATTTAGAAAATCACCAAACCGAACGTGTTGGCTGGTTACGTGCCGCAGTATTAGGGGCTAATGACGGTATTATCTCAACGGCTAGCCTGATGCTGGGTTTAATTTCTTCGGG
>JAYWHD010000027.1:0-4717 GCA_043777895.1 Betaproteobacteria bacterium | reverse complement strand
AAAAAAGTTATTAATGATGGTTATATTCAATTGTCTGAAAAAGCCACAACAAAATTAAAGTTAAATGACGAAAATTTATTTGATATTTCAATAGGCAGTAGAGTTTTAGCTAAAGAAGTTTCACAAGATGAACAAAAAGGAATTCCTGTATATAGTGCCAACGTATTTACGCCTTTTGGTTATATAAATAAACAGTTGCTCAATAACTTTGATAGCCCTTATGTTTTATGGGGTATTGATGGTGATTGGATGGTAAATATAATAGAAAAAAATAAAGCATTTTATCCAACAGACCACTGCGGAACAGTACGTATTAAAACTAATAAAGTAGTACATCACAAATACTTTGCTTGGATTTTTAATAAAATTGGTACTGAAATGAGGTTTTCTCGCTCTAATAGAGCTTCTACAGAACGAATTAAAAATTTATCAATTCAAGTTCCTCCCATTGAAATCCAAGAAACAATCATTGCCGAAATTGAAGTACTAGAACAAACAATTAACGAAAATCAAACCATCATTAACAATGCTGCCATGCAAAAACAAGCGATTATTCAAAAATATTTATAAGTATTCAGAATCAGGATTTTCAGAATTTAAGGATTTTGAAGATTTTAAATATGTTTAATCCTGTTTATTCTTTAATCTTAAAAATCTTGATTCTAAGTATTATTTATATAATAAAACGCTTTTAGAAAGTAAGGTCAGAATCAGGATTTTCAGAATTTAAAGATTTTGAAGATTTTAAATATGTTTTAATTCTGCTTATTCTTTAATCTTAAAAATCTTGATTCTAAGTATTATTTATATAATAAAACGCTTTTAAAAAGTAAGGTCAGAATCAGGATTTTCAGAATTTAAGGATTTTGAAGATTTTAAATATGTTTAATCCTGCTTATTCTTTAATCTTAAAAATCTTGATTCTACCTATTTACTTATTTTATTACCATTTACTCACTATCAAAACAATGTATGACTATTAAAAAAATAATTCGCCTAAACAATGCACTGTATTTATTGTTGGCTTTGACCGCTACCAACAGCTATGCTCAAACTTCAACTGCTGGCTTACAAGCGATGCGAACTTTTGTTACTCAACAAAAAAGTATTTCTGGTGATTTTGTACAGATTAATAAAAATAAGCAAGTCCCTCAATACGGGCAATTTGCAATGAGTAAACCTGACCAGTTTCGCTGGCAAATCAAAAAACCATTTGAGCAATTATTAGTGTCTGACGGCAAAACTTTAACGCAATGGGACGCTGATTTAAACCAAGCAACACAACGCAGTAGTGAAGGTTTATTAAACAATACCCCTGCTGCGTTATTAATGGGTGGGGCAAATGTAGAAAAGCAATTTGGTTTACAAGACGCAGGGGTTTCTGAAGGGCTAAATTGGGTAAAAGCCACACCAAATAACAGCGAGAGTAGCTTTAAAATGATTAAGCTAGGATTTAAAAATGGCATTCCTGTGGTCTTATTGACGCAAGATGCTTTTGGTGGCGGTAGCCGTATAGAGTTAAAAAATATTAAAACCAACACTGTTAGCCCGAGTAGCTTTCAATTGTCATTGCCTAAAGACGCTGATATTGTAAAAATATAAAAATATAAAAATATATAGTATATATAAAATATATTACAAATATATTAATAATTAAAGTGTTATTTTTAACTAAATTTTTTTATGACTATTGCCGTTTACCCTGGAACGTTTGACCCTTTAACCCGTGGTCATGAAGATTTAGTACGCCGTGCTAGCCGCTTGTTTAGCACTATTATTGTGGGCGTAGCCGATAGCCGTGCTAAAAATCCAATGTTTACACAAAGTGAACGCTTGACTATTGCTAATGAAGTATTGGGTCACTATAACAATGTCAAAGTATTAGGCTTTAATGGTTTATTACGCGACTTTGTTCGTGAACAACACGCCAAAGTTATTTTACGTGGCTTGCGAGCAGTCGGTGATTTTGAGTATGAGTTTCAAATGGCAGGTATGAATCGGCATTTGTTGCCTGGTGTTGAAACTATGTTTTTAACGCCTTCGGATCAATATCAATTTATCTCTGGTACTATTGTGCGAGAAATCGCTATGATGGGAGCCGATATTAGTCAGTTTGTGTTTCCTAGTGTTGAAAAAAAATTAATGGAACGTTTTGAAGCCTTAAACTTATTGTCTATACCGTCTACTTAAATATTGATATTTAATACAAACAATAAAACAATAAAATAATAAATATATTAAATATAATAAATATAATAAATATCTAACTGATATGGCTACTATATATAACTTGATTAATGAAACGGCGACACAACTGATGTTGTCGTTAATAGAAGGTGAGCTAGGCGTATCTCGCCGTTTAGATTCACACGCTTTAGCAGCGGCAGATATGGTAGGCCATTTAAATATTGTGCATGCGAATCGGATTCAAGTACTGGGTCAGCCAGAAATTAAATACTATCAAAAATTACGTACAAATCAGCGCGAACACATAAGCGATGAGCTATTTGCTGCGGGTATGCCCGCAATGATTGTAGCCGAAGGCTTGGATGTGCCTGAAGGTTTAAGGGCAAGGTGTCGCACACACCAAACACCGTTATTAACGACTATGTTGCCCGCTGCTAAAGTGATTGATGGCTTACGGATTTACCTGAATAAATTGTTGTCTAAACAAGGGCAACGTCATGGCGTATTAATTGATGTGTTGGGTATGGGAGTACTTATTACGGGTGAATCGGGTTTAGGTAAAAGTGAGTTAGCCTTAGAGCTTATTTCACGCGGACACGGTTTAGTTGCAGACGATATGGTAGAAATTATGCAAATTGGTCCTAATATGATTGAAGGACGCTGCCCACAGTTATTACAAAATTTACTAGAAGTACGCGGTATTGGTTTATTAGATATCAAAGCAATTTTTGGCGAAACCGCCGTACGTCGTCGAATGCGAATTAAACTGGTGGTGCATTTAGCACGGTATAGCAGTAGCGATGAGATTAACCGATTACCGACAGTGCTTCAATATGAAGAGTTATTAGGCGTAGCGATTAGAAAAATAATATTGCCTGTAGCTGTAGGACGTAACTTAGCGGTGCTATTAGAAGCAGCCGTTCGCAATACTATTTTACAGTTACGCGGTATTGATACCGTAGGTGATTTTATTAAGCGTCAGCAGTTGGCGATGAATACACCGAATATTGACCCAGTAGATACGGAGCCGGTGACACTCATTTCACACGATACCAACGTGTTTTAATTTAGTATCATTTAGTATTATTTAGTATTTATATTGACTGTTAATCATTGTCTTTATAACCAAAGCGACGCGGTCGATGTAGATTAACTGATTTTGCAATAGCTGCAATGTGTTCAGGCGTAGTTCCACAACATCCACCTGCAATGTTTAAAAAACCGCTGGCCGAAAACTCACCCATCAATTCACTGGTATCACAGGGTGTTTCATCAAAACCCGTTTCACTCATAGGGTTAGGTAACCCTGCATTAGGGTAACAGCACAAAGCAGTATCACCTGCTACTTTTGCCAGTTCTGCAATATAAGGACGCATTAACGCAGCCCCTAAAGCACAATTTAAGCCAATGCTTATAGGTTTTGCATGGCGTACACTGGCCCAAAATGCAGGTACGGTTTGACCGCTTAAAATACGACCGCTTGCATCGGTGACTGTGCCACTAATCATAACGGGTAACTTAAATTGGTGATTTTCAAAATACTCATCAACTGCAAAAATAGCTGCCTTGGCGTTCAAAGTATCGAATATCGTTTCAATTAAAACAATGTCTATACCACCGCGTACTAAGGCATCAACTTGAGCATAATAAGCGACCCGTAACTCTTCAAAAGTAACGTTGCGATAAGCAGGGTCATTGACATCAGGCCCTAAGCTGGCGGTTTTAGGTTGTGGGCCTAAAGCACCTGCTACATAGCGTGGTTTGTCAGGTGTTGAGTATTGGTCGCACGCTATTCTGGCTAATTGTGCTGATTCATAGTTCATAGCATAAACGACTGAATCGTCTTCTAAACCGTAATCTGCTTGGGCAATGCCTGTTGCACCAAAGGTATTGGTTGAAATAATATCAGTCCCTGCGGCTAAATATTGTTCATGAATCTCACGAATAACCTGTGGTTGAGTCAGCGATAATAACTCATTATTACCTTTTAAATCACTGGGGTGGTGGACAAAGTTTAATTCAATATTATTTTGTGTAGTCAGTGGTTTACCCCGGTAATCGGCTTCATTTAATTTATAACGTTGAATCATCGTCCCCATAGCACCGTCTAAAATTAAAATACGTTGACGCATAGCGTCTTGCAGTTGAGTGCTTGTATCAAGACGAGGGCAAAATGGTAAAGGTATAGTCATAAAAAGTGTTGGGCTGTTATAGATTAATCAATGCTTAGTTAATATTTAGTAATGCTTATTTGATTATAAATAAGATACATTATTAAAATTATTAAATAAAGTAAAGTAAATATAAATAAAGTAATTAAAGTAAGGCAAGTAAGGTAACATTTTTATATTGTAGTGTGCAGTATTTAAATAAAAGGCTTGATTTTATAGGTAAAATGACAAGTTCACGGAAATTCGTCCGTGTTTCTTTTTATACAAGGATTTAACATGTTCGCAGTCGTAAAAACCGGTGGTAAGCAGTATCGCTTATCAGTTGGCGAAAAATTAAAAATAGAACAGATTGCTGCTGA
>JAYWHD010000026.1:0-4726 GCA_043777895.1 Betaproteobacteria bacterium | reverse complement strand
AAGGCTGTGAGCGTGAATTTGCTATCACTACCAAACGTTTTGAAGGCGGTATTGGACAAGATAGTGGTGTTGTCAAAGCCATTATTTGTGCTAAATTAGAATGGGTTAATGGCACAATGCAAGAAGTCAAAGACAGTGAGTTTACAATACCCGCTGATTTAGTATTGTTTGCTATGGGGTTTGTTTCCCCGACACAAGCCCTATTAAATGCGTTTAATGTGGCTAAAGATGAGCGTGGTAACGCTAAAGCAAGTACTGAATATCAAGCGTATCTAACCAGTACTGCCAATGTATTTGCTTGTGGTGATATGCGTCGTGGACAAAGCTTAGTCGTGTGGGCTATTCAAGAAGGGCGGCAGTGTGCGAAGGCTATTAATGATTATTTAATACACGGGCATAACTAGCTTCTGATTCAAAGCAGCCTATTCTAGAACAAGACAGTATTGAATTAGGTTGCATATCACGCATATTTAGCACAATATTTTTCTCCATTTTGGCACGTTTTTTAGGGGTTAAAGTGCGTAAATACTCTGTATTTTGATACGACCATAAACCACCATAACTCAACATATCATCAATTGCTTGTTCAATTGGCATACCATTAAAAATATGTAAAGCGGCCACCATCATACCCGTGCGGTTTTGTCCAGAACGACAATGTACAAAAATAGGCAGTGGTGCAGTACGTGTGATGGCTATAAAATCTTCAACGCGGCGGTCAATACTTTTTTTAGAATTAACAACTGAAGGCTCCCAATCGGGCAATGTATAATAATTGAGTGCATATTCTGTGTTTAAATTAGGGCGTGCTGCAGTAAAAGTACCTTTATCATCGTGCAGTAACTCTAGATTAATCACTGTTTTAACATTTTTTTCTAATAACTGTGCAGCAGAAGCCATATCAGGTTTACTGCCACGCCACAGTGTGTTTTGTATGACTTCACAACTATTTTTGATACCGTAAATAAAAGATTTTTCACATTTAGCATAGGCTATTTGTGGTGTAATCACTATGCTTAAAACAGGTATAAAAAACCTTAAAACTATGCGGTAACTATTATAATTAATAACTAAAAGTGATAGTTTCATAACAATTTTATGACAGTTATATATTAAAGACAATACAAATAATATAAATAATACAGATAATATAAATAATACAGACAATACAAATAATACAGATAATATAAATAAAAATTTAAGCCGCTAAACTCTAAATATTCATCATATTATCACGGTGTATCACTTCAGGTTCAGCAACATAGCCTAATATAGTCGCAATATCACTGCTGGCTTTACGCATAATTAAACGAACTTCAGCCGCACTGTAATTGACAATACCTCTAGCAATCGGAAGGCCTAATTCATTAATACAGGCAACGACTTCGCCACGAGAAAAATCACCTTCAACTTTGATAACACCGATGGGCAGTAAACTTTTGCGGTCTACAGTTAAAGCCTGGCATGCCCCATTGTCTAACACAACACTGCCACGTAATTGTAAATGATCGGCTAACCATTGTTTGCGTGCAGATAAAGTATCGCCGACTGCTTCTAAATGAGTCCCTAGTTTTTCACCTGCGGCTAAACGCGGCAATATATTGAGTTCACGCCCACTAGCAATAATCGTATGTGCACCTGAATAAGCAGCACGCTTCGCTGCTAAAACTTTAGTAATCATACCGCCCGTACCAATGTTGCTGCCTGCACCGCCTGCCATATTTTCTAAAGTAATATCGCCTGCCGTTGCGTGTTGAATAAAACTAGCATTTGGATTTTTACGTGGGTCACTGCTATATAAACCAGGTTGGTCTGTCAAAATAACCAACACATCTGCATCAATTAAATTGGCTACTAAAGCCGCTAAAGTATCATTGTCACCGACTTTAATCTCATCTGTAACCACCGTATCATTTTCATTAATAATGGGGACAACGCCTAACTCTAATAATTTTAATACAGTTGATCGGGCATTTAAATAGCGTTCACGGTCAGTTAAATCAGCGTGTGTTAATAAAATTTGGGCGGTTGCAATGCCTTGTTTAGCAAAGATAGTCTCATAAGCGTGGACTAAACCAACTTGCCCCACTGCTGCTGCTGCTTGTAATTCAGCAATATGTGTGGGGCGTTTAAGCCAGCCTAAGCGTTGCATACCCTGTGCAATTGCACCCGATGACACTAAAATAACTTGTTTATTTTGTTGCCGTAAGGTTGTAATTTGTGCTGCCCAGTTTTCTAAAGCAGCATAATCTAAACCTTGTCCATCATTGGTTACAAGGCTAGAACCCACTTTAACAACAATGCGTTGGGCATTCATTAATAGTGAAAGTGTATGGGTCATTAAGTTCGTCATTAAAAAAAGCTATTTTTAATAGGTGTAAATATATATATATTTTTTAGTGTTATCTTCAATGTGTTGGGGGCAAAATATTTTCTGCCCGTACAAGTATTTTTAGTCATATTAAAGTAGCAATGCCTTCATATTAAATATGAATAATCACTTGCTTGGCTGTTTCTTCGGTAAAATTTTGCTGAATGACTACGGGTTCAATGGCTTGAGATGGGTCTGTAAAGCGGGGGTCTTTAAATACATCACGGGCAGCTTGTGCTGTTTTATTTAACTCTTCTAAGAAATGTCCGACTCGTCCCATCAGCGGTGCACACCCTTCGCGGGTTAAAGCAGACACACCAAATACGGTATCATTGATAGAACCTTGCCAGTTAATACCTGCCATAATGGCTTTTACACGCGTCTCACGCTCACTGACTTCAACCATATCTAATTTATTAATCACCAGCCAACGCGGTTTAGCTGCTAGATTTATATCATATTTTTCAAGCTCTTTAACAATCGCTATAGCTTCATTCACTGCCTTTTCAACTGGGTCAATGCTATCATCAAATGATGAGGCATCAATAATATGCAACAACAAACGCGTACGTTGTAAATGACGCAAAAACTGAATACCTAAGCCCGCACCATCGGCGGCACCCTCAATTAAGCCTGGTACATCAGCAATCACAAAACTACGGTCGGCTTCTAGGCGAACCATACCTAAATTAGGGTGTAACGTAGTAAACGGGTAATCAGCAATTTTTGGCCGTGCATTGCTAACTGCCGCAATTAAAGTTGATTTACCTGCATTAGGCATACCCAGTAAACCGACATCAGCTAATACTTTTAACTCCATACGAATTTTTCTACGCTCACCTAAACCGCCCGGAGTGTGTTGGCGGGGTGCTCTATTGGTTGATGATTTAAAGTGAATATTGCCTAAACCACTTGCTCCACCTGTGGCTAAAATAACTTGTTCACCGTGAATAGACATATCAAACAATAACCCGCCCGTTTCCGCATCGTATACCATAGTACCCACAGGCACTTTTAATATGACATCTTGACCTGCTGCACCATAACAATCTGCCCCGCGTCCATTTTCGCCTTTATGGGCTAAGTGTTTACGGGCAAAACGGTAATCAATCAAAGTATTGATATTACGGTCAGCAATGGCAAAAATATGCCCACCGCGTCCACCATCGCCCCCATCAGGGCCACCTTTAGGAATAAACTTAGCACGCATCATAGACGCGCTGCCGTTGCCGCCGTCTCCTGCAATCACTTCAATAGTAGCTTCATCAATAAATTTCATAGTGTTTGTATAGGTGTAGTACTAAAATGTATAAATATGTATGTATAAATATATATGTATAAATATGCACATAAATATATAGTATAAAGCGAAGTTTTCAAAAATATAAAAAAACCCCGCTCACCGTAAAAATCGGCTAACGGGGTTTTTTTATTGCAAAGCTAATTAAGCCGCTGTAGCGGTTACAAAAACAGTTTGACGGTTTAATGCACCTTTAATGGCAAAACTAACCGTACCATCAGTTAATGCGTATAAAGTGTGGTCTTTACCCATACCAACGCCTGTCCCTGCATGAAACTTAGTACCGCGCTGACGCACGATAATGCTGCCTGCATTGATAGCCTGACCGCCATAAATTTTAACGCCTAGACGCTTTGATTCCGAATCACGGCCGTTGCGCGTAGAGCCGCCGCCTTTTTTCTGTGCCATGGTATTTTACTCCCGTGAATAGTTAATTAAGCTTTAGCCGCAATATGTGCGTCTTGCCATGCTTTGAGTTCATCTAACTTGCCATCACGTGCTAATGCAGCTTGTTCAGGCCAACTCGTTGGGTTGTGCATTGCGAAACGCGAACCTGCTGCTTTTAAAATATCTTCTAAACGGGCAACGGGCGTACTGGCTAATTGAGCAAAGGTATAGATGGCTGCTGTATTAAAAATACTGGCGATTTTAGCACCGATACCTTCAATTAATAGCAAATTATCTTGACTCAATCCTACTTTCGCTAATGTTACGATTGCAGGCGCGGCTACTTTAGCGCTGTCAGCACCGAACGATATTTCAGAGATGAATATTTCTGTAAACCATTGACGATGACCTTGACGCTTTTGATAATGTTTACGACGACGCATTTTGAAAATACGTACTTTATCAGCGCGGCCATGCGACAACACAGTTGCGTGGACTGTTGCACCTGCAACGATTGGCGTACCTAGCGTAATTGCTTCACCGCTACCCACCGCCAATACTTCGGCGAGTGCAACAACTTGACCAGGTTCAGCAGCAATCTGTTCTATTTTTAATTTTTCGCCAACTGATAAGCGATACTGCTTACCACCGGTTTTTACGACTGCGAA
>JAYWHD010000025.1:0-4759 GCA_043777895.1 Betaproteobacteria bacterium | reverse complement strand
CGTAATTCTATTGTGACGAGTTGGTCTGAATCCAAATCAATTTTATTTAAATAACTAGCAATATTATGTGAAGCTTCTTGCAGTTGAATATAGGCTAATTCTAATGGTTCAGCCAATTGAGTAATGTGTGTATCATATTTTGATAAGTGATTAATTGTAGTATTTAAACTGCGTGTACGTTGCAATAAGGAGTGTTCAGAATCATCTAATACAGTTAAGACATCTTGTAATTGAGCCAATAAAGTGGCACTGTGAGACAAGCGTTTATGGTCTATTTCTAATTGTTGCCATTCGCCTGTTGTCGGTTGAATGGCTGATAACTCTTCAAATACCCACACCAGTTGTTCACGTTGGGCATCTAGCTGGGTATACTGGGTTTCAGCATTGTGTAAGGCTTTTAAACTGGTTTGTAAGTTATCCCAGCCATAACGTACCGTCTTATATGCCAATTGATTGTGTGCATAGGCATCTAATAATATGCGTTGATTATTTGGTTTTAGCAATGATTGGTGGTCACCTTGCCCGTGAATATCAATTAAGCATTCACCTAATTCACGTAATTGAGCCATTGTTGCGACTGAACCATTAACTGTACAACGGCTACGATTATTGATATCAATGGTTCGGCGAATACATACTGTCTCTATGGCAGAGTCCACTACGGTAGCTTCAATAAAATTATTGTTTAGTAAGCATTGATATGCGGCTTGATTTGGTATAAATGTGGCAGAGATATCAGCTTTATTTTGACTATGACGTATCCAGTTAATATCTGCTTTACCGCCTAATACAAAGCCTAAAGCATCTAATAGAATAGATTTTCCAGCACCTGTTTCCCCTGTTAGCGTTGTTAAACCTGAACTAAACTCTAAGTGAGTATGTTCAATTAATACAAAATTTTTAAGGTCAAGATTTAATAGCATCAGAGAAAAAAATAATATTAAAAAAGAAAGTAAGAAAGTAAGAAAGTAAGAAAGTAAGAAAGTAAGAAAGTAAGAAAGTAAGAAATAAAAAATATATTATATAAAATATAAATAGTAAATATAAATAGTAGATATAAAACTAAATAGTTGTAGCCTGTAAATGAGGCACAATTGGATTGTATGTCCAGTGTAGTTTATGCCGCAAAGTATGGTAATAATCGTAAGACAAAGGGTGAACTAGTATCGTTTTAAGCGGCGACTTACTTAAACGTACAATGTCATGCACTTGCAAAGCAGGCCATTGTTGCATATCAAAACTAGCCGTAGCCCCTATACCACGGCTGGTGGGTTCTAAGAGTACATCAATGACAGAATGGTCAGGCAAAACAATGGGACGGTTAGACAAAGTTTGCGGAGCAACAGGGACTAAAACAAAGCCAGGCACTGCTGGGTGCATAATAGGCCCATTTGACGATAAAGCATAAGCGGTTGAACCTGTGGGTGTCGCTAAGACTAAGGCATCGGCACGTAAATGATAGGTTAATTTTTGGTCAATATGCACACACACATCTACCATACTCGCGTAATTACCACGGGCAATAACCGCATCATTTAATGCCAAAGCATGAGCAATTGTCTGCCTGTTGCGTATCAGCTCACCTTGAATCATACTACGAGATTCAAGGGTATAGCCGCCTTGTAAAACTGTATTCAAATCAGTTGAAAAATCTTGCAAACTAATATCGGTCATAAAACCAAGCTGCCCTTGATTAATCCCAATCAAAGGCATATTTGAACCCGCTAAACCACGGGCAACCGCAAGCATAGTACCATCACCACCCACAACGATTAAGGCATCAACTTGCGCCGGCATTTCACGCAAATCAGTAATAATATGTGTATTATGTGATATACCAAAACTGGCTAAACTAACGGCAGTATGGGTTTCAATTTGACATTCACCGTTTTGACACAACCAAGCGACCACACCTGCGAGTGCAGCTAATCCTGCGGAAGTTTGCGTATGCGCTGGTTTACCTACTAAGCCAATACGTTTAAATGTTTGATTAAGTGGTGCTGTTATCAAATTAGGTGAAGCCATAATAAATATAGTAGCCGTAATAACGTGTGTAGATAAGCAGTTTAGCGTATAAGTTTAGCGTATCAGTTGAGACAAAGTACCATTGGCATATTGTGTCGCCACCACTGATAAGCTTAAGGGCTTTAATTTTGCTGCTTGACCTTCACAGTTAAATTCAATATAACGTTGCTTACAAATAGCTTGTGCGGCGGCACGGGCTGGCTTAAGCCACTCGCGTGCATCAAATTTGTCTGGGTTTTCAAACATAAATTGACGAACCGCCCCTGTCATTGCCAAGCGAATATCGGTATCAATATTAATTTTTCTAACGCCAAATTGAATGGCTTTTTGAATTTCTTCAATAGGAACGCCAAAGGTAGTTCGCATTTGTCCGCCGAATTGATTGATTTGTGCTAATAATTCTTGTGGTACGCTTGATGAGCCGTGCATTACTAAATGCGTATTCGGAATACGCTGATGGATAGCCATAACGCGGTCAATGGCTAAAATATCGCCCGTTGGTTTTCGGGTAAATTTATAAGCACCGTGGCTAGTACCAATTGCAATAGCTAAGGCATCTAGTTGTGTGCGTTGAACAAAATCAGCGGCTTGTTCTGGGTCAGTGAGCAATTGTTCACGAGTCATAATAGCATCAGTCCCGTGGCCATCTTCTTTGTCGCCTTGCATAGTTTCTAAGCTACCTAAACAGCCTAATTCACCTTCCACTGTTATACCTAATCGGTGTGCCATATCTACCACTTGACGAGTCACTTGAACGTTATACTCATAACTGGCAATTGTTTTACCATCGGCTTCTAAGCTGCCGTCCATCATCACGGAGCTAAACCCTAAGTCAATAGCACTTTGGCACACTGAAGGATTTTGCCCGTGGTCTTGGTGCATCACTAAAGGAATATGGGGATATTGTTCAATCGCTGCTTGAATCAAATGTTTAATGAAAGCTTCACCTGCATATTTACGAGCACCTGCGCTGGCTTGTAAAATCACAGGGGCACCCACTTCGTTCGCCGCCGCCATAACGGCTTGGACTTGTTCAAGGTTATTGACATTAAACGCGGGAATACCGTATTGGTGTTCAGCTGCATGGTCTAACAATTGGCGCATAGAGACTAAAGGCATCGTATATTCCTAAAAAGTAAAAGTTGAATAAAAATAATTACACCGTCATTTTATAAGTTTCATACGATTTTTGTAATATTTTATACAATAAATAGCAAAATACTGCTTATTTATAATTTTATAATTATTTATATAATTATTTATATAGTTATTTATATAGTTATTTATTTATATAGTTATGTTATTTTTAATACTAAAATAACAAATAATATAATAACGTATATATTAATAAGGTATATTATAATTAAGTAATTAATTAATAAGTAAAAGATTAATAAGTAAAAGATTAATCAATATTATTATTAATAATGGTTGTATATTTATACTGTAATAAATATATATTAAAAATACACTAAATATATAATATATATAATATATATTATATATAAGTTAATATAAGTTAATATAAGTTAAAAATAAATCAAGTGAAAATATTTATTAAAGTATAATTTAATATAAGTTATTACTATCGTTTCTAAACAATTGAACAAAAGTACCAAAAATTAAGCCTATGATTATTCATACCCATAAAACTGTCCCATCTTGCTTTTTATCAGGCTTAGAGCCACTTATAATTAATGCTGATTCTTTGTTTATTAATGTCGGTGAACGTACCAATGTTACAGGCAGTAAAGCATTTGCCCGTATGATTTTAAATGAACAGTTTGATGAAGCTTTATCGGTAGCACGGCAACAAGTTGAAAATGGTGCACAAATTATTGATATTAATATGGACGAAGCGATGTTGGATAGCGAAACCGCTATGGTACGCTTTTTGAATTTGATTGCCAGTGAACCTGATATTTCAAGAGTGCCTATTATGATTGACTCGTCAAAATGGAATGTCATTGAAGCAGGTCTGCGTTGTGTACAAGGTAAAGCGATTGTTAATAGTATTAGTATGAAAGAAGGCGAAACAGAGTTTTTACGCCAAGCTAAACTGTGTAAGCGTTACGGTGCTGCGGTGATTGTGATGGCATTTGACGAGCTTGGGCAAGCGGATACTTATACTAGAAAAGTAGAGATTTGCGAACGTGCTTATCGTTTATTAGTGGATACCCTTGACTTTCCACCCGAAGACATTATCTTTGACCCAAACGTATTTGCTATTGCCACAGGGATTGAAGAACATAACAATTATGCCGTAGATTTTATTGAAGCCACACGCTGGATTGTACAAAATTTACCCGGTGCAAAAATCAGTGGCGGTGTAAGCAATGTTAGTTTTAGTTTTCGCGGCAACGACCATGTACGTGAAGCGATTCATACTGTATTTTTATACTATGCTATTCAAGCAGGTATGACAATGGGCATTGTCAATGCGGGGCAACTAGGTGTTTATGCCCAATTAGACCCAGAATTACGCGAATGCGTAGAAAGCGTTGTCTTAAACCGAAGCCCCGATGCTGGCGAAAAACTGGTAGAAATCGCTGACCGTCATAAAACAGGTGGTATTAAAAAAGAATTAGATTTAAGTTGGCGACAAGGCGATGTAGGTGCTCGCTTATCGCACGCTTTAGTCAATGGTATTACCCAGTTTATTACTGAAGACACCGAAGAATGCCGTGCAAATTTATTTGCGGTAGGTAAGCGGCCGATTGAAGTGATTGAAGGA
>JAYWHD010000024.1:0-13660 GCA_043777895.1 Betaproteobacteria bacterium | reverse complement strand
AATAATTGTTTAAATAAGGGTTTAAAGTGTGAATCATCGGTATAACCAAATGAAACACCAAAAAAATGGATTTCATTACAGTCATTCATTTCGGCGGCTAAACCTTGACTATCCTTTGAATAAGCTGGGCTACTTGATTTATACAAATATTCAAAACCATCGGGTAGCTTTGCAGTATCCTCCACACCAAATACAATGTTGTTGTCTCGTAATGAACCGTGTAAATACGTTACTGGAATGTTAGAAAGAAGTCGCTGGGCGGTTGGTGTGTAGTTAAAAGTATAAACTTTATCAAAATCACGATGCGGTGAATTTGCTAATTGTTTTGTTAAAGCACCCTCTTTAAGAAGAATTGCAGCACTGGCTTGATTAGGCAAACTAAGTCTGTTTGGAAACAGGCTATTTAAATAGTCGGTTAGTGTACGTTTAATATAATTGTAATTGTCTTGAGTATGCCCGATGTAATGCGTAATATATTCAGGGTTTTTAGACAAATCCTTAAACAGGTTAGGTGCTTTTTCATAAGCAGGTGAATCAGTTACGCCTTTATTTATGTCCATTAATCCAAAAACAAAGTTTTTTAATTCATCTTCAATATCAACCCAGTTTTTTTCAGCTTGAATACTGCGTAAGTACGTAGAGACAATTTCAGGGTGTCCCGGATCTGTCCTACTAACTTTTTTAAATATATCACTCTCTAAAAAATCTTGATAAGACGTTTTTAAGCCTAAATTAAGGTCAAACCCATTGCCAGTTACTAATATTTTATTCATACTATTCCTTAAAAAAATCAGCGTATGCCGAACAAGCGATACGCTGATGATGATTAAAAAATTAAAGTTTAAAGTTTAAAGTTTAAAGTTTAAAGTTTAAAGTTTAAAGTTTAAATATCAAATAATAACCGTGTTGGGTCTTCTAAGGCTTCTTTCATTGCCACTAAACCCAGTACCGCTTCACGCCCATCAATAATACGGTGGTCATAGCTTAAGGCTAAATAGTTCATTGGACGAATCACAATTTCACCATTTTCAACCACAGCACGGTCTTTAGTCGCATGCACACCTAAAATTGCACTTTGTGGCGGATTGATAATCGGCGTTGATAACATTGAACCAAACACACCGCCATTAGAAATGCTAAACGTTCCACCTGTCATATCTTCAATACTTAATAAACCATTGTTAGCTTTTTGAGAAAACTCAGCAATTTTCTTTTCAATATCAGCAAAACTCATTTGGTCAGCATTGCGTAAAATTGGAACGACTAAACCGCGTGGGCTACCTACAGCGATACCAATATCAAAATAGCCGTGATAAACCACATCATTGCCATCAACAGACGCATTTAATACAGGGTATTTTTTCAATGCTGCCACGGCTGCTTTAATGAAAAAGCTCATAAAACCAATTTTAACACCATGCTCTTTTTCAAACTTTTCTTGAAAACGCTTACGCATTTCAATGACAGGTGCCATATTGACTTCGTTAAACGTGGTTAATGTTGCATTGGCGGCTTGCGACTGCAATAAACGCTCGGCAATTCTTGCACGTAAACGGCTCATTGGTACACGTTGTTCTATTCTACCTTGTGTAAGGCTTGATACATCAATCGGTGCAACAACGGTTTGCAAAACAGGTGCAGGTACTGGTGTTATGGCAACGGGTGTGACTGCAATCGGGTTAGCAATTGAATGCAATACATCACCTTTAGTAATACGGCCATCTTTACCTGAACCTGACAAAGCATTTAAATTAATTGCGTTGTCGGCAGCAATTTTGGCCGCCGCTGGCATAGCAACTGTTGATTTAACAGGTGTAGGCACTGGCTTTGTTGGCAAGGAAGCAACTGCTTTGGCAGGCGTTACGCCTGCTTTGGCTTCGGTGTCAATGGTTGCGAGTAATTGATTACTAGTCACTGTACCACCATCACCTACAACAATAGATACCAAGATACCCGATTGAGGTGCTGGCACTTCTAAGACGACTTTGTCTGTTTCCACTTCAATTAAGGTTTCATCGGCTATCACCGCCTGACCTACTTTCTTTTTCCAATCTAACAAAGTCGCTTCAGCAACAGATTCAGACAATTGGGGAACCACTACATTAATAATAGCCATGATAATTTCCTATGAGTATATTTTTTAACAACTAAGTAATCATTTAGTATTTAGTATTTAAAGAATTATTTAAATATTATTAAATATTATTAAATATTATTAAATATTATTAAATATCTTAAATATATTAAATATTATTTAGCTTTTAATTTACCAAATGCGTCATCTAATAATTGCTTAAGTTGTTCATTGTGCTTACTGGCATAACCGACCGCAGGTGAAGCAGACGCTGGCCGGCCAGCATACGCTAGTTTTTGTACATCAGTCATTGCATCACGTAAATGTTGCTGCACAAACAACCAGTAACCTTGATTTTTTGGTTCATCTTGAGCCCACACAACTTCTTTAGCATTCGGATACTTCGCCATTTCAGTTTCAAAAGCTTTATGCGGAAACGGATACAACTGCTCAACCCGTACAATTACCACGTCATTGACTTTGCGTTCGGTGCGAGAATTAACTAAGTCATAATACAATTTTCCTGAACACGCAATCACCCGTTTCACTTTATCAGCTTTTTGGACAATAGTGGCATTGGTTTCACCAATCACAGTTTCAAATCCGCCAGTCGCTAAATCTTCTAGGGGTGAAGTCGCGTCAGCATTGCGTAACAAAGATTTTGGCGTCAAAATAACCAACGGTTTGCGGAACATACGTAACATTTGGCGGCGAAGCACATGAAATATTTGTGCAGCGTTGGTCGGTTGTACCACTTGCATATTATTTTCGGCACACAACTGTAAAAAACGCTCTGGACGCGCAGAGCTGTGTTCAGGCCCTTGCCCTTCATAACCGTGCGGCAACATCATCGTTAAGCCTGAAGCACGGCCCCATTTAGCTTCACCACTAGAAATAAATTGGTCAATAACAACTTGAGCACCGTTTACAAAATCACCAAATTGTGCCTCCCAAATCACTAAAGCATTGGGTTCAGCAGCCGAGTAACCATACTCAAAGGCTAACACAGCCTCTTCAGAAAGTACCGAATCAATCACTAAAAATGACGCTTGGTCAGGCGAAACATGCTGCAAAGGTATATACGTGCCTGCATCCCATTTTTCACGGTTTTGGTCGTGCAACACAGCATGGCGGTGTACAAACGTACCGCGTCCACAATCTTGCCCTGTGATACGAACGGGATAACCGCCTGCCACTAAAGATGCAAAAGCTAGGTGTTCACCCATACCCCAATCAAGATTTTTTTCAGCTTTACCCATCGCGGTACGGCCTACCATTAAGTTCTCAACTAAACGGTGTGGCTTAAAATTGTCAGGCAATGTGGTGATTTTGGTGGATAAACGCTTTAATTCCGCCATTGGAATAGCGGTGTCCGCTGCATCAGTCCATTTACGGTTTAAGTATTGTGCCCAATCAATCGCATACTTTGCTTTATGGTTTGTCAAAACAGGGTCGCGGGTATGTTTGCCTGCTTGCATCGCCATACGATAAGCATTAACTTGCTCATCACCATAGCCTTCTGGAACAGTCCCTTGAGTTTCTAGTTTATCAGCATACAATTTACGTGTCCCTAAATGAGCATCGATTGATTTATACATCAATGGCTGCGTTAAACTAGGCGTATCTTGTTCGTTATGCCCTAGCTTACGGTAGCAAATAATATCAAGCACAATGTCTTTATTAAACTCTGTTCGGTAATCAACGCATAGCTGTGTTGCCCACAATACCGCTTCTGGGTCGTCTGCATTGACATGCAGTACAGGAGCTTCAATCATCTTAACCACATCAGAGCAGTAAGTGGTTGAACGTGTATCGCGTGGGTCGCTGGTTGTGAAACCTATTTGATTATTAATTACAATATGCAACGTACCACCTGTGTGATAACCACGGGTTTGGGCTAAATTTAATGTTTCCATGACTACACCTTGCCCTGCAAAAGCAGCATCACCATGAACTAAGATAGCTAACACTTGACGTTTAGCATCTTGTTCGTTAGATCGGCGGTCTTGACGGGCACGGACACTGCCTTCTACTACAGGATTAACAATTTCTAAGTGGCTAGGATTAAACGCTAAACTTAAATGGACAGGCCCACCAGGTGTTGAAACATCACTTGAAAAACCTTTGTGATATTTAACATCGCCCGCAGACAGACTGGTATCATACTTGCCTTCAAATTCAGCAAATAAATCAGCCGGCATTTTACCTAAAGTATTCACTAATACGTTTAAACGGCCGCGATGTGCCATACCAATAACGATTTCTTGCGTACCTTGTTCACCTGCCCGTTGAATTGCTTCGTCCATACTCACGATAAAGCTTTCGCCGCCTTCTAAAGAAAAACGCTTCTGCCCTACATATTTAGTATGTAAAAAACGCTCTAAGCCTTCAGCAGCAGTCAGTTTTTCTAAAATAGTTTTCTTTTTTTCTAACGATAAGGATGGTTTAGAACGTACTGATTCTAATTTTTGTTGTAGCCAACGTTTTTGCGTTGGGTCGCTAATGTACATAAATTCAGCACCAATACTGGCACAATACGTATCACGTAACGCTTTAATAATAGCACGTAAAGACATTTTTTCAGCACCAAAATAGGTGTTAATTGCTGAAAATTGGGTGTCTAAATCGGCTTCAGTTAAACCATAAAATACTGGGTCAAGTTCAGGAATAGCAGGACGCTCTGAACGGTGCAGCGGGTCTAAATCAGCAAAACGATTGCCTAAAAAACGATAGGCCGCAATAATACTTTGAACGTGTGCCTGTTTAGACGCGTAAGCCTCATCAAGCACAGCATCGTTACGGGGTACAAAAGCATTGGCTTTGGCTCTTTGAGCAAAGCTTTCTACCACGGGTAAGTGTGCTTGGTCACGGGTATGCGTATTGCCGTCAGTTGCAGCAACTAACTGCATACTTTCAAAATAAACACGCCATGTATCCGATACACTGGCTGGATTGTTGAGATAGGCTTCATAAAGTGCCTCAACATACGGGGCATTGCCACCAAATAAATAAGAGTTCTGATTGAACGCTTGCATCATACTAATCACCTTTCTTGAGCCTTTTGCTCGGTTAAGTGCGGGCCCACACCCTCTGCCACGCAGCGACGCTTTATGCACAGATATTTTTAATCGCACAGTAATTGTAGCGTGAAGTATGTATTAATGTCTTTAATTACTTTTAATAATAATCTATTAATATTACATTGTTACTACATTGTTACTACATTGTTATTACATTAATATCAGTATCAGTATTATTATCATAATTAGTATCAAAATAGAATTTTGATACTAATTTAATACTAATTTAATAATACTTTAATAATACTTTAATATTACTTTAATACTACTTTAATACTATTTAAGTAACGCTGTAACAATACCGCAATAAACTTACAACGTATGCGTTTTTCTAGATGAACTTAAAGCTGACCCCAGCGATTGCTCTATAAATAAGAGCAACTCACTGCCTGAAGTATCAAAGGGTATTTGAATGCCAATACCTTGCATTTTTTGCGACAAGCCTGCGGGTGAAATCCACACAACTTTTGCAGAAATTGAGAACTTTTTTGGATTAGTTAATAATTGTAATATTACATATATCTGATCGCCCATAGCATACTCTTTTTGCGTGGGTATAAACAAGCCACCATTTTCAATGAATGGCATATAAGACGCATATAAACTGGCTCGCTCTTTAATTGCTAAAGACAATACGGCTGGGCGATGAGGTGCAATAATTGAAGTATTATCATCTATTGCAGTGTTTTGATATTCCATAATATTATGCCTTTATTGTGTTTAATTAATTTTTTACAGAAAACATATTTTTTAAATATATTTTTCTTAAATTTTAAAACTCAAAGTCTAAATCAAAATTTTCAGAATTTGTAGAATTTGTAGATTTTTAAAATCCAGTTTTATCTTTTAATCTTAGATTGATAGTTTTATACAAATACCTTAACTAAATATTTTTTTATATTCAAACAATAAACTTTCACATTGGCTACGACCATTCAATGGGTGGTCTGCGATATGAGTCATAGCCATTAAATGCGACCCGTAATCAGCTGCAACCTCAAGGTTTAATGTTGGTACTAAGCGGTGTATCGCATCAGTATGTGCCGCAAAAAACCGTACGGGTGCTTGTTGTGAAACAGCCAATATATCGTACAACCACAAAATAAGTAACTGAAGTACTTGCTTTAATTCCGCTTTAACCATTTCTTGTGCCAAGCTCAAAACATCTATACGGTTACCCTGTAATAAATAAGGGACTAATTTTAGTAAAGGTAACCACAAAGGATCTTGTGCCATACTTAATGCCGTACCGACTCTACCCACTGAAAGCTCTAACCACCGACTAGGGTAATTGACATTAAACTGTTCTAGCCATACGATTTTATCAGCGTGTGCAGGCTCGGTTAATAAATCACAAACACACCGTGAACGCAAAGTAGGCAAGATTTGTCCCCATTGTTCACTGACTACAATAAAAAAAGTATTAATCGGCGGCTCTTCTAATATTTTAAGCAAAGCATTGGCAGTAATATGTCCCAACGCCTCTGCAGGATAAATAATTACAACTTTGCGGCCGCCACGCTGTGAACTCAGCATAATAGTGTCGTCTAAGGCACGTAACTGCTCTATTTTGATTACTTTACTTAACTTTTTATCTTTACTGTCTTTAATTTGACTGGTTTTAACTATCTTATTATCTTTAATATCTTTAATATCTTTAATATCTTTAGTATTTTGATTATTTAATAAGTTTTTATCAATATTTTCAGGCACTAAACACATTAAATCCGAATGATTGCCTGCTCTCAATAAAGCACACTGTGAACAGTGTCCACACGCTAAACCTTGTGTATCAGCTCTAGCGGATAAAGGCATTTCGCACAACAAAGCGTGTGCCATTGCTACGGCATACAAACTTCCTCCCGTACAATATGGGTCATTAATACCCATAGTTTGCGACAGATGATTAAAAAAATCAGGCTGTAGTAACTTATGGCTTAAACGCTTATTTAACCAGTTAGGTAGTGGTTTATCTGACAGTAAATAATCAAACATCATCTGTAAAGTGTTTTAATTGAAAATAGCTATCATTATAAAGATGACTATTTAAGTGTTCCAAAACGATACTCCAAAATCTGTAATACTTGTTGAGTAACAGTATTTAGCGGTTGATTGGTATTAATTAATACACACCGTTGCGGGTTCTGCACAACAATTTTATGATAAGTCTGCTGCACTGCCAAAGCAAACGATTCAGGCGCACACTCAAATTTATCCATTGGCTCATTGACTTGAGTGGTTCTACTGACAACTCGGTCGCTGGCAATAGATAAATTAACGTCAAATACCATAGTTAAATCAGGTTCATTGACTTTTAACAGCCCTGCTAATTGTTCAATGACTGCCATATCCATACCACGCCCGCCCCCTTGATAAGCACGGGTTGAGTCTGTAAAACGGTCGCATACAACCCAGTCACCACGGGCTAAAGCGGGTTCAATGACTTCATTAATATGTTGTGTACGGGCAGCAAACAACAGTAATAATTCGGTTAAAGATGACATATTTTTATGCAAAATTAATTGTCTTAACTGTTCACCTAAATCAGTACCACCTGGCTCACGGGTTTCAACACAAGCGATGCCGCGTTGTGTAAGCCATGTAACAATTGCTGTAAGGTGTGAGCTTTTACCCGCCCCATCAATGCCCTCTAAGGTGATGAAGTTGCCCCGTTTTATACGGTTTGAATCTATTAAATAATTCATTTAAAGCTTTTAAGACGGCTTAGATAATCGGTAACCGCGCGGTTATGCTGACTCAAAGTAGTACTAAATTGACTGCGTCCAGAGTCATCTCCTTTTGCAACAAAATAAATAAAATTAGTCTTAGACGGGTTGATAGCTGCCCATAAAGAGGCTTCACTGGGTGCAGCAATTGGCGTAGGGGGCAGCCCTGCCCGCGTGTACGTGTTGTAAGGGGTATCACGTTGCAAGTCAGTTTTACGAATATTGCCTTGATAATACGCCCCCATACCATAAATAACTGTGGGATCTGTTTGTAAACGCATACCTAAATTTAGGCGGTTATGAAAAACACTGGCTACTAAGCCTCTTTCTGACGCTGCCGCTGTTTCTTTTTCTACAATTGCGGCTAAATTAATTAAATCATCCACTGATTTTAAGACTGAATTAGCAGGTTTAGTACTCCAAACGATAGAAGACATTTTACGCATACGCTCAAAAGCTGCTTTGTAGACTGTAATATCACTTGCCCCCCTAGATACTTGGTAAGTATCAGGGAAAAAACGTCCTTCTGGGTGTAATTCTGGAACGCCTAAACGTTGCATTAGGACGGCATCATCTAAATAAATGGTGTCATGCTTTAAATCAGTGTGGCGATTGATAGCTATACGAATTTGTTTAAAATTCCAACCTTCTAATAACTTTATTTCAACCATTTGTGGGAGTTGTTGATTTAAAGTTCGCCAAATACTCCATACCGTTTGTGAATATTCCAGCGTATAGCGGCCGGGTTTAAGTACTATTTTTTGTCGTGTAATAGGTATCATTAAAGTAGATAAACGCCCTGTTATTTCTAACAACCAAGACGGTACTAAGCTATTTTTAGCAATATTTTTAGAAACCATTTTGATACTTGCCCCGCTTGGAACACTAACATTTAAGCCACCAGTTGTAACTGGAACTAATAGTGTCAATAGACATAGTAAAGCGGTAAAGAGTATTACTCCGATAAAATATTTTTTCATAATTAAATATTAGCCCTCTTTTAAAACTATTACATACTACATACTACATATTACATACTACATATTACATATTAAATTAATAAACTGATAATTTTTACTATCAGATAAAGTATCAATTTGAATATCTATTTTATTAATAATAGACTTATTAATAGCCTCCTCTGACTCATCAATCCCAATCCACTGACGATTATTTAATTGAGCAGTTTTTAGAGTAGTTCCAGAACCTGCAAAACAGTCTAAAATAATACTATTTTCATTTGAAGATGTTTTAATGATAATATCTAATAGATCAGCATTTTTTTCAGTAGGATAAACAGGATATTGCGGGTCTTTAAATTCCCAAATATCTTGCATTCTTTTACCAATACGTTCATCAAGGTATATTTTCTTTCTAGGATTACCTGTTTCACTCCATTCTATGAGTCCATCATTGTCCCATTGCTCTAATATTGCTACTCTAATATTGCTACATCAGTACGCCAATGCCGACCTTTAGGTGGCGGTATACCTTTAAATAATTGAGATGTTTTACCATTTTTTGTTTCACCTGGTGCGTGCAATGGAATAGTTGTATAACTACGGCTATTAACCGTTGTCTTTTTAAACAGCTTAACTTTATCTTCCAGTGAATACGGTGTTATGGGTTCATTCCAAATTAAATTATCTGATTTTGAATAAAAAAGAACCATATCTTTAATATTGCCATAAGCTTTCCTAGAAAAATTCTTTGGATTACATTTTATCCTAGTGATATCGTTTCTAAAATTTTCAATTCCAAAAATTTCGTCCATCATTACTTTGACGTAATGCCCTATTTTATAATCCGTATGTAAATATATTGAACCTTTATCAGATAGTAGTAGTTTTAGTAAAAGCAAACGCTCACGTAAAAATTCAATAAAACAAGCACCTTTTAAGGTATCTGTATACGCTATATTACCGCTGGAACTATTGCTGATAGTATTAGCCCTTCCATTAGTGATAGTGAATATGTTATTGCTTGCAAAAGGTGGGCAATATAAATCAAATCTACTTTTCCTGCTAAATTACAATTTTTAATAAGGTACTTTAGCGCAATAAGATTGTCTGATTGAATCAGAAAATTGTTATTTAAAAGCCCTTGCGATGACAACATTGGCTTCGTATGTGTTTGAGTATTTTTTTCGCAGTCTATAGTATTTAAAATATCTACAATGTCTACAATAGAATCAAATATTGCTTCGACAGTTCTTTTGTTAGGATAGTTTAATAGCATTTGTAACACTTTTGGTAATATTAAATTTTAATTTTTACAGTATTTATGTTGTTATGTTGTCTTATTGATTTACTAACTACTTCTTAATTATTAAATTTATTGTATCAGTGCTATTTGAACATTACCCCACTTTTTTATATTTGATATAAAAAGTCACGCAACACTAAACTACTCATAATATTGTAGTGTTGATATTTAGTTGTAATATCAGTGTAGTATTTACTTTTGTTTTTTAACCAAGGTATTCCATCAATAATTCCAATACAAATAGCACCGTTATAGTTTGCCTCAAGCGTTGTTATGATATCTATAAAAGATTTATCTTGATTCCCGCTAATATCTGAGATGAACTTGGCTTCCCCTAAAATATATTTTCCATTAAAACGAGCAATAAAGTCTAAACCTTTTTCTTTGTTATATCCGAAATTTTCATTTGCATAGCTTAATAAGACAGCATCATTGCCACTTAATATTGCATTATCTGTATTACTTATAAATGTATGTAGTGGAACAGGCTTAATACCTAATGCATTTTTTTGTAACCAACGGCTAAACATAGGCCCTATTTGAGTATTAGTTTCTTTAGGCTCTGTACATTTATCATAAATTTTAGTTTGCATACTCTATGCTGAGTTCTGCCCAGTAATTCATCATAAATAAGTCTTCATTAATAAATAAGTCTTCATTAAACCACATAGCCCGTTAAGTCATGGTCGTTGCTACCCGTAATTTTGACGCGAACAAATTCACCCGCTTTATAACGTTTTGACGGGCGATCAGCGGGTGCAATATGAACAACTCCATCAATTTCTGGTGCATCAGCATAACTGCGACCAATACCGCCTTCAGCTGCGGCTTTATCTACTAACACTTCTAAAGTTTGACCAACACGCGCCGCTAATTTTGCCCGTGAAATCTCCGCTTGCACCACCATAAAACGTGCTACGCGTTCTTGCTTAATAGCTTCAGGAACAGGATTGTCTAAAGAATTAGCAGTCGCCCCATCAACAGGTGAATACGCAAAACAACCTACACGGTCTAGTTGGGCTTCTTTTAGAAAATTCAATAAGTATTGAAATTCCGCTTCGGTTTCACCCGGGAAACCAGCAATAAATGTTGAACGAATCACTAAGTTTGGAACTTTTTTTCGCCAATTTAAAATACGCTCTATATTTTTTTCACCACTGGCTGGACGTTTCATACGTTTTAATACATCAGGGTGAGCGTGCTGCAATGGCACATCTAAATAAGGTAAAATTTTGCTGGTATTACTAATGCTTTTGGCTGAATATGCTGCCATCAAGTCCATCACTTCATCAACATGGGGATAAGGATACACATAGTGCAAGCGAATCCATACATCTAGTTTAGCCAATTCCTCAACCAACTCGGTCATACGCGTTCGAACAGGACGGCCCTCAACAAAATCGGTACGGTATTTAATATCAACACCATAAGCGCTAGTATCTTGGCTAATCACTAACAATTCTTTTACGCCTGATTTAACCAAACTGTGTGCTTCACGAATGACTTCACCTATGGGACGACTGACTAAATCACCACGCATTGATGGAATAATACAAAAACTACAGCGGTGATTACAGCCTTCTGAAATTTTTAAGTAAGCATAATGTTTAGGGGTTAATTTTACACCGTGGTCTGGCACTAAATCCATAAATGGATCGTGCGGCTTAGGTAAATGTAAATGAATGGCTTGCATCACTTCATCTTTGGCATGCGGCCCAGTAACCGCCAACACTTTAGGGTGAATCCCCGCAATTAAATTATTGCCATCTGCACCATTTTTTGCTCCTAAGCACCCAGTCACGATTACTTTACCATTTGCAGCTAAAGCTTCGCCAATCGTATCCAAGCTTTCTTTTACTGCAGCATCAATAAACCCGCACGTATTCACAACCACTAAATCTGCCCCTTCAAACGACTTGCTGGTTTGATAACCCTCAGCTTTTAACTGTGTCAAAATTAATTCCGAATCTACTAAAGCTTTGGGACACCCCAAAGAAACAAAGCCTATAGTCGGAATACGGGTAGTAGAATGAATAGGCGTAGTAGAACTAGGCGGATAAAAAATAAGGTCTTGTACGTTCATAATGTATGTAGCTGATGCCAAAAATCAAACTGCTATTTTAGCTGTGATTGCAGGCCAAATAAAAGTAGGCGCTGAACTATTAGATTCAAAACTAACTATTTCTGATGCACCGTCTGCTAAAGCAGCACGTAATAACAAATTATTTAAAGCATGCCCTGATTTAAAAGCAGTGTAAGTCCCCAAAATAGGTAGCCCTGCTAAATATAAATCACCCACGGCATCTAGTATTTTATGCCGAACAAATTCATCGTCATAACGCAAACCGCTATGATTCAATATACGGTATTCGTCCATAACAATTGCATTTTCTAAACTCCCGCCACGAGCTAAACCCATATTACGCAACATTTCCACCTCATGAACAAAACCAAAGGTACGGGCTTTAGCAATATCATTTAAATAGTTATCTTGAGTAAAATCAAAGATTGCGTGGTTGGCTGTGGCATTCACTGCTGGGTGATCAAACTCAATTGAGAAATCTAATTTAAAACCGTGATAGGGTTCTAAACTAGCCCATTTATGGCTAGCGGTGTAAATAGTACCGTGTTCAACTTTAATTGGTTTTAAAATTTTTAAATATCGACGCGATGCGTCTAAATCTAATAAACCCGCGTTATGTAATAAATAGACAAAACTGGCTGCACTACCGTCCATAATAGGGACTTCTTCAGAATCTAACTCAATGAGTAGGTTGTCTATTCCTAAACCAAAACAGGCAGACAAGATATGCTCAACCGTTGATACTTTTGCTATACCATGCCCTAAAACTGATGCCATACGTGTATCACTAACTGCAAAAGCAGCAATTGGCAACTCTACTGATGGCGATAAATCAGTCCGTACAAACACGATTCCCGTATTGGCGGCACTTGGCTTAAGCGTCATGCGAACACGCTTACCGCTGTGTAAGCCTATGCCTGTTGCTTGAACAATATTTTTAATGGTACGTTGTTGATTCATAAAATATATTATATGAAGAATATAATAAGAAAAAGTCCTAATAAGCTTGATGCTTATTAGGACTCTTAATAATTGGCGGAGACAGAGAGATTCGAACTCTCGAAGCAGGTTTTTGCCCACTTACTTTCTTAGCAGGAAAGCACCTTCGGCCACTCGGTCATATCTCCATGTAGTTTATTGTCTACATTTAATATTTTACACTATTTTTGTAGTATATATTTATTATTTTATATATTTATTATTTAAGTTATTTAAAGATTTTTAAAGATTTTTTCAAAATAATTAACAAATACTTTTTAAGCTTTAGAACTCAAACTCTGAATCAGGATTTTCAGAATTTAAAGATATTAAAGATGTTTAAGATATTTATATTTTTATATTTTTATATTTTTATATTTTTTAAATCCTGTTTATCCTTTAATCTTGAAAATCCTGATTCTAAGCCGTGTTTATATAATAAATTTTTTTACTT
>JAYWHD010000023.1:0-4791 GCA_043777895.1 Betaproteobacteria bacterium | reverse complement strand
AGTTTGCGTTACGCTGGCACTGTGCAGGAGCTAATTGTCGTTCGCACTGTTGTAGATTTTGTAAGTATTGATTGTGTATTGCTGTTTCTTTGGCACTGTGAGCAGCCGTTGTTATAACAGTGCTGCCTACTACGAATAGGATACATAAAAATATACGGGGGCTAATGACGGCTTTTGGTAAATTGTTATTTTTCATATAAATGTACTATACACAAATATAATAATCCTAACTTTAACTTTAACTTTAACTTTAGCTTTGATTTTAATTTTAATTTAAATATCAAATTGAAATTGAAATTGAAATTAATAGAGTATTTAAACAATGATAACGGCTATGTTAAACTCCACTGATACAATGAATACTATTATTACCCAGTTAGCCCGTGAATTGGGTGTCAGTTCTAAGTATTTAACTATAACGATAGAGCTACTGGATAATGGTGCAACAGTGCCTTTTATTGCCCGTTACCGCAAAGAAGCAACGGGCGGTATGTCCGATACGCAATTACGCTTATTAGTAGACCGATTACCGTATTTACGTGAACTAGAAGTGCGACGTGCCGCTATTTTGCTTGAAATTAACACACAAAACAAGTTAAACCCTGAATTGCATCAGTCTATTATGCAAGCAGATACCAAGCAACGTTTAGAAGATTTATATGCACCTTATAAACCAAAGCGGCGTACGCGGGCTATGCTGGCGAAAGAAGCAGGTTTAGAACCCTTGGCGATGAATTTACTGAATAACCGCACTGTAGACCCGTCAATGATTGCGGGTCATTTTATACAAGGGGATATTACAACAATTAAAGCGGCACTAGACGGTGCGCGTGATATTTTAGCCGAGCAGTTTTCAGAAAATCCTAATGTTGTGAGTAGTTTGCGGGAATTGATATGGCAACAAAACCACGTTTATGTCGGTAAAACAGACGATGCCGATACCAAACCTGATGCACACAAATTTCGTGATTACTTTGAACACAATGAGCCATTACAACATATACCATCACACCGTTTGTTGGCTATATTGCGTGGTCAAGCACACGGTATATTGACTGTGCATTGTGAGCAACCAGCGCATTATGAAGCAATTGCCAGCGGGCAGATATCTGCTAGTGCCACCCACCCGCTAGAAGGACATTTGATTAAACAGCTGGATTTAACTATTGGTGAACAGCCTGCAGATGGATTTATTCGTGAATGTGTACGTTGGACCTGGCGTGTAAAATTACAAAGTCATTTAGAAACTGATGTGATTACGCGTATTAAAGATAAAGCTCATACCGAGGCAGTCAAAGTATTCGCTGCCAACGTGCGTGATATTTTATTAGCACCACCAGCAGCTAATGCAGTGATTATGGGTTTAGACCCTGGTATTCGTACAGGGGTTAAAGCCGCCGTTATTTCAGCAACAGGCAGCGTGTTAGCTACCGCTACCGTTTATCCATTTGAACCACGTAACGATAAAGAGGCAACGCTTGCTAAATTACTTCAGCTGGTTCAAACCTACCGCGTGAGTTTAATTGCGATTGGTAATGGCACAGCCAGTCGTGAGACCGATGCCTTAGTTATACAGTTAATTCATCACTTAAAAACAATAGACTGTGATTTTCCTGCGATTAAAAAAGTAGTCGTCAGTGAAGCAGGTGCATCAGTCTATTCTGCATCAGAATTAGCCAGTCATGAGTTACCCGATTTAGATGTTAGTTTACGTGGTGCAGTGAGTATCGCCCGCCGTTTACAAGACCCGTTGGCTGAATTAGTAAAAATTGATCCTAAAGCCATTGGCGTAGGACAATACCAACATGATTTACCTGTGCGTCAATTAGCACAAGGCTTAGATGCAGTTATAGAAGATTGTGTTAATTCAGTCGGGGTAGACGCTAATACAGCCAGTGTTAGTTTGTTGGCACACGTATCGGGTTTAAGTATGAGTACTGCCCGTGCAATCGTTGTAATGCGTGATACTAATGGGGCTTTTTTGAACCGCTTGGCATTAAAAAAAGTACCTCGCTTAGGCGATAAAGCCTTTGAGCAATGTGCTGGTTTTTTGCGTATTCACGGTGATAACCCTTTAGATGCTAGTAGCGTTCATCCTGAAGCCTATCCTTTAGTACAACGTATACTGGCAAAAATGGGGCAGCCTTTACACGCTGTAATGGGACAGGCTAATCGGTTAAGTGATTTAAACCCTGAAGCATTTATTGATGAACAATTTGGACTGCCCACAGTAAAAGACGTGTTAGCCGAATTGGCTAAACCAAGCCGTGACCCACGTGGAACATTTCAATATGCTCAATTTGATGATGCCATACAAGATATACGAGATTTACAAGCAGGTATGGTTTTGGAAGGCGTTGTAAGTAATGTCGCCGCATTTGGTGCATTTGTTGATATTGGTGTACATCAAGATGGTTTAGTTCATGTATCTGAACTGGGGGAAGGTTTTGTTAAAGATCCGCGTAGTGTAGTAAAAGCAGGTCAAGCTATTAAAGTTCGGGTGATTGAAGTAGATTTATTGCGTAAGCGAATTATGTTGTCTATGCGTTTGCAGATTGAAACAGCTAATGTATCGCCATTACCTAGTTCTTGGCAACGTAACGCAGTTGCTAAGCCCAACATAAATAAACCTAAACAAACACCGTTAAGCCCCGCAATGAATACTGCTTTTTCTAATGCGTTTGCTGAAGCATTTAAAACTAAAATTTAAGTCATAAATAAGATATACGACATAAAATATATGACATAAAATTAAGATTAAGATTAATATTAATCTTAAGATATAAAATACGTAAATAAAATTTAATATATTAACAATCAATATACATACTATGGATACACTAAACCGTAGTGCCTTGGTACTTTTTTCAGGGGGGCAAGATTCAACAACTTGTCTTGCGTGGGCTTTAGAACGTTATCACTATGTAGAAACTGTCGGATTTAACTACGGGCAAAAACACTATATTGAGATGAAAGCACGGCAAAGTGTATTGGCACATATTAAACAACAATTTCCATTGTGGGCTAAGCGTTTGGGTGAAGACCATCTATTAGATTTAGAGGTATTAGGGCAAATTAGCGATACGGCTTTAACCCGTGATACAAAAATTGCGTTTGATGCATCAGGCTTGCCCAATACATTTGTTCCAGGAAGAAACTTGTTATTTTTAACGTTTGCTGCTGCTTTAGCTTATCGGCGTGGACAAAGCGTTATTGTGGCAGGTGTCTGTGAAACTGATTTTTCGGGCTATCCCGATTGTCGTGATGATACGGTTAAAGCCCAGCAAGTAGCGGTGAGCTTGGGTATGGGGCAACGCTTTACGTTTGAAACTCCTTTAATGTGGTTAAATAAAGCACAGACTTGGGCTTTATCAGCCTCACTGGGTGGTCAAAAGTTAGTTGATTTAATTTTGGAAGAGTCGCACACCTGCTACAACGGTATACGCGGTGAACCCAGCCAACGGCCTATATGGGGTTATGGTTGTGGTGAATGTCCCGCCTGTGAATTACGTGCCAATGGTTTTATGACATGGCAAAAAGTTGGCTTATAGTTTAAAGTTATTTCTTTAAAAGTATTTATTTTATTAAGTTTATGAGTAATAATAGTCTATCAATAATGGCTACCAATATATAAATATTATGACTTAATTATGGATTATATTGTCTATAAAGCGGCTATCTAATATAAAAATAAATAGATATTTCGCGTAAAATACGACTATGAACTTAAATAGCACCTCGGTGTTTGCCCTTCGTATTGATGGTGATAATCTCTCGCCAGCAACTTTTCCTATGGAAAGGCTGACAGAGTACATGGCGATATTCGCAAAGCTTATTGGTGCAGATAACCAGCCTGTGTTTAAAGAAGTTAGCAAAGGCAGTGCTTGCGTGGACATTACTGTTCCTGCACTGTGGGAAACTCGCACTGAACAAAGCCTGTTAAGGGCGGCGAATGACCCAAGCTATAGAAACCATAAATATATCAATCAACTAGAAGAACACCTATTAAAAGATGGTTATAAAAGTGCCGAGTTGTTGAATGCACGTAAACAACTGATTTTTTTGGTTACACCACAAGCAGCAAAAATTACGCACAGTGTTTGGCAAGAGGGTGAAATTGATGGCGAAATTATAGGTATACAACGTGGTATTGACGACACTATGCACATTAAAATTCGTGATGGCACAGGCCTTGTTTCTAACGTTGTTTGTAAAGATTTAGCCCTTGCCTTGGAAATCGCCCAACAACACCTATGCCGAGGCACAGTGCGACTCTTGGTTGATGGTAAATGGAATAGAACCACCAAAGGGTGGAAAGCTGATACCAAGCAATGCGAAGTGACTGGGTACGAATCACTTCATGATGCACCATTGACTCAAATAATGAGTGAGCTGCGACAAATTCCAGGTAATGGTTGGCAAAAGATAGGCAATATAGAACAAGCATGGCGAGAACTACGTGGCATATCGGTATAGATTAAGTCTTTTAAATAATTAAAACGTTATGTCTGAAAAACACTATTGTATGAGCCCAGTCGTAATTGATAACAACGCTTTAGCCCATTGGACTATTGCAAATGAATCTGATGACATTTGGAAAAGACTAAATTATTTATTTAAGTGTTTAGAACAAAATAATCAGCAACTAATTATACCTGCTCCTGTCGTAGCTGAATTTTTAGTTCATGTGCCTGATGAAAGACTCCCATTTTTAGAAAAACTACGCCAAACAAATAAAGTAAAAATAGTTTCGTTTGACTTTAAAGCTGCGATGGAATGTGCAATCTTAAC
>JAYWHD010000022.1:0-13727 GCA_043777895.1 Betaproteobacteria bacterium | reverse complement strand
CTTGATAACCACACCCTGTACCTATTTCAAGCCAAGTACCCGTGGTTACCGTTGCATCACACGCCAATGAAAGCATAGCGGCTACCACAGACGGTTGAGAGATAGTTTGCTTAAATCCAATAGGCAAAGCCAAATCTTCATACGCACGGCTGGCTAATGCGGTATCCACAAACAAATGCCGCTCAACTGCTTGCATAGCTGCTAATACAGTGGTATTTTTAATGCCAATATCAGTTAGATGCTGAATTAATTTTGCGCGTGCACGCGAAGAAACCATACCTAAACTGGAGTTAGTAACTACTGTTTTAGACTGACTATGCGTTACTAAAAAATTTTGTGGGCGGTGTTGTTCAGGGGCTTGTAACAATATATATGGGTCACGCCAAGACATATCATTCATTCAATTAACGAGCGAACGTCTGCAAGGCTGCATAATCGGTACGGTCTAAAGTAATCGGCGTTAAAGCGGCTTGCCCTGCTGCGACTACGGCCATATCATTGCCAATCTTAGGCAATACATCGCCGCCTTGTCCAATCCAATACAAAGAACTTCCTTTAGGCGACAATATCGGTAATACAGGCTTAGATGGCATTCTTCGCCCGATAAATGCGGGGGTTACCACAGGCAAATTAGGCTGGTTTGGAATATTTAGATTCCATAAAAGGCAGTTATTTGTGTTTATATTAGCGTTTGTATCGGTGTTTGTATCAATATTTGTATAAGACAATTGATATAAATCATCTAACACCGACAAAGTACACTGAACTGCAGTGTCTAAATATGTCCAGCCTCGTTCAACCAAAGAACACGCTAAAGCAGGTAAACCATATAAATTTGCTTGTATAGCTGCCCCTATTGTGCCGCTGTGAATAGCATCATCGCCTAAATTTGCCCCATCATTCATACCGCTTAGTACAATATCAAAATCGGCTACGCTGGCTAAACCTGTTAAAGCAATATGAATACAATCCGCAGGCGTACCATCAACGATAAACGACTGCTCACTATAAGGCGTGACTGCAATAGGGCGATCCAAAGTCAAAGCACAAGAAGTTCCACTACGGTTTGCACTAGGTGCAACAATCCATACTGTATCGCCACGCGCACGCAAAGCAGTGGCAAGGGCTTGTAAGCCATTTGCATAAAAACCATCATCATTAGTCAATAATATACGCATTGATTACTTACCTCAAAAAATTAATTTTTTAGCCTATTTATATTTACTACATTTATATTTATATTTATATTTATATTAAAGGATCTAACCATAAATGTGCCTCTGCCCAAGGCATTGGGCGGTTATACAAATAACCCTGACCACTTTTAACGCCTAAAGCCCTTAAAAAATTTGCCTGTGCAATGGTTTCTATGCCTTCTACGACTAAACTAAGTGATAAGCGTTGTGAAAAATTTGCCATAGATTCAATAATAACCTGTGCTTCTATACGGCTTTCTAGTGATCTAGCATACTCACAGTCTAATTTGATACCGCTGTAAGAAATATTCATCATACGGTGAAAAGAGCCGTAAGCGTGACCAAAATCATCAGCATATACTTTAATGCCTATTGATTTAAATTGTTCAACGACTCTACCCACTAATTTTAAATCATTGGCATCGCCCCACTCTAACATTTCAATACTCACTAAATTAATAGGTAAATTAGCATTTTTTAATAAGTTAGAAAAGTAGCTGACATAATCGGGCGATTCAAATTCTGCCGCTGTAATATTAATTGAAACGGGTACTGGAATTCTATTTTGACTAGATACCCACTCAAAGTATTGCCGAACGCTATTGACTGCTACTTCAGTCAATTGAGGTACGAATCCGTGGGCTGCAAGGTCATCTACAAAAACTGCGGCATTAATTAAGCCCAAAGTTGGATGTTTCCAACGGGCTAAAGCTTCAAAGTACTCCGCCTTATGGGTAGACAAGTTCATAATCCCCTGAAAATGATGGGTCATTTCGTGATTTACGAAGGCCTTCTCAAAATCATATTTTGAAAAATTATGGTTAACAACACTATTAGGCATGACAAGCAACATTGTAAGCTTTTGACCAGCTTATTGTAACACTAGAATTCCTAAAAAAAGATTTATAAATAAAAAATGGTATTAATTTTATTAAAATTTAAGTGCGTATATTTACGTATAAATTGTATTTTAAATTGTATTTAAAAATATATAAACTGTTCTTAAATAGCAACACTTGGTTTGACTAATAAATTACGTTCACTAGCTAACATATCAATAATATTTTCACGCGGGCGTATTAACTGGCTTTCATTGCTATTGACTAAAATCTCTGCCCCGCGTGGACGAATATTATAATTTGAAGCCATACTCATAGCATAAGCACCCGCTGATAACAATGCAATGACATCACCTGGAACAATACTTAGCTCACGGTCTTTAGCAAGCCAACAGCCACTTTCACAGACTGGCCCTACAACATCATAGACAGGCAATTGATTAGTAGCGGATTGCGTTCGTGTTACTTCTGTGGTGGCGTGATAGGCTTGATATAAAGAAGGCCGCATTAAATCATTCATACCCGCATCAACAATTGCATAGTTCTTGTAAGGCGTAGGTTTTAAATATTCAACCGTGGTTAAAAGTACCCCCGCATTACCGACAAGGCTACGCCCAGGCTCAAATATCAAAGTACGATGCCCATGTGAACGTCTATCCAGCTTAAGCAATAAAGCACTAATAAACTCACCGACACAAGGAACATTAACTGCACCGTCTAAGGCATAATCAATACCAATTCCGCCGCCCAAATCTAAGTGACGAATAGCAATACTATTGGCTTCAATAGATTCAACAACATCTAATAAGCGATCTAACGCGTCTAAATAAGGGGCAATAGTCGTAATTTGTGAACCAATATGACAATCAATACCCGCAATATTAATGTAGGGCAAACTACTGGCATAGCGATATAAATCAAGCGCAGCTTCTTTAGCCACACCAAACTTATTTTCTTTTAAACCCGTAGAAATATAAGGATGCGTTTTTGGGTCTACATCAGGATTAACCCGTATACTAATGCTTGCAATTTTATTCATACTGCTTGCAACTGTGTTTAAACGGTCTAATTCAGGGATACTTTCAATATTAAAACAACTGACATCAGCATTTAAAGCCCTTTGCATTTCAGATATGGACTTGCCCACACCGCTAAATACAACATCAGCCCCTTTTGCACCAATTGCTAAAACTGCTTCTAACTCTCCTGCCGATACAATATCAAAACCTGCTCCTAAACGGTGTAACAACTGCAATACGCTAAGATTACTATTAGCCTTTAATGCGTAGTGGATACGTGCTTTACGCCCTTGCAAAGCGGTGGCGTACACCTGATACGCCTCGGTAATAGCAGCAGCACTGTATACATAAGTAGGTGTGCCGTGTTGCTTGGCAATCAACGCTAAATTAACACCTTCACAATGTAAGGCTGTATCAATTCGTGAAAAATGGGGGGGGAATTTTATCATTGATTATTTTTATAAAAATTATAAAAAACTTGTACGTTATATTTAAAATATATATTTAAGGTATATATTTAAGGGACATATTTAAAACGTACGCTTAATATTACATTTAGTATTTTTAAAAAATAATTTAATCTTCTGATTCTTCTGATATTAATTTACGCTTTTTAAGTATAGTTACAACGGGTGCTGGCGTACCAGGTCGTTTAATAAGCGATTGCCCTGTCAAACGGCCTACACGGCTACTGCCCTCACCCGTCATTCGATCAAATTTAACGGTACGTGGTTTGCGAGTAGCTATATTTCCTGTCATTCCGCCTAAAATAGAATCGTCTGCCAGCACCGCAGGCTTTCTACTTCTTGGCATACGCGTATTTGTTTTTGTGCTATTAGAGTTTGTACGTTGCCCTAGCCGAGGAGACATAGAATGCGTTGATATTTGCATAGGATCAGGCTTACGCGTTGCTGAAGTACGGCGTGGATATGTTTGACCCACCCCGTTTTCACGTGGCCTGTTGATTGATGTTTTAGCAGGTGATACCCAGCTGTGTGCCAGTAAATCTACATGGCCTGCAGCCCCCGATTCTGGAGTATACAATGCCCCTCCATAACTGGCTGGCTGACGATCACTGTCTAAAAATGCCGCTTGGTTATGCCGCGTAGTATGACTCGCACTATAATTAGTATCTTGACTAGGGTAACTAGGTTGCAGGCGCGCTTGAGTCGTTCTACTACCACGGTTACGTCGCTCTCCGCCACGACCTGTATTGACGGCAGACATTTGTCCCGATTGTAGTCTTTGAGTTTCAATACGTTGATTGCGACGACCTACAGGTTGATTACGGGGGACGTTATTTATTGATTCACTAGTGGACGCAATATCTGGATCTTTCCAAACACCCAAGGTGACCATTAATTGTGCTGAAGTGGCATCATCAAGTTCTTGTAATTGACCACGCTTTAGGCGACTGGGTAAATAAACCGGACCAAAGCGTGTGCGAATTAATCGGCTAACCACTACACCTACCGCCTCAAATAAGCGGCGTACTTCACGGTTTTTTCCTTCGGTTAAAACAACTTTATACCACTTATTAGCGCCGTCTCCGCCTAAATCTGATAACTCTAAAAATTTAGCTATACCATCTTCTAACTGAATACCTGTACGTAAATTTGTTTGTAATTCATCAGATAAATCACCCAAAATACGTACCGCATATTCACGCTCTAAACCGAAACGGGGGTGCATCATACGGTTCGTTAAATCACCCGAATTACATACAATTAATAAACCTTCCGTGTTGTAGTCCAAGCGTCCTACAGACAACCATTTGCCATTGCGTAGGCGAGGCATTTTTTCAAACACACTGATACGCCCATCAGGGTCTGAATGGCTCACAATCTCTCCAGCAGGCTTGTGGTACAAAATCACACGGGGCGGCTTATTGGTATGTTTACGCTGTACAATTTTGCCGTTAATTTGAATAATATCAGTAGACAACACTCTTTGCCCTGTATATGCCAATTCACCATTGACTTTAACAGTACCAGAATCAATCAAAGCCTCCATACTACGCCGTGAACCAACGCCTGCGTCGGCTAATACTTTTTGTAACTTAGGCATTAATGCAGAGTCAAAAGGCAAACGTTCTGCAGTATCAAGCCCAGTCAAATTCGTACTATTCATCGTAGATAGCATAAAATCTGTCTTATCTTCATTTATAATAATGTCTAGCTCTATAGCGGTATTGTTTGCAATACCATTACTATATATAGTTTCAGTTGGTATTTCCGTACTATTTGCCTGATTATGTAAATGAGTCAACACAACGCCGTCTAACATTGCGGGTAAAGTTGAAGTGGGTCTGGGTGTTGTTTTTCGTGATTTTTTTGATGCAATTTTTGTAGATGTTGCCGCATTTTCAGTATTTTTTACTGCGGGCATACGTGGCTTTCGCACTTTTTTTAATACTGTTGAATCATCAATAACAGTGGGTAAGTTTGATGCAACATCTGGAATATTACTGATACTAGTCATAATTTTTTATTCATTTATAAAGCGTTTATACTGGTTTTATCGTTTAGTATCGTTTATTTTAGTGTTGCTTATTTTAAATAGTTTAAAGAAAACTTAATTTAAAACAAAAAAATAACAACTACAAAGCATTTGTACTTAAAACGAAATATTTTTGGTAAAGTTTATTTTGAAACTGCGTCGAGTACTTCAAGCGTACTTTCTATATTGTTTGATGTGCTTAAAGGCGGTAAATCATTTAAATTTTTCAAACTTAAATCATCTAAAAATTTTTTAGTAGTAGCCAGTAAAGCAGGTCTGCCTAAAACATCGCGATACCCTATGACTTCAATCCAACCACGATCTTCTAATTTTTTAATAATATCAGTGGCTACACCAACACCACGTATTGACTCAATATCACCACGTGTTACAGGTTGTTTATACGCAATAATTGCCAAAGTTTCTAATACTGCGCGAGAATACTTAGGCTGTACCTCGAGATTGAATTTGTCTAAATAAGGCTTATATTTTGCCTGTGTTTGAAATCGCCAACCTGTAGAAATCTCAACTAACTCGACAGGTCGGTGTTTATAGGATTTTTGTAAATCAGCTAGACATTCTTCAATGAAAGAATTGTCTAGTTGACCATCAAATAAGTAATTCAAATTATTAACAGTTAAAGGTACTTGCGTCGTTAGCAAAGCAGACTCTAATATACACTGTATGCAGTTTTTATCCACAGATATTAAACATTTTTAACAAAAAAGTATGCTAAATAGTTATTAGATAATTATTTAGTATATACTGAATTATTGAATTATTGAATTAATGAATTATTGATATTATGATTAAATTAAATCGGCTTAGTTAATTTAATTTTTTGCTTTAAATATTATTAATTAATTACTGTTAATAACGACTTTTTCTATATAAGCGTTTTTTAGTCTATACAAGAAAGTTTGGTTGCGGGGGCAGGATTTGAACCTACGACCTTCGGGTTATGAGCCCGACGAGCTGCCAGACTGCTCCACCCCGCTTCTGATAATCAAATTATAGACTACTTTTAATAGTTGTGCTTGAATACACATTCAAATATATATTTAAATGTATATTTATGTATATTTAATAGTACAAATAAATAAAATCATCATTTAAAATACACTATGACCACTTTAATCACACCGTTTAGTACTTTAAATTTACCTATACAAAACATTGCTACATTTGAAATCACAGGGATTGATGCCGCACAGTTTTTACAAGGACAACTGACACAAGACGTATTACATTGGCAGCCCAACCAAATAAAGAGAGCAGCTTGGTGCAATGTTAAAGGACGAATGATAGCCAGTTTTTATATTTGGCAAATAGATAACGGCTTTCGGTTACTGGTCGCGAAAGACTTAACTCATAAAATACTGCCTAAATTAAGGCTATTTGTATTGCGTGCTAAAGTTTTAATCAGTGAGCCGTTGGCTATTAATTGGTTTATTGCACACAATGATTCAGTTGATTTAACTCACACTACTACGCAACATTTAAGTCCACACATTACGCTTAACTTATTGGCTAAAAACATACATACCCCTTTTTCATTGTCATTAAGCAATACTCCAAATCAAGATAATTTTGAATATCCAGTTTACACTTGGAATTTAGCACATATTCAGACAGGCACTGCTTGGATTGATGCAAGCAATACTGAAAAATTTGTCCCGCAAAGTACTAATTTTGAATTAACTAACGGTATTAGTTTTCGTAAAGGCTGCTATCCGGGTCAAGAGGTTATTGCACGTAATCAGTACTTAGGTAAACTAAAGCAACGTGCTGCTATTGCCACACTGGTCTGTATACCTACACAACAAATATTAGAAACCCTATTAAACAATAATCAAGTAGATATGGATATAGATATATTTGATTCTGAACAAGCAAATAATTCTGTCGGAAAAGTAATATTATTAGCACAATCAGCTACTGATGTATGGGTGCTATTTACAACTTCTAGTATCAATGATGTTAATACTATTAATGATAATACAAATATAGTCAATAATACATTTAATAAATTTTATATTTCAATTAAACTAAAAAATTCAAATACTGTAGTAAATTTTTCAAATCAAACTATGTTTATCTCTAAAATAAATATACTACCTTTACCTTACCCAATTATTGATATAACGCAATAATTTATTATTTATATTATTTATATTATTTATATTATTTATATAAATATATATTTATATTAGCTCTATAAAAAAATTATACTCATTTATGGCCATTATTCACCCGCAATTTTCACCTAACTTACTAACAATAGACTCATTTTTAATTCCAATTATTGACTGGGTCATTGGCCCATTATCAATAAGATGGTATGGACTTATGTATGTCGCGGCATTTATATCCTTTTTAATTGTTTGTCGAATGCAAATTAAATGGCAGACTGATACAGCAAAGGGATTTAATAAACAAGAAGTAGATGATATACTATTTTTTGGAGCTGTTGGCGTTATTTTAGGCGGCCGCTTAGGGTATGTTATTTTTTATAAACTTAGTTATTATATTGAACACTTTAATGAAATATTACAATTATGGCAAGGTGGAATGAGCTTTCACGGCGGATTTATTGGGGTAGTATTTGCATTAACACTATGGGCAAAATCGCGTCAAAAATCTATTTTACAACTGGGTGATTTTATAGCCCCTGCAATTCCTTTGGGTTTGGCTGCGGGACGTATTGGTAATTTTATCAATGGTGAGTTATGGGGACGTACAACAAATATACACGCTTGGTGGGCTATGGTTTTTCCACAAGCAGGCGACCTTGCTGCAAATGTTGCACGACACCCCTCACAACTTTATCAAGCAGGTTTAGAAGGATTTACTTTATTTATAATAGTCGCCTTATTTGCCCGCAAACAACGTCCTAAAGGTTCTATTATGGGCTTATTTATTGCAGGTTATGGCGTGTGTCGGTTTATTGTTGAATTTGCACGAGAACCTGATCAATACTTAGGTTTATTAACCTTTGGTTTAAGTATGGGGCAAATTTTAAGTATACCAATGATAATATTAGGCATTTATTTAATGGTTCAAAATAAGCTAAAAAAAATTACAGTACTTTAATTACTGACAATTTAAACAATATAAGTAAAGAAATAATTAAGCATAAACCAAACATTACTTTTTAGTACCAAGTTATTACGCACTTCATCAATACTATTAATAAATAGTAAAGGTATACCATTACAATGATAGATACTTAATTCGTCTTGTATATTTATATCATTTTTTATATCATTTTTTGTAATTTTTTTTAACAAATAATGACTGTCATTTTCAAAGTAATGCGTCAGTGACTGACCCATTACACATATAGCTTTTGGTTTTAATGTTGCAGTAATTTTATTTAAGTTAAACTGTACAGGCATTACAAAATAATTATTCTCTTGTTTATTACCTTGCTTGTTGTTTTTATTACCTCGTTTATTTAATATCCATTTTAAGGAATCAGCTATATTATATAATAAATTATAATCAATGTTATCTATAAAAAATTTACTATCTTTAATAGTACTTTCATTATTATTAATATTCTTATTGTCTAAATTACTTGCATTATCTATGCTGTCTATGCTGTCTTTATTAACAGGGTTAATAATAAACAAGTAATTATTAAGGCTATTATTAATACTGTTACTAATATCGTTAAAATTAATATAATCAGTTATGGTACTGTTATTTAAATTTAATATTTTATAGTCGTCAAGTATGTTTTTTTTAGTTAAATAATCTTTTTCATTAGGTATTTTTTCATTAGCTATTTTAGTATTATGTTGAATAATTTCTATTTTATTATTACTTTTATATGCTACAGGCATAGTAGTCACTGTTTTTAATACAGGCGTATACCAAATAGGTATATTTAAGCCACGCATTACCCGTAATTGCTCATCGCTCCAGTAATAATTAGCATTGATTATTTTATCGCCTTCGTCTGTATAATTGTTTGAGTTATTTTTTTTATTCATAATATTTTTATATATTCATAATATTTTTATATTTTATATTTTATATTTTATATTTTATAACTATTAATTAATACCATAATACACATGAAATATAGATTATCTTATAATTGTGATAAGACAGTAATATTATATTAATATAATATTATAATTATATAATAATACAATAACAATTAATACTTTATTTTTATTAAACAAATTATGACTGTACATTTTCATATTAACGCAGCACAAACACAATTAAACAGCGTCATCATGGGTAAACCCAAGATTATACAGTTGGCTTTAATCGGCTTATTAGCACAAGGACATTTGCTGATTGAAGACCAACCTGGTGTCGGTAAAACTTTATTAGCGACTAGTTTAGCGTATTGTTTAGGCTTACAAACAGCACGCATACAATTTACCAGTGATTTAATGCCTAGTGATATTACGGGTATGCAAATTTACCGCAAAGATTGTGAGCAATTTGAGTTTCGTCAAGGGCCTTTATTTAACCAAGTTTTATTGGCTGACGAAATTAACCGCGCACCTAGTAAAAGTCAAAGCGCGCTTTTACAAGCGATGGAAGAACGTATTGTCAGTATTGATGGAAATCAATACGCTTTGCCCCAACCTTTTTTTGTTATTGCAACTCAAAATCCGTTATCACAAATCGGCACATTTCCATTGCCAGAAAGCCAACTTGATCGTTTTTTAATGTGCCTAAGCATTGGTTTACCGAATGCAAATGCCGAACGGCAACTGCTTGCAGGTATATCACCTAGGGAATATTTACTGTCTTTGCGTCCGCATTGTGATACTGCCATTGTTATAGCGGCACAAACTCAAGTTGCAGCCATTCATTTAAGTGATACCGTTTTGGATTATCTACAACAGTTAATCGCAGCGACGCGTAATCATTTAGCTTTGTCGCAAGGTTTATCACCGCGTGGTGCGCAAGCTTTAGCGATTTCAAGTAAAGCGTGTGCTTGGTTAGATGGCAGAGATTATGTGATTTTAGACGATGTACAAACTGTTTGGACTGCGGTAACAGCCCATAGAGTAACGACTAAAAACAATATATATTTAGATGCAATAACTATTTGTCAAAATATTTTAAATGATACTCCGCTATCTTAATAACTAGTATACTAATAAGTATACTATAGTTATAACTTACAACTATGAAGTGTAACTATTATGAAGTGTAACTATTTAAAAAATATACAGCAAGGTTGGTTAAAAAAACGTATTGCTGAAGGCTCACATACATTAAATAGCCGTTCAATATTTATTATGCCTACGCGTCAAGGATTTTATTTATTGTTATTTTTAGTTGCTATGTTAATTGGGTGTATCAATTATAACTTATCACTGGGCTACTTATTAACATTCTTTATATTTTCTGTTGGTCTAGGGGCAATGTACCGTACGCATCAAAATCTATTAGGCTTGTGTATCGAACTACTGCCTAATTCACCTGTATTTTCTGGTGAAGCTTGTATATTAAAATTAAAAATATCACCAGGCATTAAATCATACTATGGATTATCATTTATATTACAAGATACACAACAATCTAATTTGAGTTTAAAAGAAAACTACTTTCCAATAGTATCAAACATTCATTTAAAAGAATATCTTAAAAACAATAATAAAAATGTAAATAACAATATAGATGAAATGAGTAATATAGATAATATAGATAATACGTTTATTTACTTAGAATTAAATACACTAAAACGTGGAGAATATCATATAAAAAAAATAGGTATAAAAACTACTTATCCGTTAGGTTTATGGAATGCTTGGTCATACGTATTTCCTAGTACTCATAGTCGTTCTATTTTAGTATACCCTGTATTAACTGACAATCATATCGCTTTAGCTAAACTAGCACCTTTACAACAATCACCCAATAACACTATACAGTCTGCTTATCAAAATACTATTTCAAATATTAATGATGGTACAGTGTCGCATTTAGATAGCAATGATTATGTCAATATTCGTCATTTACATTGGGCTTCTTTAGCAAAAGGAATAGTAGCTAATCGAGTATTAGAAACGGATAAACTCAGTCATTATATTGTTCAACTATCTTTCTCTAGTTGTAGCGAGACAGCATTAGAAGAACAGTTATCACAATTGTGTGCCTCAATTTTATTTTGTCAGAAAAAAAATATTCACTTTATACTCTATTTAAATGACGATTTAATCCTTTTGAATAAAGATTATTATAATAAAAATTATGTTAATGACGCCCTAGCTGCTTTGGCACGCTACTAAAGTAATTAGTATATAATAGTTATTATATTTATATATAATATAACTATTTTTAATATTTAATAGTTATGCCTTTATATAATTAAATTTTTGTGTATCTATATATTTATACTTTTATAACTTAACTTTTATAATTTAATGTCATATTATTTAATGTCACATTTAAAACTGTCAATTTTACCGACTCATTATAATGAGTCTTTAGTAACCGCTTTGACCCTGTCTCGCTTATGGATGGGTATAGCTGTTATGAGTGCTTTATTGTGTCATATACTACAAGGTTTAAATGGGGCTTTATTAGTTAGTTTAGTTAATTGTTTGTTTTTTATTAGTTGGCAGTATTATACTTTAAAACATTTAAAAAACCGTGTAAATAAGCGATTATCTTTTTTAGGTATACAGTATAAATACCTTATAACGGTACTGGCGATTTTATGTATACTCGGTTTATTTTATCATTATAAAACAGTATTTGGACGCGAAGTTGGAATTGCTGGGCTTAGTATATTAAGTGTGTTCAAACTATGGGAATACCGTAACGCACGCGATGCTCAAATTATCGCAGGGTTATTGTTTTTTTTATTATTAACTGTTTTTTTAAAGCAAGAATCTGCTTGGGTATTATTAAGTGTTATTGTCAGTGCTACTTTAATTTTAAGTGCTTGGATATTTTTTAATATGTATATAGGTACTCATTCTTCTATAATATCTATCAATAATAAAAATAACCCTGTTATTATTAGTTATAGCCATTCATTGAGTGAAACATTAAAGTTAGCCCTATACGGCTTACCCTTAACTTTTTTATTGTTTTTTGTTTTTCCACGTATTTTAGGACCTCTATGGGGCTTACCCAGTGACGCAGGTGGTTCAAAATTAGGTTTAAGTAATACTTTAGATCCGGGGAAATTTACAAAACTAATGGCTAACGAGGGCATAGCATTGCGCGCTAAATTTGATACTCAATTTCCGCATCCCAATACGAAAGAAGCTATTATGGGTTTATATTGGCGTGGTATAGTATTAAGTCAGTTTGATGGCTTAATTTGGTCTGCTAAATCTTGGGCTGACACACAAAATCTACCTATTAATTATCCCAGTAGTTTAAAATATTTAAATAATAATACCAACCTTGTACGTTATCAGTTAGTAACAGAACCTCATCAACAAACATTTCGTGTGTTATTAGATACCCCTGTGTATAGTAATCTAAATACTAAAATCAGTCCCGATTTGACAGCTTCAAGTACTCTATTATTAGAAAAAGAAACACTACAAGCGATTAGTACTATCCCAGCTATGAATACCTCACAGATTATTAATGAATATAACTCTGCCTTTAAGATGAATACCCCGCAAGATTTAAATAATAACTTATTATTACCCATTAATAATAATCCATTAAGCCAAGTATATGCTAAGCAAATACGCACTCAAATACAGTCTAATGTAGCCGTCAATACCTTAGCTAATGATCCAATACCTTATATTCAGGCAGTATTACTATATTATAAAAATAGTTTTAAATACTCTACGGAGCCACGTACGCCTAAAGGGCGTACTGAAGATGCGATTGATGGTTTTTTATTTGATACCCGCGAAGGCTATTGTGAACATTTTGCCGCAAGTTTTGTTGTGTTAATGCGTATGATTGGCTTTCCTGCCAGAATAATCACTGGTTATCAAGGCGGTGAACTTAATCCAAAAGATGGCTGGATTGAGGTATATAATAACTCTGCCCATGCTTGGGCTGAAGTATGGCACCCTACACAAGGTTGGCTACGCATTGATCCGACTACAGCGGTAGCACCTTGGTTAGGGCAGTTAGGGGCGACAGAACGCCGTAATGCGGTTAATCAACCCACAGAGTTAGTGGGTGATTTACTAAAAAATAGCCATTCTATTTTGAAA
>JAYWHD010000021.1:0-1722 GCA_043777895.1 Betaproteobacteria bacterium | reverse complement strand
GGCACCCGTTGTAGCCGTTTGTGCCAAAATTGAAGCTGAAATCGCTGATTTAGACGAAGCGGATAAACTTGATTTTTTGAACGATATTGGTATGACAGAACCTGGGCTGAACCGTTTAATTCGTGGTGCATTTGGTCTATTAGGCTTGCAGACTTATTTTACAGCGGGTGTTAAAGAAGTACGGGCTTGGACTATTAAAATAGGCGACACTGCCCCCCAAGCGGCAGGTGTGATTCATGGTGATTTTGAACGCGGATTTATTCGTGCTCAAACCATTGCTTTTGACGATTTTGTGCAATTTAAGGGTGAACAAGGGGCTAAAGAAGCGGGCAAAATGCGTGCTGAAGGTAAAGAATACACCGTAAAAGATGGCGATGTTTTAAACTTTTTATTTAATGTTTAATATCTAATGCTTAATACTTAATGCTTAATGCTCAATGCTTAATTGTTAATCTTTAATTTTTATTTTTTTAAAATATACAAACTAATAAATAAAAGGTGTCTATGATTGAGTTGTTTGATTTAACCAATATGATTGGTACAGTTGCTTTTGCAGTTTCAGGAGCTTTAACAGCCATTGATAAAAAAATGGACGCTTTTGGCGTACTCATTATTGCTTTTGTGACCGCTTTAGGCGGCGGCACTTTATGCGACATATTAATTGGACGGACACCCGTTGGATGGATGACTCAATTAGATTCAGTGTATTTAATTGGTGTAGCATATATCGCAGCCATATTGTTTTATAAAAAGCAGGAACGGTTGCGACTAGCTTTATTTATGTTTGACACAGTCGGCTTAGGGGTTTTTACATTAATTGGCTTAGAAAAAGGGCTTACTATCCATTTAAACCCTTTAATTTGTATTGCATTAGGCACAATTACAGGCTGTTTTGGAGGGGTGATTCGCGATGTACTATGCACCGAAATCCCTATTATTTTTAGAAAAGAAATTTATGCTACGTCTTGTATTTTAGGTGGTATTGTATTTTTTATACTTAAATCAATGAATCTAAACAACGATGTTATTCATTTAACTGCTTTACTAACTATTATTCTTACCCGCTTAATTGTGACTTATTTTGGTTGGCATTTACCTACCTTAGAGTATTTACAACCTGCTGAACCTAAAAAATAATAAGTAAAAATAAAGGTAGTAGTACAAACAGAGCTTTTCAAAAAAACGTTTTCCTTTTAAGTTAATATATTTAATAGGAATTTTGGGTTATATTTTAAAATTTCTTTTATACCACTACCAAAATAAAATTAAATTTATTTAAGCAACAGGTTTGTAGCGCACCCGCTTAGGTTTAGCCCCTTCTTCGCCTAAGCGTTTTTTCTTGTCTGCTTCATATTCTTGATAATTGCCATCAAAAAAGTGCCAATGTGAATTACCTTCACAAGATAAAATATGCGTAGCAATACGGTCTAAAAACCAACGGTCATGGCTAATACACATCACACTGCCTGCAAACTCTAATAAAGCGTCCTCTAATGAACGTAAGGTTTCAACATCTAAATCGTTTGAAGGTTCATCTAATAACAGTACATTGCCACCTTCCAATAAAGTTTTAGCTAAGTGTAACCGTCCACGCTCTCCGCCCGACAAAGTCCCTACCAATTTTTGTTGGTCATTGCCTTTAAAGTTAAAACGACCAATATACGCCCGACTCGGCATTTCAAACTGACCAATATTAACAATGTCTGAACCTCCAGAAATTTC
>JAYWHD010000020.1:0-13852 GCA_043777895.1 Betaproteobacteria bacterium | reverse complement strand
TTAATTTTGTACGAAACATTACAGATATTGATGATAAAATTATCAATAGAGCCGTTGAAAATGGCGAATCTATCAGTCATTTAACGGCTAGAACTATTGCAGCTATGTATGAAGACTGCGTTGCACTGAATGTTTTAGCACCGACTCATGAACCACGAGCCACACAATATATTCCGCAAATGTTGTCTATGATAGGCACTTTGGAAGTAAAAGGCTTAGCGTATCAAGCACAAGATGGCGATGTTAATTATGCGGTGCGTGCATTTAAAGACTACGGCAAACTGTCAGGGAAAAGCTTAGATGATTTACAAGCGGGTGAACGGGTTACTGTGAATCACAATAAACGCGACCCGCTTGACTTTGTTTTATGGAAAACAGCAAAGTCTACTGACCCAATTGATGCCACTTGGAATGGTGGTAAATATGGTTTAGGACGGCCTGGCTGGCACATTGAATGCAGTGCTATGAGTTGTGCTTTGTTGGGAGAAAGCTTTGATATTCATGGCGGCGGCCCTGATTTAAAATTTCCCCACCATGAAAATGAAATTGCCCAAAGTGAGGGTGCTACTGGGAAAAGTTTAGCTGACATTTGGATGCATTGCGGGCCTTTAAATGTTGATGACGCTAAAATGAGTAAATCGCTAGGTAATTTTTTTACTTTACGCGACTTATTCAAAAATAATGACCCCGAAGTAGTACGATTTATGTTGAGCCGCGTTCAATACCGCAGCATCATGAACTATTCACCCGAACTACTTAATGAATCAAAGACAGCTTTATCACGCTTATACAACGCATTATTAGGTTTAAATATCTTAACAACGCCCCCTAATTTTGATGATAAATACGGCACGGCGTTTACTCAAGCAATGAATGATGATTTTAATACCCCTGAAGCGTTTGCAGTGCTATTTGAAATGGCAAATGAACTGAATAAAACACGTGATTTAAAATTAGCTGCTCAATTAAAAGCTCTTGGCAATGTTTTAGGCATTTTACAGCGTGAACCGTCAGTTTTTTTTACGCTAGACCATCAGCATAAAAAAGGATTAACAGCCGAGGCGATTGAAACATTCATAGAAGCACGTACTACAGCTAAAAACAATAAAGACTTTAATACTGCTGACAATATTCGCAAAGAATTACTGAGTGGGGGCGTAATTTTAGAAGATACTAAACAAGGCACTGTATGGAAAAGGTCATAATGAGTCGTCCCACGATTGCCGCGTTGTGGCTGCTTTAGTAATCATTGATTCTAAACCAGCCCCATTATTTGTGATTAGCATTGATGCCATTGATTCTAAAACTGCTTGATAGATACGCAAATCGTTTAATAGTGCGTCTTTATTTGCAAAAAAAATATCACGCCACATTTCAGGACTACTGGCAGCAATGCGCGTAAAATCTCTAAACCCTGCACCCGCATGGCTGAACTTAACTTGAGCGTCTTCGCTTTGAATAATTTGTACCACTAAAGCATAAGCCAGTAAATGCGGTAAATGACTAACACTAGCAAACACTGTATCGTGGTGTAGCGGAGACATTTGGCTAGTATGTGCACCAATTATTTGCCATAAATTTGTTATTTGTAACACTGCATCTGGCGTATTTTCAGGTAAAGGCGTAATAATCACACGCTTATCAACATACAAATTAGCCTCCGCAGCACTTGGACCGTGTTGAGCTTTTCCTGCAATAGGGTGTGCAGGAATAAACTGCCTGATTTTATCTTGTTTTGATGCACCATCACCTAACACGCGCTTGGCAGCCATTACCACATCTTGCTTAGTACTACCTACATCGGTTATTAATACGGTTGGTGTTAAATAAGGATAGATAGCACGCAAGGTACTTTCAGTTTGTGCAACAGGCATACACAACACGATTAAATCACAATCAGATACTGCTTTTGTATCTAAACTAATACTGTCTACTAAACCCAGCACTAGTGCTTCATTTAGCGTGCTTTGCTGACGACCAATCCCTACGATGTGCAGGGCTAACTTGTTAGCTTTTATTGCAGCAGCTAATGATCCTCCTATTAAGCCAACACCGACAATCGCTACTTTATTAAACATGACTGACCTTTATAAACAGTTTAAAATAATAAGCTTTGTACTAGCGTAAACGTCTAAACTCTTCATCACTTAAATAGTCAAATACCTTAACAACTTGACGAACACCCGATATATTACGAATAATAGCTGCGGCACGTTCAGCCTCTAGCTTAGTCACACGTCCTTGTAAATACACATTACTACGTTCTGTGGTTACGATAAATGCCCCTGAATCTAACAGACGGTCTTCTATTAAATACGCTTTGACTTTAGCTGTTAATGCAACGTCCTTTGCACGGTCAGCTAATTTAGACGGTTCACCTACCGCTAATTCGTTACTTACACCGCGTACATTGGCAACGCTACGGGCTAAACTAGCTGCATTTTTACCTTCAGTTAAGTTGTATACTTCACCAGTCAATAGTACATTGTTACTAAACACTTCTACATTAATATTTGATTTTGGAAGCGATTTACGCATCAATTGACTAACTTTATATTTAATCTTACTGTCTTCAACACTTGAATTAATATCGCGTCTGTCCATAGATACCGCTGATGCCAACACCCCTGTACACCCCGTCAGCTGGTACATTGATAGTACTATAACGGCTATTGCACCCATATTTTTGGTAAAATATTGGGGGAAGTACCTCAAATTATATTGAAGGCTATGTTGAAATTTATGTTTAAATGAGCGAATGAATTTAGTATTTAAAGAAGGCATTGTGCTTTATTGTTTGACTAACAAGGTTAAATGTTTAAATAAGACAGCTTTCAAAATGATTAAAAATATATTTTTTAAGCCTTAAACCACACAATCTGAATCAAGATTCTCAAGATTGATAGATTGTATAGGATTTAAAAATCCCGTTCATCTTTTAATCTTAAAAATCCTGATTCTGACTATTTTAATAGTTAAACATTTACTTAGTACTTAAGTAATATTTAGTGCTTCAGTTTTAGCAAAATCTACTACTTATTATTTATTTTATAGTCACCTCGACACGGCGTGCTGTATCAGCATTAGACGAGCCTAATAGCGTTTCTGGTTTTAACATTTCAATACGTGAATCGTCTATACCTGCTTTACGTAAAAAATTACGCACTGATTTTGCACGTTCTTTAGCGAGTGATTCATTTTGAACTTTATTGCCTGTAGCATCGGTATAACCCGATAAAACGGCTTTAGTCGCTGTATTAGTTTTTAATTTATCCACAATCATAGTCAATGATTTTTGTGCGTCTACAGATAGCATTGATTGACTGACTGCAAAAAATATTTGTGCATCAGATTGATAGGCAGCAGGTGTTGATACGGCATCATTTGTTGTTATATTTGCTATTGTGTGTTTTTCAGCCGCGTGAGCTGCGGTATGGTCTCCGCTTTTATCCTCATTTTTATGGCTATGACTATCCTGTGAGTTTGATGTGTTCTCAACTGTTGTACTTTCAACTGTTTTGGCTTGTGTTGTATCCGTAACGGCTGTTTGTATGACGGCTTCTTTTGAAGTAGTTTCAGGTTGATGAGCGGGCTTTGCTAAAAAATAAGCACCCGCCGCAACCGCCATACCTGCTGCTAGAAACTGTAATGACGAGAAAAATCCTGCTTTTTTTGAATCTGTATTTAAATCACTCATAACATTGCCTTTATTTAAATTTAAAATGGTAGATAATAACTTAGATAATAACTTATTAATTAGTATATTTAATATATTAATATTTCGCTTATTTTGCTTATTTTGCTTATTTTGCTTAAATTAAATTAATTCAAGTTATAGTCATTTTAAAGCATTCTTTTACACCTACTATAATAGTAGTGTTTAAAATACATCTATTTTTTTAGGCATAAACCCATCTTAAAATTCAATATTTAATACACAACATTAGTATTTGTATACCCCCTACAAGGAATTTATGAACATACCAACGACCCCACTGTACCGACCTAATTTTAATAAGCAACGCGGAATGTCTCTTTTAATTTTATTATTTTGGACGACTATTTTTGGTTCTCTTTTTTTAGTGGCTACAAAATGTGTTCCCCCTGTTTTTGAGTATTATGAAGTCAAAAAATCCTTAGCGACTGCCGCTAAAGAAGGTGGAGATACTAACTCAATTCTCAATTCGTTTAATAAAAGTGTACAAGCGGGTTATGTTGATAGCGTAAGTAGCAAAGATTTGACTGTTAATAACAATGAAGGTGTTACTACTGTTAGTTTTGCTTATGATAAAGTGGTTCATATTGTAGGTCCTGTCAATATTTTATTTAAATTTTCAGGCAAAGAATTAGTACGCTAATACCACATTACTTAGCACTCTAAGTCATTAAATAGTGTATAAATTAAGCAGTGGCTATGAATATATTTACTGCTTAATTTACTATTAGCTAATACTCAAGTTATTGTTTACTTGTTGTTTACCTACTGATTTTTATTGATATTTAATTGATATTTAATTGATATTTAATTAATTTTTCATTGATTTTTCATTGATTTTTTAAAGTAATTAATTTTAATGAATGCTCACTTACTAGATTTACAAACTGTTTTAGGGTATTCATTTCGCCAGCCCTGGCTATTACTACAAGCCCTTACACACCGCAGTTATGCAGTAGAACACAATGAGCGGTTAGAATTTTTAGGTGATACCGTCTTAAACTTAGCCATTACGCAATTATTATTTGTAAGCTATCCTTCCACCAACGAGGGTGATTTATCTCGTTCACGCGCACACTTAGTGTGTCAAGATACTTTGCATCAAATTGCAATAACCTTACACATATCAGACTGTATGCGTTTAGGTGAAGGTGAGTTACACAGTGGGGGTAGAACCCGCCCCTCTATGATGGCAGATATGGTTGAATCGGTTTTAGGGGCTATTTTTTTAGACAGCAATTATGAGACTGTAGCCTTATTAGTCTATCGCTTATACAAACCCTTATTATCTCATTTTGAACCAGGACATCAGCAAAAAGACCCGAAATCAAAGTTACAAGAAATTTTACAAGCAAGCCAATTAACGCTGCCTGACTACACAATAACAGCTATTAAAGGTGCACAACACCAACAGTTTTTTGAAGTACTCTGCCGTGTTAATGTTTGGAATATGGAAGCCACAGGCCGTGGGATTAGCCGAAAATTAGCCGAACAAGCGGCGGCAGCTGAAATTATAGCTTTGCGGCTTGATATGCCTGTTAAACAAGCATTACGGACTAAAAAGCCTAAGTCCAAACCCTAGTTATTATCCAATTTATTAAGCTTAAGCTATTAACCTTAATTTATTAACCTTAATTTAATAACTTAATAAATAACTTTAGCTTATTAAAACTAATTAGAACCTACACAAATACACAAATATAAATACACAAATACACTAAAACACTTTACTATTTACTGAATGACTATGCCCACCTCTAAACAATCATCAAGCAATCAAGCAATTAATCAATCATCAACACAGTTAATTAATGCACATTTTTCATCACCCATTGAATTGAATAACTCACCCACAGCACAACCCGAAACAGTAAATCCTAATCATGTTTTTGGAACAGTAGCAATTATTGGTCGGCCTAATGTAGGTAAATCTAGTTTACTCAATGCTTTATTAGGCGAACACTTAAGTATTACCAGTGCTAAACCACAAACAACACGACACCGCATTTTAGGAGTAGTCACTCAAGCCAATTTTCAGATTGCATTTGCTGATACGCCAGGCTTTCAAACTCAACATACGGGTGCAATGAACCAAGTGATGAACCGTACAGTCACCCAATCTATTACAGGGGTTGAAGCAGCCGTTTTAGTACTTGAAGCAGGCCGCTATGGGTTAGCTGATAAACAAGTGTTTGCTTTATTACCGCCTGATTTACCTTTAATTGTTGCGATTAATAAAACTGATAAAGCCGATAATATTCATGAATTATTGCCATTTGTACAACGTTTATCGGAACAACTTCCCGCTACTGCTTATGTTCCCGTATCAGCAAAAAAAAATCACGGTTTAACGCCTTTACTGGAAGCCATTGCAGCACAATTACCTATAGCCCCCAGACAATTTGATGAAGATACTTTAACTGACCGTAATGAACGCTTTTTAGCCGCAGAGCGTATTCGTGAAAAACTGTTCCGTTTAGTAGGTGATGAAATTCCTTTTGGCTGCGCTGTAGAAATTGAAAAATGGGAAGACGAAATCGCTAAAGACAAACAAGGTAAACCCACAGGCATTGGATTAAAGCGTATTTTTGCAGCGGTATGGGTAGAGCGAGAAGGGCATAAAATGATTGTGCTGGGCAATAAAGGCGAACGTATGAAGCGTATTGCTACAGAATCACGGCAGGATTTAGAACAGTTATTAAATTGTAAAATCTACTTAGAAGTATGGGTAAAAGTACGTACTAATTGGCGTGAAAATTCAAGTAGCCTTAAATCATTGGGCATTGAGGAGTCTATGTAAGTTATGGCAACGACACTGGCGTATATTTTACACACCCGCCCCTGGCGAGAAACCAGTCTACTAGTTGATGCATTAACACAAGAATTTGGACGTATTAAGCTAATCGCCAAAGGTGCAAAAAGACCGCATTCACCATTACGCGGTTTACTAGAACCGTTTAATGCCGTTAATATTGAATTTACAGGCAAATCAAATACCAAGTATTTGACTCAAGCACACTGGGTATATGCCTTAAATCCACTACACCCTGCACACACTTTGCCAGCGTGGTATTTAAGCGAATTATGTTTATATAGTTTAGGTGAAGATGACCCTGCTCCACTTATATTTAAAGCCTATCACTATGCGATTCAAATGTTTACAGACTATACCGCTGAACAAGATATTTCGCCTATTTTGCGTCAATTTGAGTACCAGCTATTATTTAACTTAGGTTTATGGCCTGATAAACAGCTTGATGCTTATGATAAACCACTCAATCCACAATTATTTTACAGTTTAGATGAAAATAACGGCTGGTGTGAAACCTGCCCTAGCGTCCAAGAATCTTGGTACTTGCAAGGTGAATTGTTACTTAGCTTGGCTAATCTCATACCCATTGTTACTAAAGCATCAACAACAAACTCTGGCTATAACACTAAAACATCATTGCGTTTAGCGATGCGTAGTATGTTAGCTAAAGCCTTACATGGCCGTACTTTATCTACTCGTGTTGTATGGCAAGAGTTGGAAACACTTTAAAGTTTTATATTTACTAATATAAAACTTTAAATAAAAATAAAAATAAAGAAATATTAAAAAAATATTAACGAAAATATCAGTAAAACTATTAAAAACACATTAGCAAAAACACATTAACAAGAATTTTAACTTATTATTTATAATTTATATATGGATATTATCAATAGCTATAACACATTATTGGCTCAACGTTCTTATACGGCCGATTCAGCACAACAAGCAGGGATAGCTCGCCTACAAACTATGTACGATGAGTTGTATCAACTACAGATACAAAAGCAAACTATCTTTTCAACTGTAACGCATTTTTTTAACAAACCAAAAAAGCCACGCGGGATATGGTTATGGGGTGGCGTAGGGCGGGGTAAAAGTTTTATTATGGATTGTTTTTATGAATCTATGACTATTTTTTCAGGTAAAACCCGAATTCATTTCCATGAATTTATGCGTAGTATTCACCGTGAACTAGAACAATTAAAGGGTACTGTAGACCCATTAGACATTGTGGCTAAAAATGTAGCGAAAAAATATCAATTACTGTGTTTTGATGAGTTTCATGTGTCTGATATTGCCGATGCGATGATTTTGCACCGTTTACTAGACCGCTTATTTTTACACGGCGTAATATTTGTAATGACTAGCAATTATGCCCCTGATAAGCTATATCCTGATGGCTTACACCGCGACCGAATATTGCCAGCGATTGCCTTGTTAAAACAGCATTTAGATATCATTAATATTGATGTAGGCATTGATTATCGCCGCCGTAATTTAGAGCAAGTTAAAACCTATTGGACACCTAATGACTCTATCGCACAACGTGAGATTAACGCTTTATTTAATCAGTTAAGCAACCATCAAGACGAAACGCCAGAGGTATTCATTGAAAATCGCACTATCACAGCACAACGTAGGGCGGGTGTTGTATTGTGGTGTAATTTTACGCAACTGTGTAATACTGCACGGTCTCAAAATGATTATTTAGACATTGCTACACAATTTAAAACCGTTATTTTGACAGATATACCGCAGTTAAAACCTGCTCAAGCCTCTAGCGCACGGCGATTGACTTGGTTAATTGATGTGCTTTATGACCATAAAGTCAAATTGATTATATCGGCGGATACAACACCAGAAAGTATTTATTTGGAAGGTCAGTTTGCTAACGAATTTCACCGTACTGTTAGCCGTATCATAGAAATGCAAAGTCAAGAATACTACAACACCAAACAACGGGCTAATGTGAGTTTGTAATTGTGGATTATTTTTTTACCTATACTACTAATCAAGCAGTTTAATTACCCACTTATTAATTTATTAATTAAATTAAATGCTTTAAATAGTTTAAATAGATGAGTATCCCTTAAAATAATAGAATTATTTTTACAAATGAGGAAAATTATGGAAATTGTTACTTCTGTTCGCTCAACGACTAAACGTACTATTTATGTAACAGGCGGTATGGGTGGTATCGGAACGGCTATTTGTCGTACATTGCACGACCGTGGTCATAAAGTGATTGCGGGTTGTGGTCCGTCACGCGATTATGAGAAATGGTTAGCAGAACAACAGGTCGATGGCTATACATTTTATGCCAGCGTTGGCAATGTAGGTGATTGGGATTCAACTGTAGAAGCTTTTAAAAAAATAAAAGCTGAACACGGCACGATTGATATTTTAATTAATAATGCAGGCATTACGCGTGATGGTCAATTTAGAAAAATGACTGTACAACAATGGCGTGAAGTCATTGACACCAATTTAAACAGTATGTTTAATGTGACTAAACAAGTAATTGATGATATGCTTGATAAAGGTTGGGGGCGAATTGTTAATATTAGTTCAGTGAATGGACAAAAAGGACAGTTTGGACAAACCAATTATTCAACCGCTAAAGCAGGTTTACATGGTTTTACAATGGCTTTGGCACAAGAAGTTGCAGGCAAAGGGGTAACCGTCAATACGGTTTCACCAGGTTACATTGGTACTGATATGGTACGGGCGATTCGTCCTGATGTATTGGATAAAATTGTTAGTGGTGTCCCTGCTAAACGCTTGGGTACACCTGAAGAAATAGGTTCAATGATTGCTTGGATTATTTCTGAAGATGGTGGTTATGCTACGGGTGCTGACTTTTCAATTAATGGTGGTTTACACATGGGGTAAAAAATTAGGTAGTGGTATAAGTAGAGCTTTTCAAAAAACACTTTCCTTTTAAGCAATATATTTAATCAGGAATTTTGGGTTACACTTTAAAGTTCTTTTTTATACCACTACCAAATAATAATGTAACTTTATGCTTTTTTGACTAAGCCAGTATGACGCAACAATGCCTGAATACTGGGTTCACGGCCACGAAAGGCGATAAAATTTTCTAGCATAGGCATACTGCCACCCATCGCTAAAATACAATCACGAAATTGAATACCTATCGCGGTATTTAAGACACTGTCACCGTCTTCAAAGGCTGAAAAAGCATCGGCAGACAGTACTTCAGCCCACTTATAGCTGTAGTAGCCGGCAGCATAGCCGCCCGAGAAAATATGCCCAAAACTATGTGCAAAGCGATTAAAGCTAGGCGGCGGATTAACGGATACTTGCTTGCGAACTTCAGTCAATAATTGTTCAATATTGTGATGTGTATTTTGATGTAAACGTATATCAAATAAACTTAATTCTATCTGGCGAAGCATACCTAAACCTGCTTGAAAATTCTTAGCTGCCAATAATTTATTAAATAGTTCTACTGGCATAGCCGCTTGCGTCTGATTATGTGCCGTTAAGTGTTGCAACACTTGCCATTCCCAACAATAATTTTCCATAAATTGACTGGGTAATTCTACAGCGTCCCATTCAACCCCATTAATGCCGCTAATAGCTGAATAATTGACTTGTGTGAGTAAATGGTGTAGGACATGACCAAACTCATGAAACAGCGTAATGACTTCATCGTGACTAAGTAAGGCAGGCTTATCGTCTAAAGGCTGGGCAGCATTACAAACAATTAAAGCAATAGGGAGTTGTATGTCGCCATTTTGTAAAATTTTACGGCTGGTGAACGAATTCATCCACGCCCCACCTTGTTTATTTTCACGTGCATAGGCATCAATATACAAATAGCCTATTGTTTTGTCTTCAATATTGACAGCAAACACTCGTACACTATGATGCCATACCGATGCAGTATGCGGCACAAAGCATACTTTAAATAAAGTTTCAATTACATTAAATAAACCAGAAAAAACCGTAGATTCTTGAAAGTATTGTTTGACTTCATGGTCGCTATAAGCATACTTTGCTTGTCGCAATTGTTCACTAACATACAATAAATCCCACGTTTGCAGGTCATTAATATGTAAATGTTCGGCAGCATAAGCATTGAGTTCTGCCCAATCTAATAACGCACCAGGCTTGGCTTGGTTGGCAAGGTCAGTTAAAAAAACATCTACTTGTTCAGGCGAATCAGCCATTTTTGTAGCTAAAGACATATTGGCATAGTTTTTGTAGCCTAATAACCGTGCTTGTTCATGACGCAAACGAATCAGTTCATATATTAACGGCGTATTATTATATTTTTCATCACCGATATCGCTGGCACGTGTAGCATAAGCACGGTATAAAATCTCACGTAGTTCACGGTTTTTAACATACTGCATCACGGGTAAATAGCTAGGCATGTGTAAAGTAACTAAATAGCCTTGTTTATTTTTAGCTTGGGCAGCGGCAGTCCGTGCTGACAACTCTTCAGCGGGTAATCCTTGTAAGTCATTGATATTTAAAGTGTGGTATTCAAAAGCAGTCGTTGCATCTAGGACGTGTTCAGAAAATGTTTGTTGTAACTGGGCGATAGCGGCTTCATTTTTGGCAAAAAGACTTTTTTCTTTTTCAGGCAATTGAGCGCCACTTAAAGTGAAATCACGTAAAGCATTTTTAATGACCTTAGTTTGTTCAGTATTAAGATTCAGCGATTCAGCTTGATTATATAAATATTCGTACCGTGCCATCAATTTTAAGTCTTGACCTAAGGCTGTAAAAAAAGCACTTATTTTAGGTAACCAATCATTAATGCACGCCCGTAACTCTGGCGTATCCATAACACTTTGTAGGTGGTTAGCGATACCCCACGTTTGACTAAGTGGTTCGGTTACCGCTTCTAGAGCATTTATCGTATTATCCCATGTGCTTGTTTCGGGATTATCACCAATAGTGTGTTGAATTTCGTTGGCTAATTGTAATTGTTTTACTAAGATTGAATTAAAATAGTCAGTTGTAAATAAATTAAAGTCTAGTAAAATAGTATTTGAAAGTATAGTCATAAAAGTATATTATAAAGTTATGGTTATAAAAGTATGGTTATAAAGTTATGGTTATAAAGGTATTGTTGCATAGTGACTATCATAAAATATTAATCATATATAAAACATAAACTAAATATAAACACAGAATGAATATAAATATAATCTACAGCAAATATGTTGCTGTTTTGTACATTTTTATAAAGTTATTAACTTAATTTGAGGAGTATACATGATGAAAAATCAATATAAAAAAAGAATAAGTACACTGGCAATTATGGTCAGTGTTTTAACGTTAGCTGCCTGCAGTGGAAACACAAGTAAAAATCCAGCGGGGATTAAATCAGTTCGCATGTTCGGTGATAGTTTAGCGGACAGTGGTACATTTGGGTTAAAAGCAACGGTTAATAATGCGGGTACAAATGGTTCGCCGACACCTATTTGGACTGAATTAGTCGCCAAACAACTAAATGTGACTGGTGTATGTAACTTTTATACAATCAATCCGCTTGATGCCAATACTTCTACAGATGCAGCTTGTAAGAGTTTTGCGATAAGCGGCGGACGTATCAATAATTTAAGTAATACCAACCCAAGTTTTTTAGGTTTAAATAATCCAGCTTCTATTGCCTATCAAATGGATACAGCTGCTGTAAGCGTACAAGGAAAATTTCCTGCTAATGAACTTATTTTAGTTGATGGGGGTAGCAATGATACTGCCGACATCTTAGGGGCTTATCTTGCTTTTGAGACAGGTACAGCCGCTCAAAAAGCACAGTACGCAGCATTATTAAGTACTTTATTAACGCCTGAAATTGTGCAATCAATGATTACACTACCTGCCACACCAACAAACAGTTTAAATGGTGCACAGCAATTAGGTGTGTTGTACATGACTGTACTGGCTGATAAAATGGCCAGCGATATTAATGACAAACTACTAGCTAAAGGTGCGAGTAAAGTAGCAGTCATGAATATCCCCGCAGTTACCAGTACGCCACGATTCAGACTGGTTTTAAAATATATCACCTTATTAAGGGGGGAAAAAGTTGCATCAGATTCAGAATCTTTAGCGCGCTATTGGATTAGTACTTTTAATCAAAGATTAAGTAATCGTTTTAAAATAGATAAAAGAGTCATTCTCGTAGACTTTTTTACAGGCTTAGACCGCCAATTAGCTGCTCCAACAACTTATGGATTGTCTAACCCAATTAGTCCTACTACTGGCGTTATAGATACTGCCTGTCCGATTACAGGCACAGATGCGACTGGTTTACCAGCCTATAACTTTTCAACGTGTACTGCTTTGGCTTTAGACCAATCATCACAAGCCAGTAAATGGCGCAAAATGTCATTTGCAGATGGTTTTCATCCTTCGCCTTACACGCATACTTTAATTGCTCAATTGGTAAATCGTACGTTATCAACACGTTCTTGGATGTAAGTATAGATAAATGTAGATAAATTATATAGGTATAGGTCTAATTTATACTGAATGAATTGCTACTGTATTTTTTAATTAGGACTTATGCAAAAACAGTAAATAATTTATTACTTGCTCTTATGGGGGTAAGTAAAGTAACTAAATTGTTATTAAATTTTTACTAAATCGTCATTTTTGCGTAAGTCTTATTAATAAATCTAAAAAATCTAAAATAGATATGTTTCTATGTAATTCCCATACTTTACAATGCCAAGTTAAGCATATTAAGCATAACGACATTTAATATTTTTATAAATTAATTGGGTTTTTACTATGAACGATAATTCTAAACCGCCTGCCGATAAAAAAAGCAAAGTCAATAAAGTTAAACCACTAGCTATAATAGCTAATACTGTTCCCAGTAAAAACGTCCCAGTACTGCCGCTACGTGACGTAGTTGTGTTTCCGCACACTGTGTTACCTTTATTTGTTGGACGAAAACGCAGTATTTTAGGTATAGAGCATGCCATGAAAAATGGTAATTATGTCGTATTAGCGGCACAAAAAAACTCTAAAGTAGATGAGCCAGCCGTGTCTGAAATTCACCGTACGGCTTGTCTTGCTAAAATACTACAGATGTTAAAACTGCCTGATGGCACTGTCAAAGTATTAGTTGAAGGTTTGTCGCGTGTTAATATCAGCCGAATAACAGAAAAAGCAGATATTTTGGTGTGTGATATTAAAGTATTAAGTACTGAACCTTTACTAGAGCAAAGTCTAGAAGTATTGCGCCGCACAATATTAAGCTCTTTTGAACAGTATGTTAAGCAGCATAAAAAGCTTCCAAACGAAGTGGTCGCTAGTTTGAGTAATATGCA
>JAYWHD010000019.1:0-13860 GCA_043777895.1 Betaproteobacteria bacterium | reverse complement strand
GGCTCATTGTAAAGATACCATTGAGTTGTATAAAAAATCAATAGGATTATTAAATAATATTAAAGGGCTTACCCCATGAATTTGCTTTGTCTAGCAGTTATTTTCCTTCAAAATGGTTAAAAATATATTTTTTAATTTCATTAAATCCCAAGGTTTTTTGCACTTAGTAAAATTGTGTGGTTTTTTAAGGTGTTTTTCTAGTAAAATTAGAAGTTATCAAAATAATGACTAATTTGTGATTATGTATAAATAACAAAAGAATTTTGCGCTATTGACCTTTGAAGTAGACCCAGTAGCGCATTGGATTTTTAAACATATTGTATTAATTGAGCAGCACAACTTGAATGTATTTTAATAGTAAGATGAGGCAGAGTTTGTTTTTTTAACGTGAAAACTAATTAAAACGGTGTTAAATTAAATGGCTTTAAGCTCACACTTAAAACGTGACTTTTTAAAACATGACTTTTTAATTTTTTTAGCTTTCTTATAAAGAACTGTATTTATAATAAATACAACAACACCTAAAACAACTCCAATCCTATCATAATACACACTTTAGCTATGCCACTACTCGTACTTTTAAAGTACATTAAACAGTTTAAATTCAAAGTGTTACTCTATTTTTCGCCAATTTTTTGGTTTTTAAAATGCTAGGTAATTACTCAACTACTCCATGGTTTACTTCCTGAACTCTGCCAGTAGCAGCGTATATTTAGGGAGAATTGACATGAAACGCATGTTGTTCAATGCTACACACGCAGAAGAAACCCGCGTCGCCATCATTGATGGTCAAAAATTGGTTGATATTGATATTGAGGTAGCAGGCCATGAAAGTCGTAAAAGTAATATTTACAAAGGTATTGTTACACGTATTGAACCCTCTTTAGAAGCGTGTTTTATTGATTATGGTGATATTAAACACGGTTTTCTATCGTTTAAAGAGGTAGGTAAACAATACTTTAAAGAGGGTATCGCCCCATCATCTGCTAAAATCCAAGAAGCCTTGTATGTTGGACAAGAATTATTGGTTCAAATGGAAAAAGAAGAGCGTGGTAATAAAGGGGCTGCACTGACTAGCTTTATTTCTTTAGCGGGGCGTTATATGGTACTGATGCCTAACAACCCGCGTGGTGGTGGCGTATCGCGGCGTATTGATGGTGAAGACCGTGCTGAGCTACGTGCTTTAATGGATCAGCTTAAAGTACCTGAAGGTATGGGCGTTATTGCACGAACAGCCGCTATTGACCGCACTTTAGAAGAATTACAGTGGGACTTAAATTACTTATTGCAACTATGGAAAGCCATTGATGGAGCAAGCCAAACAAAAGGGGCTTTTTTAATTTATCAAGAATCAAGTTTAATTATTCGTGCTATTCGCGATTATTTTTCAGTAGATATTAAGCAAATTTTGATTGACAATGATGATGTATATGAACAAGCCCGGCAGTTTGTAGGTTACGTGATGCCAGATATGGCTGAACGGGTAGTGCGTTATAACGAAGATATTCCTCTATTTACACGCTTTCAAATAGAACATCAAATTGAAACTGCACATTCGCGTCAGGTTCCTTTGCCATCTGGCGGTAGTATCGTCATTGATCATACAGAAGCATTAGTAGCTATTGATGTTAATTCAGCCCGATCAACGCGTGGTGGAGACATTGAGGAAACGGCTACTCGTACCAATTTAGAAGCCGCTGAAGAATCAGCACGCCAGTTACGCTTACGTGATTTAGGTGGTTTAGTCGTCATTGATTTTATTGATATGGAAGATACTAAAAATCAACGGGCAGTAGAAACTAAATTAAAGGAATGTTTACGTTATGACCGAGCACGCTTACAGATGGGCAAAATCAGCCGATTTGGTTTGATGGAGTTATCTAGGCAGCGTCTGCGTCCCAGTTTAGCAGAAGGGTCACATACGGCTTGTCCGCGTTGTAATGGTGTCGGTTCAATTCGTGATGTTAATTCCACCGCTTTACATATTTTGCGCTTGGTACAAGAGGAAGCTATGAAAGAAGGTACAGCTGCTTTACATGTACAAGTACCTGTAGACGTAGCTACTTTTTTATTAAATGAAAAACGTGCTAATTTGGCAAGTTTGGAAACTAAATTAAATGTCAGTGTTATCTTAATTCCTAACCGTCATATTGAGACACCCAACTATAAGCTAGATCGCTTAAAGCACGATGATAGTCGCTTGGATATAGCTAAGGCGACATACACTTTAGTAGAAGCACCAGAAGAGCAAGATTTAAGTAAGAATAAATCACAAGCTAAAGCACCTCAAGTTGCCAAAGTAACAGGTGTAATGTCACCTAATAGGCCAGAATATACTTCAACGCATGTTCAAGTGGGTAAAGCTGCTGGTAAAGCAGATTTATGGGCCAAGGTAAAAGCTTTTTTTATTGGAAAACACTTAAATAAGATTATCATAGAAGATACTAAAGTAAGTAGTGCACAAGAAAATAACCGTGCAAATAGACCTATAAAAACAGAACGTAGTATGGATAAAAATGCTGTACGTTCTCACAGAAATACTCGCCATGAAGTAATATCCGACAATGACACCAGTATTCGTGCTACAAATATTGCAAAAAATAAGTTAGCAGATGAACGAAAAACGCTTGAACGGAGTGCTAGAAATGAACGTGTACCTCGTGAGGTAAATACCGTTCGTCCGCCGCGTCCAGATCGTACATCTAAAAATAATCGCAGTGAGGTTCACAAAGAAGTAGCGATGATAGAAGTGCCTGTTACCATAGAAAAAACTCAAGCATCTGATATTAAAACTGTTCGTGATCACCGTGAGTTAAAAGTTGAACGGGGTGAATCGCGTCGCTCGCATAGTAATCGCTTAACCAAAACAACCTCTACTGAAGTCGTTGATACAGTCGCTGATACGCACTTAGATACTACTATGCTAGTTACTGTTACACCCACAGATGAAAGCTTAAGCGTAGCAGAACGTAACTCACGCTCACGTACCCGCCGTAATAGCCGTGGGCGTAACCGTGAAGAGCGTGATGATACTTCTATTGAGGTTTTAAATGAGGTAAAAGCACTACCCATAGATACCGCAATAGTGAATAATACTACTCAAGTTACACAACCAGCGACTACATTAGTAAATTCTACCGTGATTCCTGTTATTAAGCCTGTTCAGCTAGATGAAGCACCTTTACAATCTTTGTCTAAAGAAGCGGGTTTAGAATGGGTAAATACAGATCATATTGCATTTGCTACAGCGCAAGCGAAGTTGTTTAATCAGTCTAAACCTATACGTGTACCGCGTGAACGGCCAGTTCGTGTAGCTATCATTGAAGATAAATTAGAAATGATGGAGACAAGTAAGCGTCCTTTATAATAATTAAAAAAACATATATATACTATACTAACTAATTTTTAGTTAAGCATTATTTTTAGTTAAGCATTATAAATAACCTTTATATATAACCTTTATATAATATGATACACCATCATTACTTACTTAATAATGGGCAGTCCTTACATTATACTGCTTGGGGCAAGCAATCTGCTCCAGCGGTAGTATGTGTTCATGGCTTAACACGTAATGCTAGAGATTTTGATTTTTTAGCTCATTACTTAAGTTGTGAAGAGACTAATAATGACAAAAGTTTTTATGTAATATGTATTGATATAATTGGACGTGGTGAATCCAGTTGGGCAAATCATATTAATGAATACAGTATTACTAATTATGCACGACATATTTTAGAGCTTTTAGATGGTTTAAAAATAACATCACCTCATTGGATTGGTACTTCAATGGGCGGATTAATTGCCATAGTATTACAGTTGATTATACCTAATCGTTTGGGTAAGTTAATATTAAATGATATTGGTCCAGCTATTGAACGTCAGGGATTAAACCGTATCGCTCAATATATGGGTGCAGTGACGCAGTTTGATACACGTATAGATGCAGACAAATATGCAAGGCAAATGTTTACAGGTTTTGGTGCAAAAAACGCGATTGAGTGGGCGGGTTTATGTGATTATTATTTTATAAAAATTAATGAAAAAACACCCGCTGTACGTATACATTATGACCCCGTGATTATAACGGCTACACAATATTATATTGCTGGTTTAACTGATGAGATATTGATTGCAACAGAATCAGAGCTATGGCGTAGTTTGAGTAGTTTTCAATCACCAATACATGTATTACGAGGCGAATATTCTGACTTATTAAGTGTAAATACTTTGATAGAAATGCAAAATCGCTGCCCATTATTGTCTGTAAGTACCATACCTGATTGTGGGCATGCACCACATTTAATGAATAGCATTCAAGCAGATATAATTGCTAAATTTTTAAAAGATAGCTGATTTATATATATTATATATATTATTATTATATATAATATATATATAATAAATGATTCATAAATAAATTATTCATATAAAAATAACTAATAAGTATAAATAATAAATATTATAGAAAATAATAATAAATCACTTGACCAACTACCTATGATTGATAAAACAAGACAACTTTTTGGTACTGACGGAGTACGCGGTACAGTCGGTATCGCCCCAATGATTCCTGATACCATTTTAGCTTTAGCACACGGTGCTGGACGAGTATTTGCACAACAACATATAGCTTCAGGACATAAAACCCGTCCCACAGTATTAATTGGTAAAGATACCCGTGTTTCAGGTTATATGTTAGAATCATTATTAGAAGCGGGGTTTACCAGTGCTGGCGTAGATGTTTTGATGGCAGGGCCTTTGCCAACGCCAGCTATAGCTCATTTAGCACGTGCAATGCGTTTGTCTGCTGGCGTAGTCATCAGTGCATCGCATAATCCTTACACTGATAATGGAATTAAATTTTTTAATTCTACAGGGCATAAACTAACAGATGAAACTGAATTACTGATTGAAACTTATGCTTTACAAGGTGTGCAGTGTGTACCATCTGATGCTTTGGGTAAAGCAAAGCGTGTTAAAGATGCTGCGGGACGGTATATTGAGTTTTGTAAATCTTCTATTGGGTCTAATTTTAATTTGACTGGAAAAACGATAGTCATTGATGCTGCTAATGGTGCAGCTTATGCTATTGCACCGCAAGTACTGCACGAACTAGGTGCACGGGTTATCAAAATTGGCTGTGAACCCAATGGTTTTAATATTAATCATCAAGTAGGTGCAACTCACACGGATACTTTGCAAGCAGCTGTTTTATTGCATCAAGCCGATTTTGGTATTGCATTAGACGGTGATGCTGATCGTATTATGATGGTTGATAGCGATGGACGCGTATTTGATGGTGATGAATTATTATTTGTATTAGCACAGTCAGCTATTAAGCGTGGTACGCTTAACGCTAATTATGGAGTCGTGGGAACATTAATGACTAATATGGGTTTTGAGTTAGCTTTAAAATCACAAGGTATTCCATTTGTTAGGGCAGGAGTCGGTGATCGCTATGTACTAGAACAATTACATCAGTATAATTGGGTTTTGGGCGGTGAAAGTTCTGGGCATATTTTGAACTTAGAAAAGCATACTACTGGTGATGGTTTGATGAGTGCCTTGCAAATAATGGAAGCTTTGATGTATTTAAACCAAACTTTACCAGAAAGTGTAGCTAAATTTGAGCGATTACCTATGCAGTTAATTAATGTACGTTTAGCAGTCGGTGTAAATGCTAAACAAAAAATAAATGCTGCAAAAGTGATAAGCATTCAGAATCAGGCAGAATCTGCTTTGCAGGGTAGTGGGCGAGTTTTATTACGTGCGTCAGGTACTGAACCCGTAGTAAGGGTTATGGTTGAAGCTAAAAGTCATATTGATTGTCAGCATTGGGCAACGGTAATTGCAGAAACTGTTGCACAAGTATAGATAGTTTATTCAAATATTTTATTCTTTAAATAGTTTATTTTTATATTTTATCTTTATTTAAGTCTTTCTTTTATTTCTTTAAGTACAGTTGGACATAAGTCTAACTGTACATTAAGGTACTCTTGAGTAATTAAATTTAAGGCCTGACGGTTATGAGGGTCTAAAGATTTTTTTAAATAAGAGACGCCAAACTGTTTAAAAGGTAGTATAGGTAAAGTTGATAATATATTTTGTTTAGCAGATATTATTTTTAATAGCCGCTTAGCATCGTGTGTCCACAACTGTTCTTTTAACGAAAAATCGGCACTGTGAATGGTTGCGTTCAGTCTGACTAATGCTTTTTCTTTTTCAAGGGCATCAGCTTTGTCGCATGCTAATTTATCATTAATCACAACACTATTTTTTAGTAGTTTAACTAGTTCAAGACGGTTTGCGTGGTCTATGTATTGATGAATCATAGTTTTATCATAAAAATACTCGCTTTTAAAAGCATATTTTAAAAGCATAATTGATAGTGCTTGTTCACCATACTTTATAGTTAAATACTTACTATTACTACAAGGATATTTTTCCCAAAACTGTAAAAATAAATCTAATTCATAGATATCTTGTTTAATCATCAGTAAAAATGATCCAAAAAAAGATATTTTTTTAACTTTAAATAAGTGTTTTTTTTCAGAGTTCATGTGTAATGCACCTAAAAAGCTGGCATTAGACAACTCCATACGTTCAATGAGTGTATCATCAGGTATAACAGGATACCAAATACTGTCATTAATAATAATTAAATTAGAAATTATAATATTTAAAGATTTTAAGTGCAAAACTCCGTCACGATAACCACCAAAGTCATAACCAAAATTAGGTCGTTCAATAAGTTGAGTGGTATGTTGAGCAAATTTCTCTTTATCATTATCATTTAAAGTATGGTTACATACTGCTAAAATTGAATAGCCTTTACTTATTAAATGTTGGCAAGTTTGATAGGTAGACTGACTAATTCCTTTAGGTTGATAAATTAAAAATAAGGCAACTTTTTTACCAAAGCCATGATTTGACGCAAGACTTGATTGTTGTATCCCTTGATGAACAGTTATGTTTTTATTAATATTTTTATTAATATTTTTGTTATACTGGTAGCGTAAAAGAGGCTCAAATGTCATTAAACTTAAAGCATGAATCTGTTGTTTAACCCTATTTAACTCTCGTTTTACTTTCCAATTTTGTATCATTTTATTTTATTAATATTAATTGAATATTATTAGTAGCTATTACTATAAATTTACTTATTATTGCTAATATTATCTTTAACTATTGATAGCTTAGCCAAAGGATTTGAATGTCTAGATTTAAGATTAACGAAAGTTTTTTCTTCAATATTTTTGATGAACAGTGTATTGGAAGTAGAGTTTATCTTCATAGGTATAGTTTTTTTAGGTAGATTATCCACTGGAAAATCAATTTCAATAGACGTTTTTATAAAATCTAAGACCCCTTCATTTACAGTTTTAATTTTAGTATCACTGTGAGTCGCATTGAACTGACTATTTATTTGTGGGGTAAGATCTGTTAGAAAATTCAAGTCAATATTTTCTGATTTGGCAATATCAGTTGAGGGGGGACTCATAAAAACGGTTAAATTACCTAAATCAAGGTTCAAAACCCCAGTAGTATCATCTTTTAATGAGAAGTCCATATCAGCTTTTTGTAACGACAATGGCAAGTCAGTTGTTTTTAATGGGTGTAAATCTGGACTATTTTTCTCTTGATAGGAATCATAAATACTAGCTACCTCAGCCCATTGAGGCCCTTGCTGTTTAGTGATTATTTTTAATGATTCAAGTTCAATGTTTACTTCTTCTGATAGTTCATTTTTGTGTAAAAATTTGATAAACGTAATTTTCGGGGTTAAATCGGTTGGTTTTGTATCTACTAAATTTTTAAGTAATCTATACTGCTTTCTGGAGTTTTCATTGATCAATTTGTTAGGTACAATTATAAGCTTTGTATTAGTCATCAGCGTTGGTTTTTTAATAGCAGATATATTATTATTTTTTTGAACTACTTTAGATATCAGAGTAGTACTTTCACTTAAAGTGGCTTCTGCCATTCTATTTTTTTTGTCATTACTTTCATTAAGTGATTTTATTGTTTCATTTTCAATTATGCTATCGGCAATATTGATTTGAGAGTGAACAAAGTCAGTTGGTGTACCTAATATACTATCAGTATTATTGGTTTGAGAGGAGGGAAATTCAGTTGATTCATTTAATGCTTGGGCTTTTTCTCTATAAAAATTTGAGAAAATATTTTTTAAACTACTTTTTTCATTAGTATATTGTTGATTATTCAGTTGATTATTCAGTTGATTATTTTCATTGACTACATCTTCTAAATGCTTACGTCTATTAGATCTAAAGAATCGTTGAATACTAAAACCTAAAAAACCTAAAAAAGCCACCAACGCACTGATAACACTAATTTTACCGAGTAAGGTATCGTACCAAGGTAAATTAGTACCATATTTAGGTTTTACATCGTCTAAAATAACGGGCTTTTCAATAGTAGTAGTTTTTTTAGCAGACAGTACATCTATTGTGGGCAATGGCGGCCCAATAATATTGGGTATATCTGTGAGCTGAGGTTTATCAGTATTTGAAGCAACTGGATTATTTTGTGTATCAACTCTGAAGGGGGGACTTTTTTGAGGTGTACTTGCAATAATTTGGATAATTTTAGCAATTTGCTCTTGATCACTAACGCCACTTCTAACTAAAATACTAGCAATTTCTTGAGGTGTCTTTTTTGTGATTTTCTCTAGGCTTGTGTCAGGTACATTATTAATCGGTGTACTACTGATGGGTATGCTATTAATAGACGTGTTACTAACTATTAACGTATCTTTATTATTTAGACTACTTGAATTCTTTTTAGGCGGCTTACTAGCATTATTAATAGCAGAAGATTGGTTTAGGGGCTTTTTTTGAGTAGTTTTAACACTATTAAGTGATGCTGTAATTACCTTGGCAGGTAACTCTTTAATAAGTAATTTATTAATTGGTGAAATAGGCAGTTGTGTACTGCCGTTAATGGCACTACTATTGACAATATTGCTGTTATTAGTAGTTTGATTAATTTGAACAGGTGTCGATTTATCGTTGTTTACTGATATGGATTTAATTGAATCTAATTTAAAGCTTGGTTTTAATATCAAGCTTGAAGCGGTATTACTTACAATTACATCGTTACTCAAAAAGATCGGATTGGGTATGTCTGATACGGTGGTCTGTAAAATAGGGGAATCTAAAAGTGCCGTAAACTTTTTTAAAATAGTCCCTTTATCTGTTTGTAACTCAACTAATATATCAAATATGGGTTCATCGGTTGATTGTATACTACTAAGGATTATTTTAGTTTGCTTTCCTTCCTTGTTAATTAAAACAGCCTTTATTGTTTTTATTGCAGAAGAGTACTCTAAGCCTTCTTTTCTATAATTTTCTGGTGGAGCAATATTTACTTTTAGTGTATTTAACTCTTCTGTTGTTATATTTGATAACTCAATTTCAGCTTTAAAAGGTTCACCTAAGCTAGACAAAAGGTTTAAACGTTTCATATTAACAGCATTAACATTTTGTGCTGCTAAACTCATCAAGACTATGGCAGCAGAACCAACAGTTTTCCTAGTGTTAAAGCGTAAGGCACGTTTTGTATGATTGAGCATAGTAAGATAATTGTTTTGTAAATGTACGGTTTTTATTATTAAAAATTAATAAAGAGTATATAAAAATATGGTTTTACTAGTTTTTATGCTTATATCAATTTTACAAGCAATAAATATAGAAATATTGTTTATGGAGATATATTTGTCTAAATATAAAATAAATATTAATTTTTCATAGCTATTTTACAAAAAACTTACAAACACGGCTATTAATACGAGTGCTATCTAAATAGATAATTTTTATAATTAAAGTCGTTTTAAGCATAATATTATTTTTAATAATATTGTTTTGAGAGTTTTTTTGATAAATTAGCGTATGACATTAATAATCCAAACATATATACAAAAAAATAACTTTCCATACGTAACCACAAAGCACCGTGAGTCATGCAATCAACTATAAAAATTGCGATGAAACCTAATAGTAATAATTTTTCTGGTGTGCATAGTGAAAAAGAAAATTTTAAAAACCGCCATAGTATAAATAACAAAGCACATAAACCTATTAAGCCATGCTCTACAGCAAATAGTAAAAACTGGTTATGCGGGTGTGGGCAGGCAATATCGCATATTACTTTATCATTAAAGGCTATTGCAGATAATATCGGGTAAGAGCCTGTACCATGACCAAAAAAAGGTGCTTGCAAAAATATATTATAGGCAGTGATCCACATATATAATCTAACACCCGTTGAGCTTGTTTTATTAAAAGTATAATTATTTAATTCTAAAATAACTAAATTAATTCTAGTTTGTAGTAATTCAGAACTAAAATAAATACCGTAAGAGACTAATGATACTAAAATTAATAACACCATAGCATAAATAAAATAATATTTTTTTTGGTTGAATTTTTTTTTAAAGGTAAGTTTATCTAATATTAAAAATGAAAAAAATATAGTATTACTAAAAAAAAATGCTAAATAGCCTGTTCTGCTGCCTAATAAATATAAAATACTCCCAGATGATAATATATATAAGCTAATAAAAAATATTTTTAAAAAAATAGGTGTAAATTTACTATTACTAGCCATATCAATATTATTAATAGTAGAATAATTAATAGTAGTATAAATATTTTTATTATTGTCTTCATTACTGCCTTTATTATCATCTTTATTATTATTTATTTTTAGATAAAAATAAGAACATAAAACTGTAAAAAAGCTAGTATATAATCCTTGAACAATATAATCTCTAAATACATGATGGCTATTACCAAATCCTGTCATTTGACTTAAAGACCAAGGCAGAATGTACCAGATATTTAAATAAGTCGATATTAATGTAATTATCATAGCAATAGAAAAAGCAATAAAAGCATTACGAATTAATTTTATATCATTGACTATACTTAAAAATAGTAACATAAAAAATATTTTAATATAAACATAAAAACTAGTCAGTACATTTTGTTGATTACCAACAGTATAGGTGCTGCCTATTAATATTATAATCAATAAAATGAAAAATGGAAGGCTGATTGGATTAGACTTAATTATTTTATATTTTTTTAAAAAATCACCCGATAACAAAGTCAATATAATGGTTAATACTGTGCAAACATTAAATAGTGCGCGTGATATAGGCATTGTAAAAAAAATAGCTACCCAAGTATAGGTAGATAAAAAATACGCAGTATTTTTAATAGACTTAAGCCATTTTTTTTGATGCCTAATAAAAAGAGTCATAATAATTATTGATACTTTTTAAGTAGTACTTCCTGTATCTAACTCCATACTGGCGGCTAATAATGCTAATCGACTGACAACACCATAAGTATAAAAACGATTGTTTAAATCACCTTTTTGATGATGACTATCAACTATATTACATGGCTTTTCAAATGCTAATGGTTCAAAGCTCATACCTGGTGCATTTAAATTTTCATCGCGACCCCGTTGAATATTAACACGATAAAACCCACCAATGACAAAGCGGTCCATCATGTACACTACAGGTTCGGCAGTAGCCCCATTTACTTGTTCTATAGTAGGAACGCCTTCTTGAATAATTACTTCATTTACGGGAATACCTTCTTTAATGATACTCATTTTATTGCGTTGTTTACGGTTTAAGTGGTTTAGATCGTCAGGACTTTTTACCTGCATAATTCCCATACCATAAGTACCTGCATCTGCTTTTACAATTAAAAAAGGTGTTTCATTAATATTATATTCAGTATACTTAAGTTTAATTTTCTCTAATACATCACTTACATTGTCCTGCAATGTACTAATGCCAGTACCTTCAGAAAAATCTAAGCCGCTTGATTTAGAAAAGTAAGGATTAATTAGCCAATCATCAATACCTAGTTCACTTGCAAATGATTTTGCTACATAATCATACATAGAAAAGTGGTGCGTTTTACGGCGTGTCGCCCAACCTGCTTTTAAAGGAGGTAAAATAATTTGACTATTTAAATCTCGCAAAATAGCTGGTGCACCTATAGTTAGGTCATTATTAAGTAGTATTATACATGGATCAAAACCAGCTAAACCTAAGCGTTCCTGATTTCCTTGTTTACAGCGTATCAAAGGTTCAATAACTAATATATTATTTGAAGCAGTTATTAGTTTTATGGGGGTATTTACCTCTGTATTTAAACTACCTAGCCTGACTATTAATCCTGCTTGTTGTAATATCTGAGTTAAGCGAAAAACATTTTCCAAATAAAAAGTATTTCTAGTATGATTTTCTGGAATTAATAATAGATGTTTAGCATCAGGACAATATTTATCAATACTAGATTGAACAGCAATCACCGCAAGGGGTATCATTTCATCAGATAAATTATTGAATCCACCAGGGAATAAATTAGTATCAACGGGGGCTATTTTATAACCTGCATTTCGTATATCGACTGAACCGTAAAAAGGCGGTGTATTGTCTTGCCATTGAAGCCTAAACCACCGCTCTATTTGAATAGTTGCATCAATCATTGTTTTTTCAAGCGTTGCTAACTCGCCACTAAGAGCAGTTTTTAGGTGAGGGGTAGTCATTAATTTAATTGAGTTAATAAAGTTGTTTTAATATTAAATGTTGAGTACTTAATATTTAATATTTAATATTTAATATATATTAATATTATAGGTATATAATATATTTGGTTTTAATTACTTTTTTCTCATCTATTTGTATATTGGGTTTATTGTACCAATTCAATAGCTTGTTTCTACTGGTTTGACTATACCAAATATCTAATGCTGGCTTTAATGCGAATGCCCGAATTGCGAATCGTGCATGCGGAATGGTTAAATTTTTACTATGAATGATAAGCATATCTAAATACTGATTATTAGTTATTACTTTTTTTAGTTGAGAATCATCATCTTTATAATAATTGTTAGATAATTCAGCATACAGTATATCAATATCTAATGTTCGGGCAGCATATTGTTTATGTTCAACTCTGACTCTATGATATTTTTTTTCTATTAATTGACAATATAATAATAATTCATTTAATATCTCTTTGATGTTATTAATAATTATTGTACTGTTTACGGTACTATTGATAATATCATCTGTTATATTATCAATATTATCAATATTATCAATATTAAATGCAGAGGTATCAACCACTAATAATAAGACTGCATTTAAGTAAGCAGGTGTCTCATCAATACCCCACGGTGGGCTTTCATAAACAGCCGATATAGCAGTGATGTGACTGTTAGGAAACTGTTTTAAGGCATTCGTAGCTGCTTGTAAATACTTTAAACGGTCACCTAAATTACTGCCTAAGCTTAAAAGAACACGCAATTGTTGCATAATCAGTATGTTTAATATGTTTATTTGGGTGATATTGAAGGTTCGTTAATACATTCAATATTTAATGTATTGCTTTTTTTACGGCGACGCTTTTTTGGTTTAACTGTATTTTTAACGGATATTACCGATTCAGGTAGTTGCCTTAAATAAATATCCAATAATTCAGCTGCTGCTTCGCGGCTTTCAGCTAAGTGCATGTGAGTCCATAAAGCACCTAATGCTGCGGGTTGCTCGCCTGCATCACAACGCAATAAGAAAAAATCATAGGCTGCCCTAAATCTGGGTTGCGTTAAAATGCTCAAATTACGCTTACTCACTTGTTCAAACCGTATTTGCATTCCCCAAATATCACATATATCCACTGTATAACGGCGTGGAATAGCCAGTATCTCACATTGTTGATTAGTCACAGTCATTATGGCTTGTTCACGTGCAAGAAAAGGTTTTTCATGGGCATCTACTAAATCATTTGCTTTTTTCAAAACATC
>JAYWHD010000018.1:0-1746 GCA_043777895.1 Betaproteobacteria bacterium | reverse complement strand
AAACGCACGAAGATGAATTTATACAAACGATTAAAAATGCCATTAAAACGGGCGATATTATTCGTACTGCGATTACGCCAAATAATTTAAAACAAGTGTTTGATAAATGGATTGTGATGATTGGGCAAGAAATTCAAGGCGTTGCCACTGAAGAATATGCCTTGTTGTTTTTCGCCGATATTATGAGTGATGGCACGGTCAGCACCCATCAAAACCTGCCTGCCGAGTTGCTGCATAAAAACAATAAGCCTGTATTTTGTTTAAATAATAGAAATTACGAATTAAGTAGCCACGAAGGTTACCGCCAGTTTTGGGCGATTTACGACCGCCCGCCCAAGCAAGAATACCGCAATTATTTATTAGAACGGCGTGACAGTTTAATTCCAATTGATGAACGCAGTTTTAAAGGGGCGTATTACACGCCGCTGCATGTCGTTGATAAAGCATACGAAAAGCTGGAAGCCACCTTGGGCAAGCAGTGGCAAAAAGACTATATTGTGTGGGACATGTGTTGCGGTGTGGGCAACCTTGAAGTCAAGCACAGCAACCCGCGTAACATGTTTATGTCTACTTTAGACACCGCCGATATTGATGTGATGAAAGCGACTAAAACCTGTGTAGCCGCAACGCGTTTTCAGTATGATTACTTGAATGACGACATCAGCGATGATGGGCAGATTGATTACAGCCTGACGGGTAAAGTGCCAGTCGCCTTGCAACAGGCGATTAAAGACGGCAAAAAGATTTTAATTTTGATTAACCCGCCGTATGCCGAGGCGGGAAATTCAACTAATGTCAGTATTAGTAGTCAAGGTGGCGATACTAAAACAAAAGAGAGTGTTTCAAAAACCAAATTCGCAACGACTGCAATGGCAAAATACGGCAAAGCCAGCAATGAATTGTTTACCCAGTTTGTGGCACGCATCGCCCAAGAAATACCCACGGCGACGCTGGCGATGTTTAGTACATTAAAGTATGTCAATGCCCCTAACTTTGAAAAATTTAGAGACCATTGGAATGCAAAATATTTAGATGGGTTTGTGGTGCATAGCAAAGCCTTTGATGGCTTAAAAGGTGATTTCCCGATTGGTTTTTTAATTTGGAAAACTGCAAATCTGAAACGGTCTAGAAAAATAGTTTTAAATGAGATACTCGTAGAGGTATTGGATAAACACGCAAAACCCATTAGTGAGAAAGTGTATCAATATAACAATATAGATACCTATTTAAATCAATGGGTTGAAAGACCCAAGGCTAATTTAAGCAATGTTATCCCTTTGAAAAACTGTATATCTCCTGCGTTACAGTCTGCAAAGTCATTATGGTACAGCGAAGCCATTGCTTATTTAGTCGCCGATGCTAATGATATGCAACAAGCAGGACAAGGTACTTTATTATTATCAGGTGCAAATGGCGTAGGTCATAAAGGTGGTTTTTATGTCACCAAAAAAAACCTTTGGCAGGCAGCTGTTGTGTTTACTGTAAGACAAATAATTTCGCATACTTGGGTTAATCACAATGACCAGTTTTTGCAACCCACACAGCCTTTAAGCAACGCGTTTAAGAACGATTGTTTATTATGGATGTTGTTTCACGGTAAAAATCTCACCGCCAGTGCTGACAAGCTTGAATGGAATGACAAACAGTGGAGTATCGTAAACCATTTTATTCCGTTTACCGAAACCGAAGTCGGGGCGAATGACCGCTTTGAAAGCGATTTTATGGTGCAGTATTTGCACAATAAAC
>JAYWHD010000017.1:0-13979 GCA_043777895.1 Betaproteobacteria bacterium | reverse complement strand
CTAAAAAATCTACCATTCCTTTAGCCATTGATAGGGCTGCTTCAGGAGTATCGCCTTTTTTAGCACGGTATAACATAGCATCACGAACCATTTCTTTTGCTTTCCATCCTGGATAGGTGTTATAACTGATATAGGCAACACCTGTTGGGCTTAATCTATTTTGACACGCTGATAATATTGCATGTTGTATCTCGGGTGGCACCCAAGAATAGACTCCGTGACAAATAATATAGTCAAACAAACCATCAGCAGCATTTAAATCACTAATAGAGCGGTGCTGTAACTGCAGATTATTAAGCCCTAAAGCAGCTATATTAGCCTTCCCTTGTTCAATTTGTTTGCTGGACAAATCAATTCCAACAAACTGTGTTTGTGGGTGGCGATAAGCCATTGACAACAAATTCCCCCCTGATGCACACCCTAACTCTAGGACTCGGGCTGTTGATAACTCGGGGGCATTAAGACCAAATAGTTTAGCAATACTGCGTAAATGTTGCGGGTGCGTTTGTGCAAAGGCATGGCTATCGTAAGGAACAGCATCATAATCTTTTTCTATACTATTAACCCCGCTGATATTTATCACTGATGGTGGGACTTGTGCAGCACTACTGATAGTCTTACTCACAGGTTTAGCCGTACTTTTAGTATTAGAAGTAGTCTTAGTGTTACTCTTAGTATTGCTAATAGTCTTAGTGTTATTTTTCATTTTTATAAAGGCAAATGTAAAGATAAAGGTAAATATAAATATAAATATCTATAAAGTATAGATAAAGTATAAATAAAGTATAAATAAAGTATAAATAAAACTTAATATAAAAAAATTATTGACAGCCTATTTATTGATGCCCAATGACTGTTAGATTATTAAGTTCTAATACATAGATAATTCTGATTATAGTATTCAAAGCATTAAAATTAAAATTTGCTTAAGATATGACTGGTGTGTTGCTGATATACCAATTTAGTAATGTTAAAGCAACACTGATATAAGTAATTTAATACTTAAGAAGTAACCAGTAAAATGAACAGGCTACGCGGCACCAGCATAAATATTGTAAAAGCTAAATTTTAATATTACCGATTTTTGTTTTAAAATAAATTATTCTGATTTTGCCTCACGGGCTAATAATATAGATAAAGCGGATTGCGGTGATAACTCGCCTGTTACCAATCGTGCAACACTGTCTACAATTGGCATATCAATACCTAATTGCACCGCTCTTTTTGCTACAGCAGAAACACAGCGTGCACCTTCAGCAACATGGCCTAACTGGGCTTCAATTGTATTGGGCGAATAACCTTGGGCTAATAATGTGCCATAGCTACGGTTACGCGACAAACTACCGGTACACGTTAAAACTAAATCACCTACGCCTGTTAAACCCATTAAAGTATCCATTTTTCCGCCTAGTGCCAGCGTTAGGCGAGCCGTTTCCGCTAATCCACGGGTAATTAATGCTGCCCTTGCATTTAAACCTAGATTTAAACCATCACTGATGCCGCAGGCTAAAGCAATAATATTTTTAACTGCAGCTGCGATTTCTACGCCTATTACATCAGTACTGGTGTAGACACGCATTGTGCCGTGATGTAATGCGGTTTGTATATTTAGACGCAACCATTCGTGATATGTTGCTATTGTCAATGCAGTTGGTAATCCTTGGGCGACTTCTTGTGCAAATGAAGGACCACTTAATACACCCGTTGGTAAAGTAATATTTAAATGCGATGCTAGTTCATGGGGTAAGCGTCCTGTGCTGGCTTCTAGACCTTTACAAAGCCATATAGCTGCTTGGGCATTTTGATGTTGTGCTTGTAGTAATGCGTTAGCTAAACCAGCAACAGGTACAGCAATTAAAGCAATGGCACCGTTTAGGCAACTGATATCATTGGTAACGTATAAAGTGCTTGATAAGGGATAGCCAGGCAAGTACGCTTTATTTTCACGCACACGATTAAGTGTTTGTACTATGTATTCGTTGCGACACAGTAAAGTAACTGAAGGATTATAGCGTGCCAAGTGAATAGCAACAGCCGTTCCCCAAGCACCTGCACCCATTACAACATAACGAGTAAATTTTTGCGGTACAGGGTCAAGCATTTATTTATTGTTGTATGGCTTGTTTTGATTCTTCTACGGCTTGATCTATATTATCCATACGCGATTGATAAAAGCTTTGGAAATCAACCTCATTTAAAAATACTGGGGGCAAACCAGCACGGGTAATTAAGTCAGCTACATTGGGTCGTAAATAGCTATAAACCATACCTGCACAGATAATTTCTAATAAAGGGCTTAGGTCTTCAGCAGGTACATTTTCTAAGGCAAAAATACCTGCTTGTTTTGCTTCTACTAAAAACAGGATTTTATCGGCTACTTTTGTTGTTAAAGTGAGTTGTACGGCAACCTCATAAAAACCACCTTCCAAATCTTGTTGCTCAACATTAAGGCTCATTTCGCTATCGGGATGTCCTTGGTCTAAAAATATTTGTGGTGCATTTGGCATTTCTAAAGAGGCATCTTTTAAATAGCAACGCGTTAAGTTAAATGAAGGTGCAGCATTTTGATTGCTGTTATCAGATTGTTCAGTTGTCATAAGTTAAATTAGGTTAAATTAAGTAAAAACAGGCAGTATATTTTATAAAAAGTAAAAATACAATAAATTGATTAATTTAATCAACTAAAAACTAAATTTTTATATTTAATTAATTAAGCTTTTATATTTAATTAATATAGATTGTAAATAATATAGATTGTAAATAATTATTTATTTAACAGGGCTAACAAGTTACCGCTGGCATCTAAAGCTATCAAATCATCACAACCACCCACGTGCGTATTACCAATATAAATTTGTGGCACGGTACGGCGTTTAGTCCGTGTCATCATTAATTCACGCTGTGTACTGTCTAAGTCAATCCGAATTTCTTCAATGTCAGTCACCCCACGGGCGCGTAACAGTTGTTTGGCACGAATGCAATAAGGACATGCTGCTGTTGTATACATCTGTACAGTATTCATAAAATAGGTGTTAAAGTTAATATAAGTTAATATAAAAATAAGTTAATATAAAAGTTATTAAATATCCTAATTAGGTTAAATTAGGTTAAATTTTATTTATGCATTAGTTTTTTTAGTGGGTAAACCAGCAGCTATCCAAGCGTCATAACCACCAGTTAGTACTACTACTCGGGCTATACCTGATGTACGCAAGGTGCTAGCTGCTTTAATAACATTTTTACCATTAGCATCCATCAGTACAATACAGGTTTGTTTAGCAAACTCAGCTGCCCGACTTGTCAATGTGTCAGCGGGTATATGTTTAGCTTGGGCAACACTGCCTTTAGCATAGCTATCAGCATCACGAATATCCAATAACATAGCTTGTTCACGGTTCATTAATATTACTGCACCGTTTACGTCAGTTGCTTCGCCTATACGAAATTCTTCTATGGCTGTGTGTATTAACATACCGCTGGATAAAATAAATATGACGATGTATGGAAGGTTAGGAATAATAAAGTTCATAGCTGATGCATGTTTGTGATAGGTTTTTGTTTTTTTAAAAAATATATAGTGCGTATTTAAATAAGTACAAATAAAATACAAATACGCCAAAATACGCCATAAAATACAGTTTAGCCGATTGTTTAAATACGGGTATTAATACTGTTATTTAATTTGCTATATTTTAAATAAATTTTTAGTTTTTAATTATTATTTGTTTATGAACTAAGTTTAGTACTTACTTTTAACCTCAATTTATTTTTATATGACTAATATTTTAAATACTGTGCCTACAGGCACTTATGAACTGGTAATGATGCGTCACGGTGAAAGCCAGTGGAATCTTGAAAATCGCTTTACTGGCTGGGTTGATGTGGACTTAACCCCTAAAGGTGTTGAAGAAGCTAAACGTGCTGGACAATTATTAAAAATAGCAGGCTATGATTTTGATTTATGCTATACCAGTATGCTAAAACGGGCTAACCGTACTTTAATTACCACACTTGATGAGTTAGACCGCTTGTGGCTGCCTGTCGTTCATACTTGGCGTTTAAATGAACGCCATTATGGGGCATTGTCGGGCTTAAATAAAGCAGAAACGGCCGAAAAATATGGTGATGCTCAAGTCAAAGTATGGCGACGTAGCTATGATGTACCGCCACCACCTTTACCCGAAGGTGATGCGGGTACTGGGGTAGGCGACCCACGTTACAGTAAATTAAACCCCCATGAACTGCCACGCACCGAATGCCTTAAAGATACCGTTGAGCGTATTGAACCCCTATGGAATGAATCCATTGCCCCTGCTTTAAAAGCAGGCAAGCGTATTTTAATTGCAGCCCACGGCAACAGTTTACGTGCTTTAATTCAGCTGCTTGAACGTCTCCCAGAAAATGAAATCACTGAAGTCAATATTCCAACAGCTCAACCGATTGTCTATCGGTTTGATGCACACTTAAAACCTTTATCACGTAGCTATTTAGGCAATGCAGATGATATTGCAGCCGCGTTAAATGCAGTAGCTAATCAAGGTAAAGCGGGCAATTAAAGATATTTTTTATAAAGGTACTTATAGAAAATTTTTTACGATTAAGCTGCCTAATCGTTTAGCTAGGGCAGTGAGGTATCGGAACTTAATTAACATTGTCAAATATATTATGATTTTATTCAACAACAATAATAATTATTACTATTATTACTATTACTATTAATAAGTATCACTAAATAAGTATTACCACTATGAATTTGCAACAACTTCGTGCAGTACGTGAAACCGTTCGTCAAGGTTATAGCTTAACCCGTGCCGCTGACGTTATGTCTACGACACAACCCAGCTTATCAAAGGCATTAGCAGAACTAGAAAACGAGCTTGGTTTTCAAGTGTTTGAGCGACGCGGTAAGCGTATGTTAGGCTTAACAGTGCCTGGAAAACAAGTATTACAGTCATCTGAACGCATATTAAGTGAAATTGATACTCTGTCAAAATTGGGTGAAAATTTAGGCGATGATGAATCAGGTCGCTTAACCATTGCCACAACGCATACGCAAGCACGTTATTTTTTGCCGCCTATTGTGGCAAAATTTCGTCAATTGTATCCAAAAGTAAGGTTGGCAATTTTACAAGGAACACCGCAACAAATTGCACAATGGGTAGAAAGTGGGGCTGCCGATTGTGTTATCGCCACTGAAGCATTGACGCGTTATGACTCTATTATTACTTTACCTATTTATAGCTGGCATCACGTTGCTATTGCCGCACCTGACCACCCTGTTTTTCGCCAGCCGATTAGTCTAGTGACTTTAGCAAGACACCCTTTAATTATGTATGAAACGGCATTTGCTGGGCGTAGTCAGATTGATTACGCATTTCAAAATGCAGGTATTCAACCCAATGTAGTATTAGAAGCAATTGACGCTGATGTTATTAAAACGTATGTTTCATTGGGTTTAGGTGTAGGGATTATGTCTAGTATTGCTTATAACACGGCTTTAGAACCCCATTTATATGCTGAACCTTTAGGGGATTTCTTTGGTACACATTGGACGCGAGTAGGTTTAAGACGCGGCGTTATTTTTCATAATTTTGTCTATACTTTTGTACAAATGGTTATTCCTACTTTAACCTCTACAAAGTTAAAAAGTTTATTAGTCTGAATTAAGTTGAAAAATATTAAGTAAATATTAAGTAAATATTAAGCTGATTTTAAAATTAATGATGTGTGTTAATGAATAATGCGGTGTGAATTTTAATGAACTTATCTGAACTGTTTATTCGTCGTCCTGTGATGACTGTTCTATTAAATATAGCGATTATTGGGTTAGGTATACTGGGTCTACGCGATATTCCAATGGCTGCATTGCCTAGTTTTGATACAGCTATTATTAACGTGTCTGCAAATATGGCAGGTGCTAGTCCTGAATCTATGGCAAATTCAGTTGCACTGCCTTTGGAAAAGCAATTTCAAAGTATTTCTGGCTTAAAAAGTATGAGTTCTAGTAGTAGCTTAGGCTCAACCAGCGTTACTTTAGAGTTTGATGAACGGCGAAACATTGACGCTGCTGCAATTGATGTACAAGCAGCTTTGCTTAGAGCACAACGTAGCCTGCCAGTAGAAGTCACTGAATTGCCGTCTTATCGAAAAATTAATCCAGCTGATGCCCCTATTTTACTGATTGCTTTAACTTCACCTTCATTATCACCCGCTGAATTACAAGATTATGCCGAACATTTAATAAGTCCGAAAATTGCGTCTTTAAATGGCATTGCACAAGTTAATATTTTTGGTGCAAAAAGGTATGCCGTACGTATTAAGGTATCGCCACAAGCATTGTTTTCTAAAAATATTACTTTAGATGAATTGGCTACGGCTTTAAAAGCGGCTAATGTAAACACCCCTGTCGGCGTATTAGAAAATGCCAAACAAACTTTAATTTTGACTGCGACACAACAACTCACGCAAGCCAGTGAATTTGCTGAACTCATTATTAATAACCGTGGTGGAAACCCCGTACGTCTAAAAGATGTAGCCGTTGTAGAAGACAGTGTCGATGTGGTAACACGCTTTGCCTCCTTTAATGGTGAGCCTTCTATTGCCCTTGCCATTCAACGCCAAGCCAGTGCAAATACAGTAGAGGTGGTTGATAAAGTGATGGCGTTGTTGCCTGAACTTAAAAAACAAATGCCTAAATCGGTAGATATTACACCGATTAACGACCGTTCGCTGTCCGTCAGAGAGTCATTACATGACGTCACTTTAACGCTAATCGGCACTATTATTTTAGTTATTTTAGTTATTTTTTTATTTTTAAGACACTTCGTTGCTACGCTTATTCCTGCTTTGTCATTGCCTATTTCTTTACTGGGTGCGGTTGCATTGCTGTGGGGGGCCTCTTACAGTTTGGATAATATTTCACTGTTAGGTTTAACTTTAGCTGTTGGTTTAGTCGTTGATGATGCCATCGTTGTATTAGAAAATATTATGCGGCATTTAGAAAAAGGTGTTTCGCCATTTAAAGCAGCTTTACAAGGTTCGCGTGAGGTCGGTTTCACTATTATTTCTATTTCTACATCTTTAATTGCTGTTTTTATCCCAATTTTTTTTATGCCAGGTTTAATAGGTTTGTTGTTTCATGAGTTTGCTGTAGTCGTTGGATTTGCGATTATTGTTTCGGCTTTTGTCTCATTAACTTTAGTCCCTATGTTAGCGGCACAATATTTACATATTGCCCCTATTAATACAATAGATACTCATACTAAGTCCAAGTATTTTATTAATATGCGAGGCATTACCCGTTACTTTGAAAAACGGTTTAACCAAACAGTGTCGGTTTATGAATTAACATTAGACTATGCTTTGGCTTATCGTAAAACGGTGTTATTACTGACTGTAGCCACACTCATCGCAACACTGTATTTATTTAAAACAATTCCCAAGGGTTTTTTTCCTGAAGAAGATTTAGGACAAATTCAAGTCAGTACTGAAGCTGCCGAAGATATTTCATATATGGATATGCTGCGTTTACAAGAACAGGTCGCGGCTGTTTTTAGGCAAGATAACCACGTACTCGCCGTTACTTCTTCTAATGGCGGTACAGGTGTACAAAATACGGGCCGTTTATTTGTTGCCTTAAAAAGCCGTACGGCACGCCCACCGATGAAAATAGTGGTAGAGCAATTACGCGGTAAACTTAAAAAAATCGCAGGTATTAAAGTCATACTGCGTCCAGTACAAAATTTTCAAGCAGGTGGACGCTCTAGTAAAGCACAATACCAATATGTATTACAAAGTTTAAAACCTGCCGAACTCAATGAATGGTCTAATCGCTTAAAAAGTAGTTTAGAAAGTGCCCTAAATAAAGACGGTAAGCCTTTATTGTCTGATGTGAGTACCGATTCACAAATGCGTAGTTTACAGGCCAAAATAACGATTAATCAAGAACGTGCAAATGTATTAGGCGTAAGAAATGATGCCATTCGTACCGCTTTATTTAACGCCTTCAGTGAACGTAGTGTTTCAACTATGTACCTGCCCACAGACAATTATTCTGTAATTATGCAAGTACAAGCCGATCAAAAACAAGATGAGTCCGCTTTATCAAATTTATATGTTCGTAGTAATATTGCAGCTGGAGGAACAGGTGCTTTAATACCTTTGTCTAATTTTGTAACCATTACACGTGATGTGGGCGTGAGTACCATTAACCATGTCGGTCAATTACAATCTATTACTGTATCATTTAATTTATCGCCAGGTATCTCCTTAGGTGATGCGACAACCCGTATTGATGAACTCAGTAAACAGTTAGCCATGCCCACTTCAATAGTCACTAGTTATGCAGGTGAAGCCGCCGTGTTTAATAGCTCTCAAAGCAATCAATTTGTTTTAATCATCGCTGCTTTATTGGTTATTTATGTTTTATTAGGCGTATTGTATGAAAGCTTTATTCACCCCATTACTATTTTAGCTGGGCTGCCTTCAGCAGCAGTCGGTGCGTTACTTACCTTGATACTGTTTAAACAAGATTTAACGGTCATTGCCATTATCGGTATTGTGATGTTAATTGGCATTGTCAAAAAAAATGCTATTATGATTATTGATTTTGCATTAGATGCACAAAGACAAGCGGGATTAAGTGCCTTAGAGGCTATTCGATCGGCGTGTTTATTACGCTTTAGGCCGATTATGATGACGACTTTAGCGGCTTTAATGGGGGCGTTGCCGCTGGCTTTAGGTTTAGGGGCGGGTGCAGAAATGCGTCAGCCACTGGGGTTAGCCGTTGTGGGTGGTTTACTGTTTTCACAGGCAATTACGCTGCTTATTACGCCTGTGTTGTACCTAAGTTTAGACCGTTGGGCAGGTACTGGGTCTATCACACGGCTAGAATAATTGTTTTATTTACTTTATCGTTAAACTACTATGTTCCTACAAAATAAAAAAATCCTTATTACGGGTGTTATCTCTAATCGCAGTATTGCTTACGGTATTGCTAAAGTCTGCTATGCTCAAGGGGCAGAATTAGCCTTTACTTATGCAGGAGAACGCTTTAAAAACCGTGTCAGTGAACTGGCTGCTGAATTTAATAGTACGTTGGTATTTGATTGTGATGTCAGTAGTGATGAACAAATCAATACTTTATTTACGGATTTAAGCCACAGTTGGACTCAATTTGATGGCTTAGTCCATGCGATTGCATTCGCACCACGTGAAGCCATTGCGGGTGAATTTTTAGACGGCTTATCACGTGAAGGTTTTAGAGTTGCACACGATATTTCATCGTATAGCTTTGCTGCTATGGCAAAAGCGGCTTTACCTATGCTCACTCCAACAGCGGCTTTATTAACTTTAACGTATTTAGGGGCAGAGAAGGTAGTCCCTAATTATAATACTATGGGTTTAGCCAAAGCCAGCTTAGAAGCTAGTGTACGTTACTTAGCATCGGGTTTAGGTTCTAAAGGTATACGGGTAAACGGTATTTCAGCAGGGCCAATTAAGACACTGGCTGCCAGTGGTATTAAAGACTTTGCCAATATTTTAAATTTTGTTGAAACACACGCACCTTTGCGTCGCAATGTTACGACTGAACAAGTAGGCAATGTTGCCGCATTTTTATTAAGCGATTTATCCAGCGGTGTTACAGGTGAAATAACCTATGTAGACAGTGGATTTAATACGGTAACGCCAGGTATGGCATAAATGACTATGCTATTAATATTTATATTTATATAAAAATAGACCTCTTTCAAAACGCTTTTCGCTTTTAAAACTATTTTTTAATCTTAAAATGTATAAAAAAAGCCGCTTTTGATTGAAGCGGCTTTTGCTAAATACTTATAGCTTACAGCAAATGTGCAACACCCGATTTTTCGCCTTCTAATTCGGCTAAAGTGATATTGATACGCTCTTGACTAAACGCATCAATCGGTAAATCCTTCACAATTTCATATTGACCGTCTTTACAAATGACTGGGAAACCAAACATAGTATCTTTAGGAATCCCGTATTCACCATTACTCGGTACACCCATAGTCACCCATTGTCCATTTGTACCTAATACCCAATCATGAATATGATCAATCGCTGCATTGGCTGCCGAGGCTGCTGATGATAAACCGCGTGCTTCAATAATTGCTGCACCACGTTTACCGACTACAGGCAAAAACGTATTCGCATTCCAATCAGCATCATTAATCATATCTTTGACACTATTGCCTTGCATAGTCGCAAAACGGTAATCGGCATACATACTCGGTGAATGATTACCCCAAACCGCCATTTTTTCAATGGCAGCTACAGCCACATTGGCTTTAGCCGCTACTTGACTTAAAGCACGGTTATGGTCTAAACGTAACATAGCCGTAAAATTTTCACGTGGTAAATCAGGGGCTGACTTCATAGCAATATACGCATTAGTATTTGCAGGGTTGCCCACAACGAGTACTTTAACAGTCCGTTTTGCTACAGCATTTAGTGCTTTACCTTGTACTGTAAAGATTTGTGCATTAGCCGCTAATAAATCAGCACGTTCCATACCTGGACCACGTGGACGCGCACCGACTAAAATAGCAACATCAATATTCTTAAATGCACTTAAGGGGTCACTATGAGCACTCATTGATTCTAATAACGGGAATGCACAATCTTGCAATTCCATCATAACGCCCCGTAAAGCATTTTGTGCTTTTTCGTCAGCGATTTCAAGCAATTGTAAAATGACAGGCTGGTTTTTACCTAGCATTTCACCACTGGCGATACGAAATAATAGAGCATAACCAATTTGACCTGCGGCACCAGTAACAGCGACACGCATTGCGGGTTTAGACATAAGGATTCCTTTGGAGTTAAAAATAGTAAACATTATATTTAAAATATTTAAAATATTTAAAATATTCAATATTTTTAGGTATTTATATTTTGTATTACAACTTTTTAATACTCTTGCTAAGTAGCAATATCGTATTTAATTATCAAAATTTACTGCTGGAAGCTGATAACTAATTATTTCTGCGATTTTTTCAAACAAAGGAATAAAGTGTTTGAAGTCGTTTGTTTCTAACTCTAACTTTTCTATGTTTGTTGAAATAATATTTTTATCCGAATCTTTTGTTTCATCATTAATTTTTTTAAATGTTTCACCTTTAGATTTAATCATTTGTATTTTTAGTTTATTTTCTAACGTCTCATCTGTAAATAGGTATTCTATTATTGTGTTTTTTTTAAAAAAATCAGCGGATTCTAATCTAAATTCAGGTATTGGAAGAAGCAAAAGATGACTGTTGTTAGATTGATTTGTATAGTATATTTTATCTTTGCTAGTAAAGTTATGGTTATCACACACTTTATTAATTTCTGTTTGACCCGCAGAGTCATTATCTAAAATACCAACAAGGCAGAGATTATTTTTAGATTGATTATCTCTTAATGCAGATGCAACTTTACTTGCTCCACCTTTATTTTCAATATCAAATTTTCCCTTAAAAAAATGTTCTTTGTACAATATTAAATATGCTTGTTTAAGAATTTTAACATCTGTTATTCCTTCACAGTAAATAACTGGTTTAGTATAATTGCTTAACTGCTTTTCAATATCTTCTTTTTCTTTTTTTGCTTTGTGCAATTTTTTCATTACATCGTAATGGTTTTCATCTATATTTTTTAAATGACTCTCTAAATAATCATTGAATGTAATCGGTTTAATTGATTTAACATCATTTTTTATAAATAAAACTTTGTCAGATTCAGAAATTAAACTTGAATTATGGGTGATGGTAAAGGTTTGCTTATTTGAATTTTCTGAAATTTTTTTGAGAAAATCAAACAATCTACTTTGATGATTAAAATGTAGATGTGAATCTGGCTCATCTAACAACAAAACATTTAAACTAAAATTTTCATAATCCCCATAAGCCAAAACAGATAAAATATTTAAAATATTTATTGTTCCACTTCCTAATTGGTTGATTTCTACTTCGGTATTTAAAACTTCATTTTTAGAAAATATTTTAATATAACTTTCTTCTTTTTCTAATCTTTTTGAAAATGAAATATCTTGAATTTGTAAAATCTCTTTTAATGAGTTTTCAATTTCAATTAACTTTTCCTTTTTCTTTTCCTTTTTTATTGTCTTTTTTTCAGGAGAAATTAGATAAATCATATTTCTAATCACTTCATTTGCTTTAGCTTCATGTAATTTATTTAAAATGTAACCATTTGAGTGCTGTGGTTCATTTGTAGGTAATAAAAAAATAGGATTAATATAAGTAAATAAAAATAATTTTTTAAAATCTGCTCCAAAATGCTTATTAGAAATTTTTGATAAATGTTCAGAAGTTAAAAGTCTATCACTAGTCTGTTTACACAATTCAAATTTCAAGACTTGTCCTTCAGTAGTTTTAGAAAAAATAATTGGAATAGTAACTATTTCAACACCTGATAAAATAGTTATAGAGATTTCAAATTTTTTATTTTCTTTCTTTTTAAAAAGATTAGAAAAATTAATTATTCGTAAAAAAGAAATATCATCTATAGTAAAACTACAAAATTGTGAAGCATAAAAAGAACTTTGTTTATTATTATTCGTCCTATCTTTTAAAAATCTTTTAAAAGCCAATTGCCACAATCTTAAAGCATCAAAAATTGTAGATTTACCACTGTTATTTTCTCCAATAATTAAATTGAAATTTGGATCAAAAATTATCTCAACATCTTGAAAGCATTTAAAATTTTTTATTTTTAATTTAGAAATATACATAATTTAAAACTTAATCACACACTCTTGATTTAAATATTATTCCAAATCAGCAGGCTGGTTATTGCGCATCATCATAGCTGCAAAAAAACCATCACAAGACATAAATTGACTTTCAGCAGTAGTATTTTGATTAGTAGGCAACAACTGTAACATACCGTCTTGATATAACGCATCAGGCGGTAACTGAATTCCCAAGCGACTGCATTCTATAGCGGCAGGCAACAATGAAAAATGTGGATTTAAGCTTAAAAAACTATTGACTATCGCTTGATTTTCAGCAGGTAACACGCTACACGTTGCATACACTAAACGACCACCTGCTTTTACTAAACGGGCGGCACTGGTTAAAATACGGGCTTGTTTAGCTGATAATTCTGTCACGTCTCGCGGGTGTTGTCGCCATTTTAAATCAGGGTTACGACGCAGTGTTCCCATTCCGCTACAAGGTGCGTCAATTAACACAGAATCAAATTTATTTGCTAACCGCTTAAGCTTTGGATCAGCTTCACTGTCAATTACAATCGGAGCAATATTAGACAAACCACTACGGGCTAAACGCGGTTGCAAACGTTTTAAGCGTGTACTATTGACATCAAAGGCATAGAGGCGACCCGTGTTACGCATCATTGCACCTAAAGCCAGTGTTTTTCCGCCTGCACCCGCACAAAAATCAGCCACCATTTGCCCACGCTTGGCATCAGTCAATAGGGCTAATACTTGGCTGCCTGCATCTTGCACTTCAACTAAACCGTCATTATATGCGTCTAGTTTAGCTAAATTGGGGTGTGTTTTTAGTGCAATTGCCCACGGCGTTAAAGGGTGAATAGCCGCAGGAATTTGTTTATAAGCTAATTTTGCCATAACGGCATCGCGGTCAGATTTTAGGGTATTCACACGCAACACTAAATCGGCAGGCTCAAGCAATGCAAAGCACAAGCTATTTAATTGTTCAGGAAAATAAGCTTCTTTTAAAGCCGCATACAACCAATCAGGCAAAGAGGTTTGAATGGCTGGCGACATATTTTCAATGGGTAAATTTAATATGTGCGATAACCACGTATATTCTTCTTCAGTGCTATGCAATTGACACGCCGTTAAACCTTGTGTACGTGCTAAAGCCAGTTGTGCTAAACGCCGACTAAAAGAACCTGTACCACTTTGGGACATTTGTGCCAATAACCGTTTATGCCGCAAGACGTGCCACACCAAACTACTAATCCAC
>JAYWHD010000016.1:0-4902 GCA_043777895.1 Betaproteobacteria bacterium | reverse complement strand
GCCCACACTCGCCCCATTGACCATCACAATATCATATTCACTTTGCTTGCCTTTGCGTCCGACAATCAGCTGTGGTGTGATACGGTTAAACTGAATATCACCTAAAAAGGGTTCACTGACTAAACTATTAAAAAAGAACTCTTCGGCGACTGACCCTTGATTGCTAGCGATTCCGCCGCACAAAGCCGTTAATCTATCTAATTTAGTATCAGTTTTAGCCATCTGTGCATCAGTTTTAGCCATCTGTTCATCAGTTTTAGCCATTTGTGCATCAGTTTTAACTTGTGCTGCTTGTAATTTCTCAAAACCTGCATCAGTTTTAGCCATCTGTGCGTCAGTTTTAGCTTGTGCTATCGCAAGGCTAGCCACTAAATCTTTTAATTCTTGGTCAGTCATAGTTATTTCCTAAATGGGTGTAAATGAAGTTAATTAGTTTTTTCAAAACTACTAAAAGTATATTTCTTAAAAAATGTATTTTTTAAACTTTAAAACTCAAAGTCTAAATCAAGAGCAAATTTTTTAATATGTATATTACATAAATTGTATAATTTTTTAAAAATCCTGTTTTATCTTTAATTATAAAAGCCCTGATTCTAAGTATTATTTATACCATAAACCTCTTGGAAAATAATCTCTATTTTTGTACGGTAATATCAATTAAATATTGTGTTAGTAATGGAACTGGGCGACCTGTTGCAATTTTTGAAGCCCCTGTCTTCCAAGCAGTGCCTGCAATGTCTAAATGTGCCCAAGAATAGGCGTGTGCAAATTGACTTAAAAAACAAGCCGCTGTTACACTGCCTGCAGCACGCCCACCGATATTAGCAATATCAGCAGTATTACTAAGCAATTGCTCGTGGTATTCATCATTTGTTGGCATAGCCCAAGCGGTATCTTGAGCCGTATTACCCGCATTTAATAATTGTTGAGTTAAAGTCGCGTTATTTGAAAATAAGCCCGAATGAACCGCCCCTAAAGCAATCACACAAGCTCCTGTTAAAGTTGCAATATCAATCACAGCAGCGGGTTTGAACCGTTCTACATAAGTCAGTGCATCACATAAAATTAAGCGGCCTTCGGCATCAGTATTGAGTACTTCTATAGTTTTTCCACTCATACTGGTAATTACATCACCCGGTTTTGTTGCTTTACCATTAGGCATATTTTCTGTTGCAACAATAACACCAATAATGTTAAGTGGTAAATTTAAACTAGCAATCGCATGAAAAGTGCCTAGTACGCTGGCTGCACCGCACATATCGTATTTCATTTCATGCATACCTTCTGCAGGCTTTAATGAAATACCACCCGTATCAAATGTAACGCCTTTACCCACCAATACATAGGGTGCATCACCGGCTTTACCACCCATATGTTTTAAGATAATTAATCGAGGCGGTTCGTCTGAACCCGCTGCAACCGATAAGAAACTGCCCATATTTAAAGCTTGTAGTTGCTTTTTTTTGAGTATCTCACATCCTAAACCAAATTGTTTAGCTAGTTTTTTAGCTTGGCTTGCTAAATAACTAGGCGTACAAATATTAGCGGGTAAATTACCCATTTCTTTTGCAAAGTTAATCCCTTGACCGATAGCCGCACCGTGTGTAATAGCAATTTTTATACTCAATTTATCTATTGATGTAACGGGCAGTAAAAGTGTTTTTAAAGTATATTTAGGCAATGATTGACTAAACGTTGCATCATATTGATAGCAGACATCATGGGCAAGTTGTACCGCATATTTGGCTTTATTATGGCTACTCAAATCGCTATCACTGATAACACTATCATGTATACCGATTAATACTGTTTTGATAGTTTGATTAGCACAATCGTGTAAAGCTGCACGCAAGGCTTTGGTATAACGTTTTATAGTAAATTTATCTGAATCACCTAAACCCACGCAAACAATACGGACTGCTTTAATAGGACTATTTTTATCAGGATAAATAGTGTGGGTTTTACTTAATATTTTAGGTAAATCGTTTAAGCTGGCAGGGCTTAAATTTAATGCGTGTAATACAGCTAAACTAATGGGTGGTGCATTTAAATGTGTTTCACTAATATGTTCAGGTAAAACTGATGGCGTAAAAATACCAATAATTAAAGCATCACAATGTTTAGAGAAAACGGTATCAATGCCATCAACATCAATAGTATTAGTAAATAGTTTAGCGGTAATACTTGGGGCTTGATTAGGAAAGTAATGTTTAGAATGTTTCATAGTTAAATATGTAGTTAAATATGTATTTAGAGTTTAATATAATAATGAATATCTACCTAGGTTTTAAATTCTTCTACTAATATAGCAAGAAAGTACCTATTTTAAAACCTTAAAATTCAAAGTTTTTCGTATAAGTACAGTTTTAAAATAAATCTCAATTAAAAATAGCTTGTACGTCAATCTTAAACCGTACGGATAACCATTTACATGATTTTTAAACGAACATTACAACGCGACCTTATTTTTTACAGTACTGCAGTTTATGCGGGCTTAGTACTTATTACGCTAACTTTTACTTTAATTAAATTACTTACACAAGCGGGTGATGGTAAAATTGACCCACATTCTGTATTTGTTTTACTAGGGTTTGCAATTATTAATTTTCAAGCCCTGATGCTATCACTTAGTGTTTTTATGGGTACTTTACTGGTATACAGCCGTATGTGGCGTGACAGTGAAATGGTGGTTTGGCAATCCAGTGGTTTGAGTTTATATCAATTCATCGCTCCAACAATAGGCTTTACTTTACCTGTTGCTTTATTAGCAGCTTTATTGGGTTTATTAATTGCTCCTTGGGCGAATCAGCAAGCCTATCAGTACCATGATAATTTTGTACAACGACAAGATATTTCTCGTATTGCTACACAACAATTTAAAGAAAGCAGTGATGGCTTAAGGATTTTTTATGTTGGGACATCAGATGAACGTTCGCGTACTGTAAATAATGTATTTGTTTTAGAAAAAAAATCTACAGACAAAACGCCTTTTTCTAGTAAAACAATACCTAATTCATTGCCGTTAGCGCCTATTTCGGGGGCGTTTATGGCTGAAAGTATTGTTGCTGCTGCCCAAGGGCGAGTGTACACTAGTAAAGAAGGTGAACAATATTTAGAACTCAATCAAGGCAGACGTTATCAATTGTCCAGTGCTTCACACACGGGCATAGCAACATTTACTGAAATGGCTAATTTTATGCAGTTTGAACAATACCGTACTTTATTGGCAACACCATCGTCTAATTCTAAAACAACTGTATTGCCCGCGAAACAGCGTTCATCAATCAGTTTATTGACAGAGTTAAATACCACCGCACAAGCTGAATTAATATGGCGTATGAGTGGGGCATTAATGTGTGTCTTATTAGCGATATTAGCTGTACCTTTGTCTTATTTTAATCCACGTAGTGGCAAATCTACCCCGCTAGTATTAGCCGTATTAATATTCATTGTGTATGTCAATACGATTAATTTAGCCGAAGACTATCTACAATTAGGAAAGATAACTATGTTTACTGCAACCATAATTCCTCACGGTTTGATTTTACTTTTATCATTGGGGTTATTATTATTACGAAGTCAATCGCTTAGACCCTTTGTGGGGCAATGGCGTAAGTGGGTATCAAAATTTTTGGTTAAATAGTTAGATTAAATAAATAGATTAAATAAATAGATTAAATAAATAATTAATTGATTAGATTAAAATAAGTAATGCTATCAATCAATACTACTACTTAAGCTATTTTTAAACTTACTATTTAAATATTAATACTGACTAAATAAAAATAATTTACTTATGCCTACTAATACTACAAAAAATAATATAGAAAACAACATTGAAGTCAATTTAATTGATGCACCCGATACTTTGGCACGCTGCTTAGTAGCTGACTCACAAGTACGGGCGGTTGCCGTGAACTTGCAAACAACTTGGATTGATTTGCTGGGACAGAAGCAATTACCTACAGCAGTACAACAATTATTGGGTGATTTATGTGCCGTTGCTCCTTTATTAGCTGCTACTTTAAAACTTGATGGGGCTTTAATACTACAAATTCAAGGTGATTCTAAAAGTCCTGTGCGTTTAATTGTGGTTGAATATACGGCAAACCGTACTTTACGTGCAGCGGTTACATTGAGTGAAACCGTGGATTGGGCTGATTTTACGACACACTGTGCAGCGGATGTAATTGGCTTGCAACAACTGGTTAATGCACAAGGCTTAGGGCGTTTTATCGTTATATTAGACCCAACTCAAAAATTACCGGGACAAAAGCCGTACACCAGTTTAGTACCCATTGTTGGAGATTGCACAGCCCACTGCATTGATTATTATATGGCTAACAGTGAACAATTACCGACTAAAGTATTATTATCATCTAATTCAATAGCTTGTGCGGGACTATTTATTCAGCGTATGCCTTCATCGGGGGGTAAGTTAGCGACTCATTTACAGCACATTACATTTAATGACCAAGGACACGAAGTATTAGCCGATGAAACCCATGATGATACTTGGTTAAGAATGAAATACCTAGTCAATACACTTACACCGACAGAGATGTTGCTGACTAATCCTGTCACTTTATTACGGCGTTTATTTTGGCAAGAAAACCCTATAGCAGCTGATAGCCAGACAATACGGTTTTTTTGTGGCTGCTCTCGTCAAAAAGTACAAAATATGCTAAAAATGTTAGGGGCTGAAGAAATTAATAGTATTGTGGCTGAACAAGGGCAAATTAGCGTCAATTGTGATTATTGCAGCACTGCTTATCAGTTTGATAGCGTTGATTGTGCTGCAATTATCGCTAGTGATTTAAGTACTTTAACTACGGAGATCAATTCGGTACAGTAGGTATATTAGTAATGTTAAAGTTTAACTGCTAAAGTATTTATATTGAT
>JAYWHD010000015.1:0-14127 GCA_043777895.1 Betaproteobacteria bacterium | reverse complement strand
TTATATCAGTGTTAAATAAGCTACTTTGATACAAAAAGACTGTACAAGATTATAATTACGCGTGTATATTCATACATTATCAACACCAGCGTGTACGTTACTAAACGTGGATACGCACTTAGATGGAACTTACTTTACTTTTTGGGTTAATTTTTTTAAATGGTTTGTTCGCAATGTCAGAAATTGCTTTGGTTACAGCCCGTAAAGCAAAAATGCAAAAACTGGCTGACGAAGGTAATTCTTCTGCAATCGCTGCACTTAAACTAGGTGAAGACCCGACTAAATTTTTATCAGCCATTCAAATTGGTATTACTAGCATCGGTTTGTTAAATGGTATTGTTGGTGAGAGTGTTTTCTCTCCGCCTGTTAAGCAATTTTTAATCAATATAGGTACACCAGAAATACATTCTGGTGGCATTGCTACCGCTTTAGTCGTTGTATTTATCACCTATTTTTCTATCGTACTCGGTGAGTTAGTGCCTAAGCGAATCGGACAATTAAATCCAGAACCTTTAGCCCGTTTAATGGCAAAACCCATGTTAGGAATTGCTTTTTTAACTAAACCTTTTGTAATATTGCTATCATTTAGTACCAAAGTCATTCTTAAGCTACTGTTGAAGCCATTTGGTATCTCACACACCACTGAACAACAAGTCACTGAAGAAGAAATACACGCGATTATTGAAGAAGGCAGTGAAGCAGGTTTAATTGAAGACCAAGAACACCAAATGCTACGCAACGTATTTCGCCTAGATGACCGTCAAATGTCGTCCCTAATGGTACCTAGGGCAGATATCATTTATTTAGATACTACTTTGCCTTTGGCTGATAACTTAAAAAAAGTCAGTGAATCGCCACATAGCCGCTTTCCTGTATGTCGTGGCGGTTTACAAGATGTATTAGGGGTTATTAGTACTAAACTACTGCTATCGCAACACTTACGCGGTGAAAAAGCTAATTTATGTAGCCATTTAACGCAACCTTTATATGTGCCTGAAACCTTAAATGGTATGGAACTACTAGAACAGTTTAAAACAAGCAGTGTTCACATGGCTTTTGTAGTAGACGAATATGGTGAGCTGCAAGGTATGGTGACGCAACAAGATTTATTAGAAGCTATTACGGGCGAATTTAAAACACAGTATGCAGAAGATTCTTGGGCTGTGCAACGTGATGATGGTAGCTGGTTATTAGATGGCAATATTCCTGTCCCTGAATTAAAAGACCGTTTAAGTTTAAAAACAGTTCCGGAAGAAGACAAACAACATTACCATACTTTAGCAGGTTTATTGCTACTAGAAATGGGGCGTGTACCCCGTACAGGCGAATCTATTATTTGGGAAGGTTGGAAGCTAGAAGTCATAGATATGGATGCTATGCGTATTGATAAAGTATTGGCACAATGGATTGAGCCCCTTGATTATTTATGAAAACCAATACTACTCACTTATTCAGTGTAGCCACACTGGGCTTATTAACCAATGCTACGGTATGGGGCTTGTCTTGGATTGGTTTTAAATCTTTAAATGTACAAGGTATCCACCCGTTATGGTTTACAGCACTTATTTTTAGTATCGCTTGTGCCATACTTCACTTATATCAACCTTATTTAACCAAGGCTGTTTTTCGCCATTGCTATTTACGTTGGATAGTATTAGCGGCAGGTTTGACCAATATATGCTTTAACACGGCTATCACAATAGGTGATGTCTTACGCGTTACTTTATTGTTTTATCTAATGCCTGTATGGGCAGCTTTATTAGCCCATAGTTTATTAGGTGAACATATTAACCGTTGGCAAATTCTTCGCTTAATGTTGGGTTTGAGTGGTGCGTGCTTAATTTTATGGCAACCTAAAATGGGCTTACCAATACCCACTGAATTAGCAGATTGGTTAGGCATTGCAGGCGGTATTTGTTTTGCAGCTAATAATATTAGTTTACGTAAGGCTAGTGACGCAACAGGTGCAAATGATTTAATGCGTTTGCAAGCTATGTTTATCGGTGGTGCAGTATGCAGCTTATCGTTGGCGATAGGCTTAGCATCTATCAATCAAATAAATTGGCCTGATTTAATACCTACTTATAGTATATGGTGGTCTAGTGTAGAAATAATTATGTGGATAACTTTATTTTTAATCGCTAATTACGGCGTGCAGTATGGTGCGGTACGTTTCCCTGCTAACGTTACCGCCTTAATTATGCTAAGTGAAATTTTTATTGCAGGTGCCAGCAGTGCTTATTGGGGCGTATCGTATTTACGCTGGCAAGAGTGGGTGGGCGGTACTTTAATTATATTAAGCCCCTTTATTTTTTCTAAAAAAGCTTAAGTAATGATTGTATTAGCCTACTTACTTGCCATGACATACCTTAAACTTTTTACCACTATCACAGTGACAAAAGTCATTGCGGCCTAACGTTTGTTTATTAACAATAGGTCGTACTTTAGGTTTGGGGGCATGGTAACGCCAATATTCCCATAATTCATAACACGCCCAAATGGCTTGGGCTAACCAAGCTTCACGGCTATCACCCGCGACATCTTGCTCCCGAATGTCTTCAGGCCAGTCATCACGTGGCAAAGCTAAGGCGTAAATGGGGGCTAACATTGGATTAAGCTCATCATCTAATAAATCATCGGTCATTCGCCAGTCTTGTGCAAAATGCTCAACCGTAGATACAAAACCAACAGCCCATTCAGCAGCTAAAGGCGAAAATTCCGTATCTTTATGTTCTGCCGCAAATTCAGTATCTTCTAATATTAATTGTTCATAATCAATCACCCACGGTTGATAAGCCCGTGGGTCGCTTAAATCAGCAATCGTTGAATTAGACAATAAGCGTGTTGTATGATTCACACGGCGAGTGATTAAATTAGCCAATTCAGCTTGTTGTGCCTTAGTTAAAGCATTTAAAAAACGATTTACATTTTTATCATTTTTATCATTATCATTATCATTATCATTATCATTATCATTATCATTGTCATTATTAATATTATCATTAATATGACTTATTTCATCGGTCGCGTCATTGATTTTTTCTAATAATATAGGGATTAATTCAGTTAAAGTAACTGTTCGCGTCATAACTGCCAGTGCAGCGGCTATACCGTCTAAAGCTTCAAGGCTAACGCAAACATGGCTTTCATTTAACACCTCTAGCCATTCAGACAATTGGTCTATATCAGTTTCAGTGAGTGCGTTTTTAGAGTTATTTGAAGGGTTCATACTGAATCATCTATTTTAAAATAAGAAATAAAAATTAATTTTACGCGTTTAATATATCAATATGTATATTAAAATATATTAAAATATATTAACTTAACCTTGACTACAATAACATAGATTACTTATATTTTACGGACTCATTAATAGCTTTTTTAATAAGTCTTTTATTTTTAAATGACGTTAATATTTTTATATTACTTTTTTACTTTTTTACTTTTTTACTATTTTACTATTTTACTATTTTTAACCACCACAACACCTATGAATATTCTTGTCATTGCTGAACACGATAATCAGTCGTTAAAACCTGCTACTCTTAATGCCATAACAGCGGCTATTCAATTAGGCAAAACGATAGATATATTGGTTATAGGCAATCAATGTGCGACTGTAGCACAAGCTGCCAGTCAAATTGTAGGCATATCTAGTGTTAAACTGATACAAGCACCTTACTTAGAACAAGGACTGGCTGATAACCATGCCAAACAAATTTTAGCTATTGCACACCATTATACGGCTATCATTTTTCCTGCAACGGCAAGCGGTAAAAATATCGCTCCACGGGTTGCTGCGGTATTAGACATTGCACAAATATCAGATGTATTAAGTGTAGTATCTAATACAATACCTTATACCTTTACGCGGCCAATGTATGCAGGCAATGTCATTGCGACAATCGCTACATCAGACCACCAGTTGGTTTTAACTGTTCGTAGCACGTCATTTGATGCAGCCAACTATCACAACGAAACACCCGCCCATATTGATGATATACACGCAGTTGCTGATGTCGCTTTAAGTCAATTTATCAGTCGCGACACTGTACATAGTGTACGCCCAGAATTAACTGCTGCTAAAATTGTGGTTTCTGGCGGGCGAGCTTTAGGCAGTGCAGCACAATTTACTGAACTACTAACGCCGTTAGCTGATGTTCTTAATGCAGCAATGGGAGCATCGCGGGCAGCAGTTGATTCAGGCTATGCCCCTAATGATTGGCAAGTAGGGCAAACAGGTAAAATAGTAGCCCCGCAACTGTATATCGCTGCTGGAATTAGTGGGGCTATACAACATTTAGCGGGTATGAAAGACAGTAAAGTAATTGTAGCTATTAATAAAGACCCAGATGCACCTATTTTTCAAGTCGCTGATTATGGTTTAGTCGCTGATTTATTTGATGCAATTCCTGAATTAACAGCACAACTGTCACCCACCATATAGCCAAGGTATATTTAGTAGGTGTTGCCCTAAACACTGGATACTTGCATCTCTTGCCCAACGCGTGATGCCTGTAGCATGAAATATATTGCCATTACGCTGCGATCTTACTTGTACACGGGCACACCGCTGCCAGCGTAGGGCTGCATATTGGTTTAATGCAGCAACCACATTGCTTTGCTCATCAGTTTTTATGCTATCGGCTAAAGCACTAGCATCTTCTATTGCCATACCTGCACCTTGTGCTAAATACGGTCGCATTGGGTGTGCTGCATCACCTAATAAAGCAATTCTATCGTTGCCATGTGCCATTTGACTGGCATTTAATACTGGTGGACGGCCATATACATTCCATACACGCCAATCACAATCAGCCCATACTGCCTCTATAAATTGTAATAAAGGTGAACTAATTTGTGAAACCCTCCGCAGTGCTTCTAAAATATTTATACCATTAATATGGCTTTGCCAATCACTATTAGCGGCAGCATTACCACGCATAATAATGACAATATTCAATAAATCATCTCCGCGTATGGGGTAAACCACTACATGTAAATGCGGGGCTAACCACACAGTAATTTGTTGGCTGTGCAAAGCAGCCGGCAATTTATTTTGTTTGATTAAGCCACGGTATACAATATGTCCCACTAAATAGGGCATAGCATCGTTTAACATACATTGACGAACCTGGCTATGTAAACCATCTGCACCAACTAAATAACTGCCTATATGAGTAACAGGGTTATTTTTTAATTGTAAGACAACATTTTCAGCCTGTTTTTGATAACCTTCAAAAATGGCTTGCGTATGTAGTACAGTCTCCGTTTGATACACGGCCTGCAATAATATACTGTGTAAATCAGCACGGTGTACTGTCATATAAGCCCAGCCGTAACGATTTGTTATAGTTTCACCTAACGGTAAAGTGCCTAAAACAACGCCATTACTGGCTTTTCTTACCAATAAAGAGTGTGGGAAACTAGCCACTTTGGTTAATTGTGTTAATAACCCTAAGTGTGCTAAACGTTTCACAACATTGGGTGATAACTGTAAGCCTGCACCTATTTCAGAGAACTGTGCGGTTCGTTCAAATACAGTACACGTTTGCTTTACTTGCGACAACGCTAAAGCAGCACTTAAACCACCAATTCCACCGCCAATAATAAGTGCTTGTTGCATTCGTTATTTTAAAAAAAATTATTAAGTATATTATTAAGTATATTATTAAGTGAGTTATTAATTATTAAGTGAGTTAAGTAAATTATTAACAGATGAATGGATACAAACAATAGGCACACGCTGGGCTAAAGCACAGAGTAGTTCATAGCCAATTGTTCCTGCCGCCTCTGCCACACTATCAACCAAAACGGTTACACCCCACAATTCAACGGTACTACCTATATCAGCATTAGGAATAGGTGTTAAATCTACGGCTAACATATCCATACTAACACGGCCTAATGTTCGGGTGATGACTCCAGACACTGCAATCGGCGTTCCTGTAGGTGCATGGCGTGGATAACCATCAGCATAACCGCAAGCGACTATACCAATACGCATAGGTATTGTTGCCGTAAAAATATTACCGTATCCTAATGAATCACCTGCATTTAATTGTTGTACCGCAATAATTTTGCTATACAAAGACATGACAGGGTGTAAATCAAACAAAGTGGTCACTGGTTTTAATGAATTAAATGGCAACGGTGAAGCACCATACATCATAATACCCGCCCTAACAGCATCATAATGTGCGGCAGAAACGCCGATGATAGCCGCAGAATTACTGGTTGAAAGGGGGGCATTTAACGCGGGAAAATGCTTAAAAACTGTTTTTAAAGTACTTTCAAATAATTTTAAGGGCTGATTAACTCCATCTAATACATCGGCGTTGGCAAAATGTGTGAGCCACATCGCAATACTTAAATGCGGCATTTGTGATAATAAATCAGTAGGAATATTATTTAGAGCAAATCCCAAACGATTCATACCTGAATTTACTTTGACATATACTTTAAGGGGTATTGGATGATAGGTATGCCAAGCCAACTGTGCATAGCTATGAATCACGGGGATTAAATTTAATTCAGCACACACATTAATATCATCAGCATCAAAACAACCTTCTATCATCAAGATTGGACGCGTCCACCCTAAATGACGCACACGTTTTGCTTCAGAGAAATCTACCATCGCTAAACCATCAGCTAAATACAAACCTGCATAAATATGTTCAATTCCGTGGCCATAAGCATTGGCTTTGACAACTGCCCATATAAAGCTGTTAGGGGCATAATATTTAACACGGCTTAGATTGTGTGCGACTGCCGCTGTATTAATAGTCGCGTAAATTGGACGTGTCATTTTTTTAAACTTAGTATAAACTATACATTGCAGGATTATTCGTCAATTATTAGTGTTATAGTCTTGTCTTACTTTATTATTCAAATACAGGAGTTCATATGGCAAAAGGTATGCAGTCACAAAAAATGGTTAAAAAACCTAAAAAAGATACCAGCCCAGCAAAAGTCATCGGTAGCGTTAGTGAACCCATGCGTCCTGCGGTAACCACGCAAGTTATGCTTAAAGGCAAGGCGGCTAAAGCGCCAAAAGTATAATTACTCTGTCGGTGGTGTATACCCTTGTGCAGCATCGACTACACCACCAAAAAAATAGTTTTCCATTTGACGGGCTAAATATTGTCGCGCTCTTTGGTCGGCAAGGTTTAAACGGTTTTCATTGACTAACATCGTTTGATGTTTCATCCAATCAGCCCAAGCTTGTTTACTGGCTTGTTGCCAAAGTTTTTTGCCCATTTCACCAGGATAAGGTGGAAAATCTAAAGCAGGCAACTCTTGTTTTAGTTTAATACAAAGTACAGTACGTGTCATATAAAATAAGATGTAAAAGTTAAAGTTAAAAATTAAACTAAAAGTTAGTTATTTTTAATTTGGTGTAGTTAATTTAATATATTTTATTAAGTAGTAACTAAAAATACTAAAAATACTAAAAATACTAAAAACACTAAAAATACTAAAAATTTTTTTTATTTATACCAAAAATTTAAATAAAAATTTAAACCGAAAAACTACTACCACACCCACAAGTAGTACTGGCATTAGGGTTTTTAATCACAAACTGTGACCCTTCTAAATCATCTTTATAATCAATTTCAGCGCCGACCAAGTATTGGTAACTCATTGGATCAATTAACAGTTTTACACCATTTTTCTCCATCACGGTATCATCATCATTGACGACTTCGTCAAACGTAAAGCCATATTGAAACCCGCTGCAACCACCGCCTTGAACGAATACACGCAGTTTTAAATCAGTATTGCCTTCATCATAAATTAATTCTTGTACTTTAGCCGCCGCATTGTCTGTAAATACTAAAGCAACAGGCATTTCCAATGTAGTAATGTCTATAGTGTTCATAAATTTCCTTTAATTTAATTTATTTTTTATCCGTTGTATTAGGACTATTTGGTACAGTTGCATCAGGCAAAGACAGAGTATCTTCATGTGCATGGTGCTTTAGCATACCTGAAACTATTGCCCCATGGTGCATTTCAATGGCGTTGTACATTAAATCACCTTTGACACGGGCTTTGGGCAGTAACTCAACTAATTTAGTCGCATATACAGGACCATTAATAGTTCCTGCAATAATTAAATGTGCAGCATGAATTTCACCATCAATTTTAGCTTGCTCTGAAATATGAAGCATATTGGGTACACCTTCTATGGATTGAATATTGCCTTTGACCATACCGTCTATACGTAAACCGCCCTCAAAGCTAATGTCACCCACAATCATAGTACCCGTACCAATAATACTTTGTACTGCTGTAACTTTACTTGACTTTCCAAACATATTATTTCCTTAATTTACATTATGTCTAATTTATTTTAATAACTCGTTTTAATCATGTCTTTAATAGTACTATTTAATAATACTTATTAATAATGTCTTTAATAATTAATGTCTTTAATAATATTAATAACTATATTAAAACTTGTTCTGACAAGCTATTTTGACAGTTTAACTGAAGACGTTTTATATAATTAATCATTGTAATGCGGCTACACTTTGTAGTACTGTTCCAGTAGCTTGTGCTTTAACGATACCTCCACTTAATACACGGACTTGCAAAGAGTTAATTTGCATATTTTCTAAAGGCGAATGAGTCAAAGAGATTGGGATATTTAACTCAATACGTTGGTAACGTGTAAAGTTTAACTGTGTATCCGTGCTATTGCCTGTTGTAGGATAATTAATTGTCATTAGCTGACCTGCATTAGTACCCGTTATTATAAATTGAAGTTTACCTATAAAATTATTCACCTGTTTACCATTTTGCATAACCAATAAACGCACATTTAACTGATTATTAACTTTATCTAACTGACCTTGTAGATTACGTATATTAATCGCCTCAACAGAACCTGAAGCGGGCAACAATGTTTCAAAAAATCGCAGCTCTTCTTTAAGTTGTGCATTTTCAGCTTCTAGACTTTGATTGTGTGCTAATACTTGTTTAGCAGTTGCTTTTTCAATCAGCAAACCACTTTCAGAACTAATATTAATCCGCGTTAAACGGTCATAATTTTCTACTAGCTTTTTATTGTCAGTACGTAACTGCTCTAGCTCTTGATATACTGTTGTTTTATTAAATCCTGCAAAATTTGCCCCTTGTTCATACAACCACACACCGGTTGCGGCTGCAAAAGCCAATCCTATAAAGGTAACTAATAAACGCGCCCACATAGGGGTTTGATGGCTAATACTTAACGGTGTTGCACCAGCGCTTATTCTTCGTAACATTAATTTACGTTTAAGTTTGTTTGAATTCATAGAAAAAAACGTTATCAGGCGATTAAGTAAATAACAGGCATCTTTCAAAACGATTAAGGAATATAGTCCTTAAACCTTAAAACTAAAAGTCTGAATCAAGATTTTCAGAATTTAAAGATTTTAAAATCTTGTTTATCCTTTAATGTTTATCTTTAATCTTAAAAGTCCTGATTTTAACCATTATTTATAAAATGATGCCTGCTTAAGGTAATAACGGAATCAGTTGTAAACCTGCTGTTTCTGGCAATCCAAACATTAAATTCATACACTGTACTGCTTGGCCTGCAGCCCCCTTAACCAAATTATCTTGTACTACCAATACAATCACAGTACGGCTCTTTTTTGGACGGTGTACTGCAATGCGTAATACATTTGAAGCACGTACTGAACGCGTATCAGGCGTACTACCAGCGGGCATCACATCTACAAAAGGTTCATTAGCATAAAAATTCTCAAACATAGCTTGTAAAGCATTGGGGTGACTAGCCTCTAGGGCTAAACCTGCATCATTTAATGTGGCATACAATGTTGAATGCATACCGCGAATAACAGGCATTAAATGTGGTGTAAACATTAATGCTACGGGCTGTGTTGCTTCCATAACATTAATACGCTGTAGTTGTGCAAGCGTTTCTGGGTGATGTCGATGTCCAAGCATACCGTACGCTTTAAAGCTATCACTAGTTTCGGTAAATAAAAAATCAATCTCCGCTTTTTTCCCTGCCCCAGAAATACCTGATACACAATTTGCAATTAAGCTATCAGGCTCAACTAGCCCTGCTTTTAATAAAGGGGCATAACCCAATTGCATCGTGGTTGGATAGCACCCAGGATTACCGATTAATCTAGCTTGACAAATATCAGCCCGATTTAATTCAGGTAAGCCATAAACGGCTTCTTTTACTAAGTCTGGACAACTGTGTGGCAACTTGTACCATTGTTCAAACATAGCAGTGTCTTGCAAACGAAAGTCAGCTGCTAAGTCAATGACTTTAACACCTGCCGCTAATAAAGCAGGTGCACTTTGCATAGCAACTCCGTGAGGTGTGGCATAAAACACGACATCACACTGCGTTAAATCAGCTGTTGCTGTGTCAGTAAATACCGCATCAATATGGCCACGTAAACTAGAAAATAAAGCATCAACACGCATACCTGCTTCTTTGCGTGAGGTAATTGTATGCAGTGTTGCGTTGGGATGCTTAGCAATTAAACGTAATAACTCAACGCCCGTATAACCTGTACCACCCACAATACCTACTTTAACTGTGTTCATGATGCACCTATAAAAATCAAAACGCTAATTAAAAATAATTAAAAAAATAATTAAAAAATAAAGACAAACAAACTAAAAAATTATCAAAACATAAGCAGTACAGACCAAAATAAATACCTATTGATAGGTGGCTGCTTATTTTAAAACACAATAAATACAATGAATGCTTGTTTCAAACTTAAGCTAAAGCATTTTGTAGTTTAATTTTCACTGCAGACAATTCAGGAGGTAAACCAACGGCTAAAGTAGTAAACAACTCTTTATGCAATGCAACTTCTACCTTCCAAGCGGCTTTATCAATGCCTATGACACTGTCAAACTGTGCTTGTGTAAAGTTTAATCCCGTCCAGTCTAAGTCATTGTAGCTAGGAGATAATCCAAATAAATGTTCATTTGCATTAGCTTTACCCTCAACACGAGCCAATATCCATTCTAAAACACGGGCATTGTCACCAAAGCCTGGCCAAACAAACTTGCCTTCTGCATCTTTACGAAACCAATTGACGCAAAATATTTTAGGCAAAGTTGCTCCACTAGCTTCTAATTTTTCACCTAAATTTAACCAATGCGTAAAATAATCAGCCATGTTGTAGCCTGCAAATGGCAACATAGCAAATGGGTCGCGGCGGACTATACCTTGCTCACCGAAGGCAGCAGCAGTCGTTTCACTGCCCATAGTCGCTGCCATATAAATGCCTTCAATCCAGCTGCGTGCTTCAGAGACCAAAGGGACAGTTGTTGAACGACGACCACCAAAAATAAAGGCATCAATTGCCACGCCTGCTGGATTATCCCATTCAGGGTCTAATACTGGGTTACTAATTGCTGAGACTGTAAACCGTGCATTCGGATGGGCTGCTTTACGGCCTGTTTTTTTAGCAATTTCAGGTGTCCAATCATTGCCTTGCCAATCAATACAATGGACAGGAGCTGTTGTAGATCCTTTAGCATCCATACCCTCCCACCATACATCGCCGTCATCAGTTAATGCAACATTGGTAAAAATAACGTTTTGTTTTAAGCTATCCATACAATTAGCGTTGGACTGGTAATTAGTCCCTGGGGCTACGCCAAAATAACCCGCTTCTGGATTAATAGCATATAATTTTCCGTCAGTAGCGGGTTTAATCCAAGCAATGTCGTCACCAATAGTGGTAACTTTCCACCCTGCTTGAGTCATACCTACAGGCGGAATTAACATTGCAAAATTAGTCTTACCACAAGCGGAAGGAAATGCAGCGGCAATATGGAATTTTTTGCCATCAGGACGCGTAACACCCAAAATAAGCATGTGTTCAGCCAACCAGCCTTGCTCTTTACCCATATTAGAAGCGATACGCAATGCAAAGCATTTTTTACCTAATAACGCATTACCACCATAGCCTGAACCATAACTCCAGATTTCACGGGTTTCTGGGTAATGAACAATGTATTTTTCTTTGTTACACGGCCAAATAACATCTTTTTCAGCCACAGCTAAAGGTGCGCCAATGGTGTGAACACAGGGAACAAACTCACCATCTTCACCCAATACATCATAAACGGCTTTGCCCATACGTGTCATTAATTTCATATTAACAACAACATAAGCGCTGTCAGACAACTCAATACCAATGTGGGCAATGGGTGAACCTAAAGGTCCCATACTAAAAGGGATAACATACAAAGTACGCCCTTTCATACACCCTTCAAACAAGCCTGCTAATTTAGCTCTCATTACCGCAGGGTCTTCCCAGTTATTAGTAGGTCCAGCCTGTTCGGCAGTCTCACTACAAATATAAGTACGGTCTTCAACACGGGCAACATCTGATGGGTCGGTATGGGCTAAATAAGAGTTAGGACGCAAACTTGGATTTAAGCGTACAAAAGTACCCGCATCTACCAGCTCACTACACAGACGGTCGTATTCATTGGTTGATCCGTCACACCAGTAAATAGCATCGGGCTGTGTCAGTTTAGCGATGTGTTGCACCCATTGTTTAATACGGGTATGCCCAACAAAAACGGGGGCATTGTCATAATTTGGTTTATTTAACATAATATTTAATAAATGTATAAGGGTAGTTACATATTTTAAATAATAAATATTTAATATTTATTATTTATTATTTATATGCTTTTCAGGAAGTGTATTCACGGTAATTATCTGTAATTAGTTTATCTGTAATGAACACTATTTATTGTATTGAATACATTTAGAAACACATTAATATGGTTTAAGTATTGTGTATTTTGAATGTTATCAAAACATTTTTTGGGGTCTTAGTTACAATAAAACTACCGTGAATAAACTTTTGTTAAATTAAATACTTTAATAGGGCTAATTATTTTGTATAGTTATCTTTAAATGAAAGATGTTTATTTTAGCAAATTAAATATTTTACTTTGCAATTATTTTTTATTTTTATTTTTAATATTTTTAATATTTTTAATATTGTAATTAAACTCAATACCTTTATTTATTTTGTACTTGATTATTTAATAAATAACCTCATTTTAAGGTTAAATAGTATTCGTCTGTTAGTTTTTATTTATGGAGATATTTGTATGAAGCCAATTTTTTTTAAAAGTAAATTATTATTTACATCTAAACTGCTAGTAGCACTGGTAGCTGTAGTTTGCACCACACTAACTTTAATGAGTGTTCCAGCTGAAGCCAAGCGTTTAGGTGGTGGTTCAGGCAGTAGAATGGGCCGCCCAGCCAATAATTCAGTATTTCAACGCAATACTGCACCTATGGCAGCCCGTCCTGCTACACCTATGCCAACGCCAATGACTGCACCCATGGCAGCAAAGCCAGCTAATAAATGGTTAGGGCCTTTAGCTGGTTTAGCCGCAGGGGCTGGCTTAATGGCACTGATGTCAAATATGGGTATTGGGGCAGGTGTGGGTGGAATGTTGTCTAACTTACTAACGTATGGTGCGTTGGCAATGTTGGCTTTATTTGTATACCGCCGCTTTATTGCTAAAAAACCATCTGAATTAAACGCGAATAATACGCCCTATTCAAACCAAGCTGCGTCTAATCAGGCTGCCTCCAATAATGCTTACACTGCGTCTAATAACACGGCTTATGCTTCAAACACTGCTGCCGTTGATAATAGTTACGCGTCAAACAATCACCCAGCCGTGCCTGATATTACTTCGTTTGTAAACAATGCTAAGTCTCAATATTTAGCGCTACAAGTCGCTTGGGACGCAGGTGATTTAAGTAAATTACGTACGATGACTACGGACAGTTTGTTTATGGAGCTTGCACAACAAGTAGCTAACCGTAAAGGTGCACCCAATCATACCGAAATCATGAACTTACACTGTGAGTTATTAGATGTACGTGATGAACAAAACGATACTGTCGCTACCTTACGTTTTACAGGTACAGCACGTGAAGACAACCAACCAACTTCTAGTTTAGAGGACATTTGGATGCTAACTAAGCCAGCCAGTTCTAGCCATGGCTGGTTATTAGCAGGCGTAGAAAACAAATAAAGTAGTTATAAAATAGTTATAAAGTTAAATTTATTTAATCTTTATTTAATCTTTATT
>JAYWHD010000014.1:0-14271 GCA_043777895.1 Betaproteobacteria bacterium | reverse complement strand
TATACTGAAGTCTGTGCAAGCTGTCATGCCGCAGGCTTAATGAATGCCCCTAAATTTGGCGATATTGCAGGTTGGGCGACCCGTTTAAAAATGGGTTTAGAAGGGTTGGTTGCTAGTGCAATTAAAGGCAAAGGGGCTATGCCTGCTAAAGGCGGTAATGCTGATTTAAGTGATACAGACATTCAAAGTGCAGTTATTTATATGACCAATGCTTCGGGTGCAAGTTTTAAAGCCCCTGCTGTAGAGACCACAACTGCTGCCACTGTGACTGTAAATACAGAAGTGCCAGCGACACTGCCTGTTGCTCCAATACCTGTTGCCCCAGTAGCGACTATCGTAGCCCCCGCTGTAGTCGCTGATGTGGGTAAAAAAATATATGAATCGGCTTGTATGGCTTGTCATGCGGCAGGGATAGCGGGTGCACCCAAGTTTGGCGATAAAGCCGCCTGGGCAGCACGCAGTACAGTCGGCGTTGATGCCTTGGTTGCCAGTGTCATTAAAGGCAAAGGGATTATGCCCGCACGAGGTGGCTCACAAGCAACCGATGCCGAGCTTAAACAAACCGTACAGTATATGTTAGCTGCCGCTAAGTAACAGACTTTACCGTTTTAGCCTACGAATAACGCAATGATTTTTGGTATTGGTACAGATATTGCGTATATTCCACGGTTTGAGCGGTGGTTTGCCAAACAAGGACAGCGGGCTATTAGTAGCGTTTTAACCCCCCTAGAATCTGTAGAATTTAATCAACGCTATGACCGCAATGTTACACGTGGTATAGCATTTTTTGCTAGCCGATTTGCAGCCAAAGAAGCTTTTAGCAAAGCATGTGGCTTAGGTATGACAACGCCTATGAACTGGCAGTCTGTACAGGTTATGAGTCTCGCTACTGGGCAACCTCAAATACACCTGCTAGGGAATATGGCAGTTTGGTTTAACGACCGTCAATTAATTGCTCATTTAAGTTTAAGCGATGAGCGTGAGTATACAATAGCCTACGTTGTACTTAGTCATTCTTTTAAAGAAAAATAAAGTATATAAAGTAAGTAAAGTAAGTAAAGTTAAATAGATATTTATTTACTAAATTAATCAACTTAATACAACTTAATACAACTTAATTACAACTTAATATAACTCAATTTATTAACTGTATATTAACTATATAGATAAAAGTAACCACCTTATGAACACACCTTTAAACTCAACCATGTACGGTCCTTTAATTTTAGACATTGCCAGCACAGTGATGACCCATGCTGAAGCAACTTTATTGCTTGACGCCCGAATTGGAGGTGTGATTTTATTTGCCCGTAATTTTGAAAACCGTACACAATTATGTGCCTTAACAGCCAGTATTCACGCTATACGTAAAAATACTGTATTGCCTAGATTATTAATTGCAGTAGACCACGAAGGCGGGCGGGTACAACGCTTTAAAACCGATGGTTTCACCCACTTACCAACTATGGCAAGCTTGGGTAAGCTATGGCAGAAAGACACATTGGCTGGGCAACGTTTAGCCAGTCAAGTCGGGTTTGTATTGGCAGCAGAACTCTTATCTTGCGGTATTGATTTAAGTTTTACACCCGTATTAGATTTAGATTATGGGCAAAGTTGCGTCATTGGTGACCGTGCTTTTGCGGCTAACCCACAATATACTAGTAATTTAGCCCGGGCTTTAATTAGCGGTTTACATCGGGCGGGTATGCGTAGTTGCGGTAAACATTTTCCAGGTCATGGCTTTGTTGCCGCCGATTCGCACCATGAAATACCGGTTGATGAACGCGATTTAGAAACCATTATGACAGTTGATGCCAAGCCGTATACTGACTTACACGATGTTTTAGACAGCGTAATGCCAGCCCATGTAATTTATCCCAAAGTAGATTCGCAGCCGGCTGGCTTTTCTAAAATATGGTTAAATATTTTGCGTGACCCAAAACAATCAGCCTTTGAAGGCGTTATATTTAGTGATGATTTAAGTATGGCAGGTGCAACTATTGTTGGCGATATTCATGCCCGTGCTAAAGCGGCTTTAAGTGCGGGTTGTGATATGGTATTAGTCTGTAACGCCCCTGAAATGGCACTTGAGTTATTAAGTGGCGATGCTTTAACACAGACATCAGACCAAGCATATACCAGCCACACACGCATTCAACGTTTAGTACCCAATACGCTACAAGCTATTGCTTCGTGGGATAATTTGCAGGTATATACGCCTTATCAGTTAGCTTTAAGTGCGGTAAAAACATTTTTAAAACCTTAATTTTAACGGTATGACTATTTAACCTTATGACTTTTTTTAATATAAAAAATCTTGTAAAAAATACATTTAACATTACAAGTATTACAACCGCTTTAGCAGTTAGTACCTTAGCACAGGCAGATACTGCGAAAAATACAACTCATTCTGATATACCTACACCCATCAAAGAATTAGGCACAATTACCGTTTTAGGTGAATCTGCCAGCCCTTTGCCCACTTATATTCCAAGTGTGTTTGAAAGTGTGACTGGCAAACAAATTGCCCAAACAATCAATGCGACTGACAGTGCCGATGCATTAAAATATTTACCGAGTTTAACAGTAAGAAAACGTTATATTGGCGACTATAACCACGCCGTATTGGCAAGCCGTGCCAGTGGTACGGGCAACAGTGCGCGGTCTTTGGTATACGCTGATGGTATTTTATTGAGTAATTTATTAGGCAATGGAGCTAGTTATACTCCCCGCTGGGGGTTAGTAACGCCTAATGAAATTGAACGTGTTGATGTGCTATACGGGCCTTTTTCGGCAGCCTATTCTGGCAATTCTGTTGGGGCGGTGGTTGATTATCAAACCCGTATGCCTAAACAGTTTGAAGGGACTATTAAACTGGGTACTTTTAGGCAAAGTAATCAGCAATATCATGTTAATGACCACTTTGGCGGCCATCAAGCTAGCGTCAGTTTAGGCAGTAAAGTAGGTCGTTTTTCTTGGCTAATGAACGCCGAACGCTTAAACAGTAGCAGTCAGCCTTTATCATTTGCCACCCGTTTAGTGTCTAGTAGCACAGTTCCAACCACTACTGGTGTAGCAGTGACAGGAGCAGTGTTAGGACAGTCTAATCCACAAAATAAGCCTTGGGTATTATTGGGGGCAACAGGGCAGTCTAATACACAGCAACAACATTTAAAAATTAAACTGGCGTATGATTTTTCTAAAAAAACCCATTTTGACTATACATTGGGTCTATGGGATAACGAAGCTAATACTACAGCACACAGCTATTTAAAAAATACTGCAGGCAATGTAATTTATTCGGGCAACATCATTGTCGCTGGGCGACAATATGCCTTAAATGCGAATGATTTCGGACACAGTCAATATAAGTCGCAACATTGGATACATGGAGTTAATCTAAAAAATAAAACTAGTGAGACGTTTAATTGGCAACTTGCTGCCAGTATGTATCGCTACAGTGTTGATGAGTCGCGCGGGCAAAGTACACAGGTTTTACCTGTGGGGCAGTTTGCTGGTGCAGGGCGTATCACTGATTTAGGCGGTTCAGGTTGGCAAACATTTAATGCTAAAGCTGCTTGGCGTGCTAATACAATGCACACGGTTGAGTTTGGAGTACAACAAGAACAGTATCAATCACGCAGTCAGGTATTTAATACGCCTAATTGGGTAAGTGGAGCAGCAGGTACACACATATCTAAAAATACAGGTAATACCAAATTACTTAGTCTATGGTTACAAGATAATTGGAAAATTTCATCAGTATGGCACGCAACACTAGGAACGCGTTTTGAGCAATGGCAAGCCAGCAATGGTTTAGCCGCTAATGCCAATCGCAGTATAGTATTAGGTAAACGTAAAGAATATTATGTGTCGCCCAAGGCTGCTTTAGCGTATCAAGCCAGTCCGTTATGGGTATTAAAGGCGAGTATAGGGCGTGCGGTACGGATGCCAACAGCGACCGAGTTGTATCAAGGCAATGTAACGGCTAATGCTATTGTGAACAACGACCCGAACCTAAGGCCTGAACAATCTTTAACTTATGAATTGACGACGGAACGTAACTTAAACCAAGGCAGTGGTTTATTGCGTATGACTGCATTTGGTGAACGTACACGTGATGCCTTGTATAACCAAATAAATTATGCCGTATCACCTAATATTACCAACATACAAAACGTAGGTGCTATTCATACCAAAGGTATAGAGTTCGCTTATCAAGCGACACTCTTTCGCGATTTAAATGTAAGCAGTAGTTTGACTTATGCTGATTCAATTATTACATCAAATAGTAATAATCCTAATAGCATAGGTAAAAAACAACCGCGTGTACCCAATTGGCGTGCCAATATATTATTGACTTATCCGTTTAATCAGCAGTGGTCGGGCAGTCTAGGCGTGCGTTATAGTGGTAAACAATATGGGCAGCTTGATAACTCTGATACGAATAGCAAGGCTTTTTTTGGATTTAGCCGTTATTGTGTTGCTGATGTGCGAACACAGTATGTTTATAGTAAACATTTAACTATTAGTGCGGGTATAGATAACCTTAATAATGCCCAATACTGGGCATTTCACCCTTATCCACACCGTACTGTTCATGTAGATATAAACTATGTTTTTTAATTCTTAACTATTCTATTGTTTAAATATTCTATATTGCTACTTAACAAGAATTAAAAAATTGTAGTATAAAATATATATCTTTAATACTTAGTATGAGTCATTAAAGTCAATAAGTTGCCTAACAGTATAAAAGCAATCCGTTAATCAGTTTATAAAACTATGTCTATTTACTCTAAAAAACTATCACGGCGTGATTTACTAACTTTATTGTCTATATCCATATTGCCCGTATCCTCTTTAGCAACCCGTTTGCAGTCTAATACAGTCAGATCTTTATCTAAACGCTTAAAAAAAATTAAGTTTAAGGGTATGGCAGCCCCTTCTATAAATAATCCTGCTGAAATGGCAACCGTAACGGTTAATTCTGCACTACAAGTGACCTTGGATAACGGACAATTGATTGATTATGCTTTAGATTATCAGCCATTTTTTATGACAGGTACACGTGTTCCTGATGGCAGCGCAGGAACTATTTTAGCCGGGGGTTATTACGACATTAATAATCAACCGATTATAGATACTACAGTCAAAAATAAAGAGCGGCAATTTTTTTCAGATTGTCCTGATGGTACATCACTGCTTCAATTAAGCCACCCGACAGTAAAAGACAATACTGTTTTTGCAGTCGTTCAGTTTGAATATACTTCGTTCGCACAAGATGGCAAAACTATGATGTATGGGCAACTCCCTTCGCCAATTGCTGTATTGACTTTAGACCAAGACCTAACAACAGGGCATTTAAAATTACTCAAGTACCATAATATAGATACTGCATCAATTTATGGCTTATGGATTACCTGTGGATCTAGCTTATCACCGTGGAACACCCACTTGTCTAGTGAAGAATATGAACCCGATGCGTTTGAATTAGTCAATAATCCAGAGCAAGCAACTGTATTACAAGGGTTTAGCCAACATTTGTTTGGTAATAAAAATACCGCTAACCCTTATCACTACGGGCATATTCCAGAAGTTACAGTTAATCCAGACGGTACTGGACAGATTAAAAAACATTATTGTATGGGGCGATTTTCTCATGAGCTGGTACAAGTGATGCCAGATAATCGCACTGTATTAATGGGTGATGACGCGACTAATGCGGGTTTATTTGTGTTTATCGCTGATAAACCTACTGATTTATCAGCGGGCACTTTATATGTTGCACAATTAGGTGAAGGTTTTTCAATAGATTCTTCTAATAAAAATACCACCCATTTAAGCTGGATTAAGCTGGGGTCTGCCCATAGCGATGATATTTTAAATTTAGCTAACCGCTTAAAGCCAAGCGATATTATGACTGTAAAAACAATAGACCCACAGGACAATGCTTATACAAAAATTACGGTTAATGGTAAAGTAGAATGGGTAGTACTCCATAAAAATATGGCACACGCAGCGGCATTTTTAGAAACACACCGCTATGCAGCTTTAATGGGGGGCAGTTTAGGTTTTAGTAAAATGGAAGGAACTACCATCAATACTAAAGATAAAGTGGCTTATCAAGCTTTGCAAAATATTCATAGTTCTATGGTATCTGGACATAAAGCCAATGTAAGCAACAACGGTATTAACTTGCCTAAAGCCATTAATGCAGGGGCTATTTTGCACTATGATTTAAGGGGTAATGTCTATGATACCGAGGGCGTAGCCATTAATAGTCACTGGATGCCCGTTAATATCGGTACTTTATTAGTGGGGCAAGATATAACACCTGATGCTATGGGCAATACCGCTAATCCTGATTGGATAGCCAATCCTGATAATTTGAAGTTTTCCGAAACATTGCGTACTTTGTTTATTGGTGAAGACAGTACGCAACATATTAACAGTTATCTATGGGCTTATAACGTTGATACTCAAGACTTAGCAAGGTTAGCTTCAATGCCTGCAGGTGCTGAAGCAACGGGTTTGCATATTGCAGACAATATTAACGGTTGGATGTATATTTTAAGTAACTTTCAACACGCGGGCGATTGGTCAAGCATACATCAGCCGTTTAAAAATACCTTAGATCCTTTATTAAAAAACAATTACCAAGATAAATTTAGTGCTACTGTGGGCTATTTAACTTGTAAGATTATTTAAACCGTATCCAGCACACTTTAAATATATTTTAAACATACTAAAACATACTTAAAACATACTTAAAACATACTTAAAACACATACACCTTTAAAACATATTTAAAGCAATATTTAATAAACTCTACTGAATAAACCCTTATGAATTTTTTTAAAAAACACCGTGTCAGTATCGTCAGCATTTTAGTATTATTGATGAGTTATTTTGCTGCACCTAACGCCCTAGACTTTTCATCTATATTAAAACACAGTAATTTATTAAATACGGTTAATAATAAGCACGTTACAAATAACACGGCTAACTTATCAGTTACTGCACTCGCTGGTTTTGATACGCTTAGTATTACAGAACTGCCTAAAGAGGGACAGGATACTTTGCGTTTAATTCAAACGGGAGGCCCATTTCCCTATAGCCAAAAAGACGGTAGTGTTTTTAGTAACCGTGAACGTAAGCTACCCCTTAAACCGCGTGGGTATTACAGTGAATATACAGTTAAAACCCCTTATGCAAAAAACCGTGGGGCGCGCCGAATTATTGCTGGACAAGGGATGACGGGCAATCCAGCTACCAGTGGTGAATATTTTTATACTGAAGACCATTACGCTACTTTTAAACAGCTTAATTTAAAAAAATAAGCTTAAATAGTAACGATAAATTCTTCAAAAGCTGATTAAAACTGCTCAAAACTGATTAAAAGACCACTTAGAATCTACTTAAAGAACCCTCTAAAAAGAATATTAAAAACACTATGCAACACCCCAAGCAAACACCCACAATAGAGGATAATTTTTTATATACTGCTTTGCAAAAAGGCGGTATTATTTCTTTGCCCGCAATAAATGGTGATGTGGCACACTGGTGTTTAGCAGCCAAGCAATTGAATTTTTGGGTGTGTGTTATTTCTTGTACAGGTATAACTTCTAAAGCTGCATTACTAACCACATTAGCAGACAGCTTAAATTTTCCTGATCATTTTGGTATAAATTTAGATGCTTTATATGATTGTTTAACCGATTTTTTGTTGCAACAAAAACAAATAGGAACCGTTTTAATTTTAGAAGGTACACATTTATTAAACTCTATAACTATTAATCCTATTTTAGATACTTTGTTAGATGTCGCTGAGTTTATGCACCCTAAAGGGCATAGACTATCTATAATCACTTGCTAATTTTTTGCTATTTAGTTTATGTTTTTATGTTTTTATGTTTTTATGTTTTTATGTTTTTATATCTTCCTATTTTTAGTGCTTTTATTGTTTAAAATGATTCACAATCACGTCGTATGTTTAATAATTCCATTTATTTACCACCCACTACACCAATGCCGCCTAAAAATAATCTAGTAGTGCACGGCTCACGTTTAAAAAAAGCCATTATAAACACCTATATTCAATTAGGAACAACTGACTTACGGCGAATGTTAATAGTCAGTATTCTTATCCATACCTTAATTTTAGCGATTAAGTTTGTGCCTAAAGAATTAGAAAAAATATGGGACAATGAAGCCTTACAAGTTATTTTAGTCAATACCATTGGGGACACTATTCCTACTAATGCACAAGCTTTAGCCAATGCAAATTTATTAGGCGGCGGTGAAGCCGATGAAGGTATGGTTAAATCGCCTTTACCTAATATGGAAGCAGTACAAGACGGTGAGAGTTTAGAGGACTTGCAAAAGCAAGTTAAAAATTTAGAATCAGTTCAATCTAGCCTACTATCCTTAATTAAAGGAAAGTCATTTATGAATGCAGTGAGTGGCACTGCCCAAACATATAACCCAGAACAAGGTAAAGCCAGTGATTCAACCGCAGTACAAATTAAACGTGAAGTTGCTTCATTAGACAAAGAAATACAAGATTACAATAAACGTCCCAAACGTGCACAATTAAGTATCGCAACCCGCGAAGCCTCTTTTGCAACCTACTATGCACTGTGGAGCGACCGTACCGAACGCTTAGGTACAGAATACTATGTTGAAGCTGCACGTGGAAAATTTGCTGAAGTCATCGTCACAGTATCTGTGCGTTCAGATGGCTCATTAGAAGGTTTAGTCCTTGAACGCAGTTCTGGAGACAAAGCCATTGACAGTGGTACGTTACGCCTATTAAAGCGTTTAGCCCCTTACCCAAGCTTCAAAGGCAAGCTAAAAGACAATATAGATGTTTTAGACATCACAACTAAATTAGTCTTTACGCCTGCCAATACCTTGACAATGGTTATGAAGTCAGCGCCGCCGCCCACATTACCGCAATAAATTTAAACGACAGCACCGCATTTGCTACAAAATTTAGCACTCAATAGGTGGCGTGTGCCGCATACACTACAAAATTTGAACTGTAGAACAGTATCGTCATCTTGAGGTTCATGCATCGCAACCGGCACATCTAAACCATCTGGATATTTAATATCTTTTGGGTATTTAATAGCTGTTGATTTTAGTGTATTGGTTGTATTTACTGTGTTGTGTACCGTTTTGGAAGAATCGGTAGTGTCATTCTTAAGTAAAGAATCTATATGAAAATTTATTACATCTATAGGATTAGCTGCAGGCTTACCTGTTTTTAAAATGCGTTCTGCTTGAAACAATGTAGACATTTTATACCTATCGCGATCTGATTGCGGGGCTGTTAGTATACTTTGTCCGTTTATATATGTTAATAAATCATTGGCTAAATCTTTGGCTTCTTTTTGAGTAGCAAACATTGATGTCATTTGACGCGGACTATTCACACCAAAACAAACGCTTTCAATACAGGTACGCCAAATATTGACTGTCATATCCTCTACACGTACAAATTTATTTTCGGTGTGCATTTGACTACTAAAACTATTACCTGTGCCTAAAGTGGCTGTTTGATAGTTACCTTGCACAGTTACCCAAAGTAAGTTTGATTTAAAATCAAAACGCCCCCACAAGTAGGCAGCATTTTTTAAACAAAATAGTGCGGCACTAATCATCATAAATGCACCAGTTAGCAAACTCCAATTTTGCAATTTCCAATCTATCAATAATTTTGGTTGAGCTGTACTTTTTGAAGCAAATAAAACAGTTGGTGTAATCAAATTTTTTTCAGTTGATGCGTATTGGCTTGAACCTTGATTATTTAAACCATTATTAAAACTATTCACGAAACCATTCACGAAAATGAGTATAAATAATATGGATACACCCATTAAAAATACGGCAAATACATCACTAAACCCTAAAAACTTACGACTAGCATCAGCAAATATACTTTGAGTATCGCTTGTGTTACGCCCTTGAATCGGCATCGGTTGGGTTTCTTGTAATAAATCACCTGTGAAGCTGCCGCCTAAAGAAGTAACAGGTGTACTAGGTTCAAGGCGTGAATAACAGCGATTAGGTATATTATCAGTCCACTGCATTTGCTGAATACGTTCAATTTCTTGAAATAAAGTTGCTGGCGGACTGCTCATTGATATCCTTAATAACTCATTACTCACTTGCGTGATTGGCGTATCCGTCACTTGACCTAAGGCTGCACATAAAAGCAACAATGAAGAGATAAGCGTACACCCTAATAATACAAAGATTTGTGTATGAAACATAAGCCCTAATAAAGAAGGCAGCATAGTTGCCAATAATCCCAGCAGTATCGGTAAAACGATTGCTGCTACCATTAACATAATTAAATGAGACATCGTTAATGACTGTCTTTGGACGGTTGAATAGGGTTTAATTAACCAAAAGATACTGACTAAAAAGTAGATTAAACTAATCCACGTTTCAGTCACACCTTCTTTAGTAAAAAACCAAGCAGTCAAAAACGATAAAAAAATCACAAGCACTGTACATAAGTTTAAAAAATATTGGTTAGCAAAATCTTGTATTAATATCGGTGCCGTTAATAACCTAGGGAATCGATGGTACAGTACACTTTGTAAAACACCTTGAGGCTCGGCATACACCAAGGCACGTTGACGTAATAAAGATTGCAAATGAAGCGCTTGTTCTGAATTGCCCGTCATTCCTAGTGGCACATCAGTGGCTAAAGAACTCGGTTTGTCTCGTCCAAAATAAAACTTTAACCGTTGCATGGCTTTAGCAAATAGACTAGTGGCAACACAACTTAAGCCAATACCTAGCAGACATAAAAGTATACTTTTGCCAATTAAAGATAATTTTAAGGCTTGTTGTGCTTCGAAAAAAATATATAAACTAGTGAGTAACAAAGCAGTACCCGATGCAAATAAAATACGGTTTTGAAACACATAAGGATTAACTAAATCTAAACTATTAGATTCTGAACTGTAATCATAAGACATAATATTTAGGCCGCTTTAAAACAATTAAAATAAGTTAAATAAGTTAAATAAGTTAATAAATTAAGTAATAAGCTAGTATTAAATTAATAAAGGTTAAACAACTTTAAATTTACCATACGCCATTAAACGGTCATGGCGTTGGTTGCATAATTCATTAGGTGATAATAGTTGTAAATCGGTTAAAACATCTTGTAATGTTTTGCCCAATTGTTTAAATATTAGGGCTGGGTGACGGTGTGCACCGCCAAGTGGTTCATTGACTATTTTATCGACCAAGCCCAAAGTTTTTAAGTTTTGTGCAGTTAAACCTAATGCTTCGGCTGCATCGTTGGCACGGGCGGCACTTTTCCATAAAATACTGGCACAGCCTTCGGGAGAGATAACTGAATAAGTCGAGTATTGCAGCATTAATAAGCGGTCACAGACTGCAATAGCTAAAGCACCACCCGAACCACCTTCACCAATAATCGTGCTAATAATAGGCACATTTAACTGCGACATTACATATAAATTGTGTCCAATAGCTTCGCTTTGACCGCGTTCTTCTGCATCAATGCCTGGGTATGCACCTGGTGTATCAACAAAAGTAAAAATAGGCAGTTTAAATTTATTAGCCAATTTCATCAGCCGTAAAGCTTTACGGTAACCTTCTGGTTTAGTCATACCAAAATTACGCAAAGCACGTTCTTTGGTATCACGACCTTTTTGATGGCCTAACACTATACAAGATTGACCATTAAACCGTGCTAAACCACCCACCATTGATAAGTCATCGGCAAAAGCACGGTCACCATGCAGCTCTTGAAAATCAGTAAATAAATTATGAATATAGTCCATAGTATAAGGTCTTTGTGGGTGACGCGATACTTTACTGACTTGCCATGGTGTTAAATGCATGTAAATATTTTTTAGTAAATCATCACTTTTAGTGTTTAATTTTTTAATCTCATCGCTTAAATCAGTGGACACGGAATCGTTCACTGTACGTAAACCATCAATTTGTTGATCTAATTCGGCAACTGGCGACTCAAAATCAAGGAAACTAACTTTCATAATCAATAAACCTTTTATAAAAAATAACAATAAATATTAATAAATATTAATAAATAATGCAAAGTAAATAACAATAATAAAATAATAAAATAATAAAATAATAAAATAATAATATTGTTAATATAAATAATATTATTAATAACAGTGTCAATAGTAAATTAAGCGTATTTAACGACACATATTCATACAAGAACAATTTGTATAAAACCGCACCAGTTTACAATAAATAGTATATTAACGATTATTTGGAAAATGTTTATAAAATTATATCTACACACTATTTTACCCTTAGGATTTTTATGCAACTAATTAAAAAAACCAATGTGAATGCCTCTATTAATACTCAGCACCAAATAAAATTGAGTATTTTACTATTGGCGACAAGTATGGTGATTAATACACACGTATATGCTTTGGAGTACCAACCCAAGCATTTGCCGCATGCTTATGTACAATCTATGTATGCACCCAGTGAGCGTACACAAATTTTAGAGTTTTTAGGCAATCAAGTTCAATTGCATATTATTGATAGACAGCAAAATAAACCTTTACCTATTTATTTTTCTAAGGGAGAATACTGGGTTGCTGGTACGCCTAATACGGCTTATTCTATTACTTTAAGCAGTCAATTTAGCGACCGTAAAGCTTTAGCCACTGTGTCTATTGATGGTGTTAATATAGTAACAGGCGAGGACGCTCATATTTTACAGCGTGGTTATGTGTTATCACCTAATAAACGCTATAACATCACAGGTTGGCGTAAAAGTCAGGCTGAAATTGCTGCATTTAAGTTTTCTCACCCTAAAGACAGTTATGCTGCAAGCACAGGTAGACCCCATAATATAGGTACGATTGGTATGGCCATTTTCCCTGAACAGTACCCACTAGCCGCTCCACCGCTGGTACTAGAGGACAGAACAGAGTCCCAAAAAAAACCACTCATACTTAAACGTAACACACTACGGGCTGAAATTGATTCGGCACAAACACAAAAACTAGGTACTCAACATGGAGGGCGTGAAGTCAGTCAATCTGCCGTTGCTTCATTTAAACGAGGTAGTAATACACCCAGTGAACTCATAAAGCTTCGCTATGACACTATTGATAATTTAGTCGCACGTGGTGTATTGCGTTGGACACCAGAAACACATTCACAACAATCTATGCCCGATGCGTTTCCAAATAACAACTATGTACCTGACCCACCGCGTAACTAACCCTGTAGGCAAATTTTTTTAAGTATTCTGTTGTAAGCAATCAATCAGTTTAGACAGTTTTTCTTCTTTTAAATATTCAATAATAAATAATGGAAAGCCACTTAACACTAAAACAGATTTGTTTTTATCAATATATTCGGCTTTCTGTTGTGTCAATATACCTATTTGTTCGGCTATTTTTTTATAGTCATCAACCTTAATCGGCAGTTTAAAAGAACCTGTACTTAAAAAATTAGCGGATTTGGTAATGTTCAAATAGCACTGATACAAGAAATTTAATAATTAAGAAGTAGTTAGTAAAATCAATAAGACAATATACCAACATAAATACTGTAAAAGTTAAAATTTAACATTACCAAAAAGAGAATACCGATGGTTTTGCTGAATTACGCGAATCACAAAAAAACTTGATAAAGAGAATACCGATAGTTTTGCTGAATTACGCGAATCACAAAAAAACTTGATACATTATTAGGCAATCTTGCTAATAATCAAGGTTCAATTGCTGAAGAATTTTTTTACAATACTCTTAAATATAATCCTGTTTTAGGCGATATTAAGTTTGACCGTTTGATGCCGAATTTAATTGTGGGGTGCAAAGGCAAACAAAGTGAGTATGATATTGTCCTAGTCAATGGTGCTAGTGTCGGTATTGTAGAAGTTAAATACAAAGCTCATGAGAAAGATCTTGAGCAAGTGCGTATTAAAATTAAACGGTTTAAGCGTGATTGTCCTCAATTTGAGGGCTATACTATTTACGGTGGAATTGCTGCTTTAAGCGTACCGTCTGTTGTTATCAAAGCAGCTATAGAACAAGGTTTATTTGTGCTTCAACAAAAAGGCGAACATTTACTTGTACAAACCGAAGGTATGAAACCCTTTTAAAAATTATAAAAATATAAAACTATGTGGATTGATTCTCATTGTCATTTGTCTGATGAACGCTTATTGTCGCAAATACCGCAACTATTAGCTAATATGAATACACACAGCGTTGATGCTGC
>JAYWHD010000013.1:0-1796 GCA_043777895.1 Betaproteobacteria bacterium | reverse complement strand
ATAGTAAGCAACCTACAAACAGCCTTTTGTTGATGGAATAACGCCTAGCATTCGTGGGTCTAGCTCTATGGCAACACGAATAGCACGTGCAAAGGCTTTAAATATGGTCTCTACTTGGTGGTGTGCATTGTGGCCCTTAAAATTATCAATATGTACAGTAGCCAAAGCGTGATTCACAAAGCCTTGAAAAAATTCGTAAACCAAATCTAAATCAAAGTTACCGACCATACTACGGACAAATTTTACGTCCATGTGTAAACCAGGTCTGCCAGAAAAATCAATTACAACGCGCGACAAGGCTTCATCCAGCGGTACATAGGCATGCCCATAACGACGAATACCTTGCTTGTTACCTAAAGCAGCAGCAACTGCTTGCCCTAATGTAATACCAATATCTTCAACCGTATGGTGGTCATCAATATGAGTATCGCCGTCGCACTGCACTGTTAAATCAATCAAGCCATGGCGTGTAATTTGCTCAAGCATGTGGTCTAAAAAAGGTACACCACTGCGTAAGTCTGATTGCCCTGTACCATCTAAATTAATAATAACGCGAATTTTAGTTTCGTTGGTATGACGGCTAATATCTGCAATACGGTTCATACATTTTCCTTTAAATTAAGTCTAAAATAAAATCTATTAATCTATTAATCTATTCTATTAATCTATTTATAGTGTTGTCTGTGCTAATACACGTAAAGCAGCAATTAAAGCTCTGTTTTCAGCACTATTGCCCACAGTTAAACGCAAGCAATTGCGTAATGAAAGACTCAAATTAGACACATTTTTAACCAAAATACCCTGTTCTTTTAAAGCAGCAAACCATTGATTAGCATCAGGTACTTTAACTAAAATAAAATTAGCAGCACTTGGATAAGGTTGAATATTGCTATCATTCACCCTATTTTCTGCCATATTTATGAGTGCATCAAATAAAACAGTACGTTCAGCCATAATCTGTTTTGCTTGTGTGTCTAACACTGCATTATGCGACAATATAAACTGCGTTGCCGCTAAAGTCAGCACATTAATATTGTAGGGTGGTCTTACTTTATCAAACTGTTTAATCCAAGCAGGTGATGCTACTAAAAACCCTAAGCGCAAACCTGCTAATCCTAATTTAGACAGAGTACGAACTAATACTACGTTGGGCGAATCAGATAAACGTGACAGCCATGAATGGTTTGAAAATGGTTGATACGCTTCATCAATGACGACTAACCCCCCATGAAGCTGCATGGCATTAATACACGCTTGAATAGATTCGGTACTCCATTCATTGCCTGTGGGGTTATTTGGATTAGCCAAAAATAAAATAGCAGGGGTATGTTCTTTAATATTGGCTAACATTAAAGGCAAGTCTAATTCAAAATCAGCCCGTAAAGGCACACCCATAAAACGACAACGGTTTAATTGTGCGCTCATCGCATACATAACAAAACCAGGTGTCGGTGCCATAACCACCGCATTGTCTGTCGCACAGGCTTGAATCAATAAATGTAGAATTTCATCTGAACCATTGCCCAACATAATGTCGTACTGTGTTGGAATAGCCTGTGCTTTACGAATAGCAGCAATTACATCAATATGGCTGGTAGGATAACGGTTTAATGCGACTTGCCCTAATATTTGGGCTAATTCGGCTTGTAATAAGCTGGGTAGCGAATATGGGTTTTCCATCGCATCAAGTTTAATTAAGCCTGTTGCGGGTTGTACAACATACTGTTGCATTGCTAATACGTCAAGGCGTATCGGGTTTAATAGAGGTAATTGAGTATTCATTATGCTATTTTAAA
>JAYWHD010000012.1:0-14445 GCA_043777895.1 Betaproteobacteria bacterium | reverse complement strand
GCCCATACCCACCAATAGCAATTAATACGCAGCCGTACTCGCTTAAAATAGGTATACTTTGCCATAATACACATAGCTTAGAGTCAATTTTATAGCTTATTTCTGCTAACTTTTTTTGAATATCGCTTCGTTTAAACGGCTGGGCGGGTATTAATGGCGGCATAACGCACGTATTTAAATTGAACAAGCGGGTGTACCTTCTGATACAGTCAGTACTTCATAACCCGTGTCAGTCACTAAAATAGTGTGTTCCCACTGTGCCGACAATGTACGGTCTTTGGTTCTTGCACCCCAACCATCAGACATCATTTTTATTTCTTTTTTACCTGCGTTAATCATTGGCTCAATCGTAAAAATCATACCTGGTTTCAAAATCACACCTTGCTTGGGCTTACCATAGTGTAATACCTGTGGTTCTTCATGAAAACGTTGTCCGATACCGTGACCACAAAACTCTCGCACGACACTAAAGCCCGCTAATTCGCAATGACGTTGAATGCTGTAGCCAATATCGCCCAAGTAATTACCTGGTTTTACCTGTTGAATACCTAACCACATTGCTTCAAAAGTAGTCTTAATTAACCGTGTAGCATGTGGGGCAACAGTACCAATAGTAAACATACGGCTAGTATCACCATGAAAGCCATTTTTAATGACAGTCACATCAATATTAATACAATCACCATTTTTTAATAATTTATCGTTAGGAATTCCATGGCAAACAACTTCATTGATGGAAGTGCAAATAGACTTTGGATAAGCTAAAGTACCTGACGGATTGTAATTTAACGGGGCAGGAATCGCGTGTTGAATATTTACAATATAGTGATGGCATAAATGATTAATTTCATTAGTCGTAATGCCTGATTTGACATAAGGCGTAATAAAGTCTAATACTTCTGAAGCTAATTTTCCAGCGATACGCATACTATTAATTTGTTCTGGTGTTTTAAATGTAATGCTCATATATAGTGGTTGTAATGATTAAATGTGCTTAACTGTTAATAATATATTATTAATATGTTATTAATATATTATTATTATGTTGTTAATATATCAATATATTAATATTTGAGTTAAAATTATAGAGTTTTGTATTTAAAAAAATATCAAAATATTAAAATAATAGAGTCTCAAAATAAATATATTGTAAATCGCTGTTTTGTCATATTAGGGTTCGCTATTTTTAGTGAGCATTGACAAACAAAGAAATAACCCTAAAGGAAAAATTATGTCAGTATCTATGCGCGAAATGCTTGAAGCCGGTGTTCATTTTGGCCACCAAACTCGTTTTTGGAGTCCAAAGATGGCACCATTTATCTTTGGTGCACGCAACAAGATTCATATTATCAATTTAGAAAAAACACTGCCTTTGTTAGAAGATGCACTTAAATATGTACGTCAGCTAACTGCTAATCGTGGTACAGTAATGTTCGTTGGTGCTAAGCGTGGTGCTAAAGAAATCGTTGCAGAAGAAGCTACGCGTGCGGGTGTTCCTTATGTTGATGAACGTTGGTTAGGGGGCACTTTAACTAATTTTAAAACAGTTAAAACATCCATTAAACGCTTAAAAGAATTAGAAGCTGCAATGGAAGAGGGTTCGCAAGACCGTAAAAGTAAAAAGGAAGCTTTAATGCAACAACGTGAAATGGACAAGTTGCAACGCAGTATTGGTGGTATTAAAAATCTAACAGCCTTACCCGATGCTTTGTTTGTTATTGATGTAGGTTTTCATAAAATTGCTATTACTGAAGCTAAAAAATTAGGTATTCCAGTGATTGGTGTTGTTGATACTAATCATAGCCCAATTGGTATTGATTATGTTATTCCAGGAAATGATGACTCATCGCGGGCTGTGCGGTTGTACGCCCAAGCGTTTGCTGATGCCGTTTTAGAAGGGCGTGCTCAAGGTTTGCAGGGCTTAGTTGATGCGATTAAAGAAGTTGATTTAACAAATGAGTCAGTTGAAGGTGATAGTGTTGCCTGATTATAATATGTAGTAATATCAAACAAGCCGTGCAAAGCACGGTTTGTTTTTGATAGGCTATCTTGTAAAAAAACAATAAATAATACTTAATAATAACTTAATAATTTAATAATTTAATAATTTAATAACTCCATTTAGGCTTAAATATGACAATAATTACAGCAAGTATGGTCGCAGCACTGCGTGGAAAAACTGATGCACCGATGATGGAGTGTAAAAAAGCACTCATTGAAGCAGTTGGTGATATGGATAAAGCAGAAGAGATTTTACGCGTACGTTTAGGCAATAAAGCCAGTAAAGCGGCTGACCGTGTAACTGCCGAGGGACTTATCGGTGTGTACATCAATAGTGACAGCACCCAAGCGGCTATGGTTGAAATAAATTGTGAAACAGACTTTGTTTCAAAAAATGATGAGTTTATTGCCTTTACGGATAATTTAGCACAATTAATTAGTGAGCAAGCTATTAGTGACGTGCCTGCTTTGTCTATTGCTAGTTTCAAAGGTAGTGATGTAGATACCGTCCGTAAAGCACTCATTGGTAAAGTCGGTGAAAATATTGGTATTCGTCGCTTTAAAGCCGTTACTCCCATTGCTGGTAAAGTAGCTAATTACATTCATAATGGCCGTATCGGCGTATTGGTTGAATATAGTGGTGATGATTTAGCGGCTAAAGATGTCGCAATGCACATTGCGGCCACTAAACCTGTTGCTTTAAATGAAGCAGGGGTAGACCCTGTTTTAATTGAAAAAGAGCGTTCGGTTGCTAGTTTAAAAGCTGCCGAAACAGGTAAGTCTGCTGAACTAACCGTTAAAATGGTTGATGGATCTGTTGCTAAATTTTTAAAAGAAGTTTCTTTAATGACCCAATCTTTTGTTAAAAATGATAAATTAACAATTGAGCAATTTTTAAAGTCTAAAAATACTACCGTATCCGCGTTTACAATCTATGTTGTTGGTGAAGGCATTGAAAAGAAAACAGTAGATTTCGCGACTGAAGTAGCTGAACAAGCTGCCGCTGCCGCCGCTGCTAAAGCGTCTATAGAATAGTTATAAGCTGTATAAAATTAAAGTTTACGTAATTAATAACTATTTTACGTGAGCTTTAAGAGTCTTACTAAATAGATTTATTTCAAAATTGTATTTATATGAGAAATTTTTTGATTTTAAAAGCGGTATATTTTATAAATAATATTTAGAATCAGGATTTTTTAAGATTAAAAGATAAAACAGGATTTAAAAAATCTTTAAAATCCTTAAACTCTAAAAAGCTTGATTCAAACTTTAAGTTTTAAAGCTATATAAATATACTTTTAATGGTTTTGAAAGAAGTCTAATTGTTAAATAAATATACACCTTTAACATATATTTAATATAATGTAATTTTTTTTAATGTAGTTTTCATGCCTATATTTCGTAGCCGTATTCGTATCTCTATCTCCAAGGAAAAGCACAATGATTCAAAATGTTGCTGAAACTAAAGCTTATAAACGTGTACTATTAAAACTATCTGGTGAAGCTTTAATGGGCGATGATTCCTTCGGAATTAATCGGCTTACAATTACCAGTATGGTTAATGAAGTTAAAAAAGTTGTTGATATTAATGTTCAACTAGGTATTGTAATTGGTGGTGGAAATATTTTTCGGGGGGTTGTAGGCGGTGCGGCAGGAATGGACAGAGCCACAGCAGACCATATGGGAATGTTAGCAACTATGATGAATGCGCTGGCTTTACAAGATGCGTTTCGTGCTATTGGTGTAGAAGCACGCGTAATGACAGCATTAAAATGCGACCAAGTATCTGAACCTTACATTAGACCACGTGCTTTGCGTTATTTAGAGGAAGGGCGTGTGGTCATTTTTGCGGCTGGCACTGGAAATCCATTTTTTACAACAGATACAGCTGGGGCACTGCGTGGAGCGGAAATTGGTGCTGATATTTTATTGAAAGCGACTAAAGTTGATGGTATTTATACCGCCGATCCGAAAAAAGATCCAAATGCTACACGTTATAGTACACTGTCTTTTGATGAAGCCATTAACCGCCGTTTAGAAGTGATGGATGCAACGGCTTTTGCTTTGTGCCGCGATCAAAAGTTGCCCATTAAGGTGTTTTCTATCCATAAACCAGGTGCATTGTTGTCTATAGTGCAGGGAAGTGATGAGGGTACTTTAGTGCATTTGTAATGTTTAGGACGTTTACTTAAAGAAAATTTCTATAAACATCTCTATAAAAAATGTAGGTAATTAAAATATAGGTAACTACAACAATGTTTACAATTGAACTTAGAAAAAACACTGAAGAGCGTATGAGAAAAGGTTTAGAATCTTTACGCTACAATTTATCAAAAATTCGTACAGGTCGAGTACATACGGGCCTATTAGATGGGATTGATGTTGAATATTATGGGTCACTCGTACCTATTAATCAAGTGGGCAATGTATCTTTGTTAGACGGACGGACTTTAGGCGTACAGATTTTTGAAAAAAAAATGGTTGGTATCGTTGAACGTGCCATTCGTGATTCTGATTTGGGCTTGAATCCAGCGACTCAAGGTGATATTATCCGTGTTCCAATGCCTGCTTTAACTGAAGAACGCCGTAAAGATTTGACTAAAGTAGTTAGAAACGAAGGCGAAGATGGCAAAATTGTATTGCGTAATATTCGCCGTGAAGCCAATGAATCACTGAAAAAAATGTTAAAAGACAAAGACATTAGTGAAGATGATGAGCGTAGTACCACTGTTGATATTCAAAAAATAACTGATAAATATATTACTGAAGTAGAAAAGTCAGTCAATGAAAAAGAAGCTGATATTATGAAAGTGTAATGTAGCCGATTCCTGAGTTATCTAAAAAATCTTTTCTATCTAATCTATTCAACCCCCTTCAATTTAATGGTTAAAGAATATAGTTTTAGCGTTGTTCTCATAGTCAAAATTTTGTCTTAAAACAATAGCCGCAAATTTTTAGTGCAACACCCCAACTTTTATACAGTATATATGTTCAGTTTTAAAGCCAGTTCAACTCAAATTATTCCTGTTGCTAATAAAATTCCACAACATTTAGCGGTCATTATGGATGGTAATGGTCGTTGGGCTAAAGTACGCAGTTTACCAAGAGTATCTGGGCATGTACAGGGGGTAGAGTCAGTTAGAAACTTAGTGCAGCAATGTACACAGCAGGGTATTGATTATTTAACATTATTTGCTTTTAGTTCAGAAAATTGGCGGCGACCTGCTGAAGAAGTGGGTTTTTTAATGAAATTACTATTACTTGCTTTAGGGCGAGAAGTAAAAAAGTTGCATGCTGCTCAAGTTAAACTGTGTGTTGTGGGCGATTTAAAAAGATTGCCCTTGGATATTCAGGTTATGATTGACAAAGCACATGACCTAACTCAAAATAATTTGGCTTTAAACTTGACGGTTGCACTAAATTATGGGGGGCGTTGGGACATTACTCAAGCGGCTAAGTTAGCAGCTATTGAACTAGCTCCCGACTTAATTGATGAGGCAGCGATTAAAAGTCGTTTATCCATGTCTTTTGCACCCGAAGTTGATTTATTAATACGTACAGGCGGAGAGAGTCGTATTAGTAATTTTTTACTGTGGGACTTGGCTTATACAGAACTATACTTTACAGACACACTGTGGCCAGAGTTTGATACACTGGCTTTAAAAAAAGCTTTAGACTGGTATGTACGGCGTGAAAGACGGTTTGGACGTATATCTGAACAAGTTTCTAGTTAATTTAAGTATGTAAATATTTAAGTATTAAGTTTGGTATTAGCCTTAACTTTAGCTTATTAAGTTTTAATAAATGATATTTTATGAATAACTTAACTCAACGTATTATGACTGCCACTGTATTAATCACAGCAGTGGTTTTGCTATTGTTTAAAGTATCTTTGACTGTGTTTGCTGGTACGGTTTACTTATGCGGTATTTTAGCTATATGGGAGTTATGGCGTTTAACTCAATCTAATAGTAAAGTTTCTTTTGTTGTTATGATGAGTACTTATAGTATTGCTGCTATTTTGCTTTGGTTGTATGCTTTGACTGACTTATTATGGGTTATTGGTGTTGGACACAGTCTGCTAACCATATATTTATTGTATTATCAGCCCAAGTTACAAACTATGCTGGTTGCTATTTATGGTTCAATACTATTAGCCGTTGTTGTATATAGTATGGTGATATTGCAACAATTTGGTTCGTGGATATTGTTATCAGCGATGTGTTTAGTTTGGTTGGCTGATATCGGCGGCTATTTTGTAGGGAAAGGTTTAGGGAAAAAAATATTTAAACTAGGACTTGCACCTAATATTAGTCCTAAAAAAAGCTGGGAAGGTGCTATCGGTGGTGCAATTATTGCAAGTACTAGTACTTTATTAGCACTGTATTTTTCGCTAGACACTTGGTTGCTTAGAGCAGGTACATTAAATATCTTACCAACGGTTTTCTCTACTGATTTTATTTGGCAGTCGGTAATAGTATTGTTACCACTCATACTAGCTGCTTATTCAATCACAGGCGATTTAGTGGAGTCTTTACTAAAGCGTCAAGCAGGCGTTAAAGACTCTAGTCAATTATTACCTGGTCATGGGGGGATATTAGACCGTATCGATGCCTTAATACCCGTGTTGCCCTTGTGTGCATCTTGGGTGATTTACTTAGAATCTATATCAGTTAATTAAATCAAAAATATAAAATATAAAATATAAAATATAAAAATAAAATTGATGAGGATTAATATTGAATCATTTAAATAAAGTGACTACTAATAAAGCATCTGCAGTTAAGCAAGTCGTTATTTTAGGGGCGACTGGGTCAATAGGTAAAAGCACTTTAGATGTATTAAGTATGCATTCTGATAGTTTTAAGGTGTTAGGTTTATCTGCTTATAGCCGTATAGAAGAATTGGCTTATTTGATTGTACATTTTAAGCCGCCTTATGTTGTAGTTCCTGATGATGAGTCTGCTAAAATATGTACGGCAACATTGCTACATTTAAGTAAAATAAATAACGAGCCTCTTTTTTTACCGACTATTTTATTAGGCGAACGTGGTTTATGCAATTTGGCTTCATTATCAATAGTAACGCACGTTGTTGCAGCAATTGTTGGGGCTGCAGGCTTGCCTAGTTGTTTAGCGGCTGCACACGCAGGGAAGACAATATTATTGGCTAATAAAGAAGCCTTAGTTATGTCGGGGCGTTTTTTTCTAGATGCAGTGCATACTGGCGGAGCAACTTTGCTACCTTTAGACAGTGAACACAATGCTTTATTTCAATGTTTACCTGCAGGACAAGGTTTGGTAACACCTTCTGTGCGTAATGTGTGGCTTACAGCATCAGGTGGACCGTTTTTAAACCGTTCAGTTGATAGCTTATTAAGTGTTACCCCCGATGAAGCCTGTAAACATCCAAAATGGACAATGGGGCGAAAAATCAGTGTTGATTCTGCTACCCTTATGAATAAAGGTTTAGAAGTTATTGAAGCTGCTTTGATGTATGGCTTAACGGCTGACCGTGTTAAAGTAGTTATACACCCGCAATCAATGATTCACGCATTGGTACAATATATTGATGGCAGCTTATTGGCTCACTTATCAAATCCTGATATGCGTGTGCCAATTGCCCATGCTTTAGCATACGATTCAGGGTCTGCGATAAACCGAGTAGAGTCGGGCGTACCAGACTTAGATATGCAGCAGCTAAGTGGTTTATACTTTTCAGCCCCTGATTTAGAACAGTTTCCTTGTTTAGCACTGGCATATCAAGCTTTGAGTATAGGGCAACAGGCTTGTATTGCTTTGAATGCTGCTAATGAGATAGCTGTGGCAGAGTTTTTGTCGGGAAAGTTACCTTTTATTTGTATTGCTGACGTAGTCTCTACTATTTTAAAAAGAATACTAGCCGCTAATATAACTGTCCCTACGCATTTATCACAGGTTTATGAACTAGACAAGCAATGTCGTGTTTGGGCGTTAGAAGAAGTACTTTTACTAAATACTAATATTAACACTAATATTAAATACTAAATACTTATTATTATGTCCACGATTTACTTTTTAATTGCGGTTGTTGTCTTGGTAGGAATACACGAGTGGGGACACTTTATCGCTGCACGAATATTTGGTGTGGGTATTGTTTGTTTTACAATCGGCTTTGGCCGTCAATTTATTTTTTGGATTGATTCAAAAACAGGTACTTCATGGGGAATAGCGCCTTTTCCTTTGGGAGGCTATGTTAAATTGTTAGGAGAAAAAAATAGCGATAAAAAAAGTGATAGTTATTTAAATACATCAGTAAACAGAGTGGTAGCAGGCAAAGCATTCATGACTACACCTTTATACGCAAAGGTTTTAATTTTACTGGCAGGTCCTTTGGCTAATATAATTTCTGCAGTTTTTATGTATACTTTTTTAGCTTATCACTCGCCTAGCTCACCTTTACCTATTATTGCTCAACCTGTTTCAGGTACTGCTGCACAATTATCAGGCTTATATTCTGGTGATCAAATTATTAATTTAAATGGTCAAGTACTAAATAGTTGGCGAGATTTACAAATGGCTTTACTAAAAGCTGACACTGATGAGCTATTAGAATTGACTGTTTTACGAACAATAAAGCATACCGATGGTACATTACTCAACACTAAATTAAACTTAATCTCTTCAAATTATAGTCCTGTTGTTAAAAAAACACCGGAAGATCAACTGGGTTTACGCTTATCAACACAGGGTATTTTATTAGATGAGATTGTGGGGGCTGGTCCTGCAGCACAGGCAGGTTTAAGAAAAGGTGATACTTTAAATGCAGTTAATGGTACACTGATTGATGATTATGAAATATTGTTTAATGAGTTAAGCCGTTATAAATCTGATAGCTTGATTGGTTTAGATTTGATTGTATTTAGAAACGGTATACAGTATTCGTTTAATGTTAAGCCCATCAAAGATAAGCAAGGTAACTATAAAATTGGAATTAAATTTAGTGGTTTATTCATAAATAATCAAAAGCCGCGTACGTTAATTGACTCACTATACAGCGGTATTGACGATACTTATACCGCAAGTTATTTGACTATAAAAGCATTGAGTAGGGTCATTTCATCGCCTTTTACTTCGAACGAGGTGGGTGGTCCTATAGCTATCGCAAATATAGCTAATGATTCAGTTGAGCGTGGGTGGGTAAGTATAGTTGGGTTTTTAGCAGGCCTTTCAATTAGTATTGGTGTTTTAAATTTATTACCCATCCCTATGTTAGATGGTGGACAAATAATTTATCATCTTATTAGACAAATAGCATTTAAAACTGGTTTGATATCTAAAATGAAAGGTAAAATAATTCCAAATTATTTAAATAAAATATGGTCTTATATAGGTCTTGCATTCGTATCATTTTTAACCTTAATTGCTTTAAAGACAGACATTAAAACATTTTTTTAAAAATACTCAGTCAATTAGTGTATAAAATAAATAAAATAAACATATAAACATATAAACATATAAATATATAAATAATATAAATATATAAACGTAAAAATAATAACTCGCTATAACTTCAACCTATTTGAGCTATCCTATGAATAAAAAAACATTTACACCTAAGCAATTTGCTAAAATTCCAACAGTATTATCGGCTTTATTAGCATTTTCTTTTAGTCCAGTTGTACAAGCAATCGCACCTTTTAAAGTACATGATATTCAAGTTCAGGGTCTAAATCAAGTTCAGTTAAGTACGGTATTAACCCACTTGCCTGTAAAAGTAGGTGATACTGCTAATGACGCTTCAATTAACAGTGCTATCCAATCATTGTTTAGTACAGGTCTCTTTTCTGAAGTAGATGTTCAATCAGTTGATAACGTTCTACAACTTAAACTTTTGGAGCGACCATTTATTGCGTCAGTTTCTTTTGTGGGGAGCAAAGAGTTTGATAAAGCAGAGTTAATATCAATAGCAAAAACCACTGGCGTTGTTGAAGGCCGTATGTTTGACAAAGCGGCATTAACAAAACTAGAGAATGACTTGAAAGCTGCTTATCTAGGCCGTAGTAAATATGGTGTTAAGATTAATAGCGTTACAAATACTTCGGATAAAAATAAAATTAATGTTATACTTAATTTTGTTGAAGGCGGTTCAGCAAAATTTAAAGAAATAAAAATACTAGGTTTAAAAAGTTTTTCAGAAAAACAAATTTTGGCAGAAATGGAATCAAGTGAGCCGCACTTAATGAGTTGGCTGACTAAATCAGACTTATTTTCTAAAGAAAAAATGAATGCTGATTTAGATAAAATACGTGCTTTTTACCTAAGAAATGGTTTTCTTGAATTTTCAATTGACTCTAATCAAATTAGTTTGTCACCTGACAAGCAGAGTGTTTTTTTGACGCTGATTATCAACGAGGGACAGCAATTTAATTTACAACATATCACTTTTAAAGGGGGTACGCCTGAACAGCAAATCTTGCTTAACTCATTAATTACTATTGAAAAAGGCGTTTTGTTTAATGGTGACACTTTTAATAGTTTATTGTCTAAAATGCAAAATAAATTAGGTGAACTAGGCTTTGCTAATGCACAAATTAATCCAGTTCCTAATTTAAACTATGAAAAACAAACGGTTGATTTTGAGATTGAGATTGATCCGAAAGAAAAAACGTATGTGCGTAAAATCAACATTATTGGAAATACAAAAACAAGAGATGAAGTGATTCGGCGAGAGTTGCGTCAAATAGAAGCTACTTTTTATGATGCAAGTAAAATTGCTCAATCACGTGATCGTATTGATCGTTTAGGATTCTTTAAAGAGGTTAATATTGGTTGGGTTGCCGTAGAAAACGCCCCAGAACAAGTTGACTTAACGGTTCAAGTCGTTGAAAAGTCAACAGGCAATATAAACTTTGGCGTTGGTTTTAACTCTACTGATAAAGCATCTATCAATGCAGGCGTAGCACAAGATAATTTATTTGGATCAGGAAGGAATCTAAACTTTAGCATTAATTCTGCTAAAAATAATCGCTCCTTGTATTTGTCCGCCACAGATCCTTATTTTACTAATAGCGGTATCTCTAGAACTGTTGAGGCTTACTCTCGTTTTAATACTTTGCGACAATCTGGTGTTGATCGTGTTGCTATACGAACCAATGGTGCGTCAGTACGAATGGGAATGCCTGTAGGCGAGGTAGATGCTTTATTTATTGCCCTTGGTGCTGAATATACTGGCATCAAAACATTTGAAAATGCCCCGCCGCGTTATATTGATTTTGAAAGAAAAATAAAAGGAGCTGCTACTTATCCATTATTGACTTTATCATGGATTAGGGACAGTAGAGACAGTGCATTATCACCTACAAAAGGTAGTTTAATTAAAGCAAGTCTTGAGACTTCGTTCGGTAAAGAAGTGTCTTTTGCTAAAGCTGCCTATCAATATCAAACTTTTTATCCAGTCAATAAATATTTTACTTTAGCATTTAACCTTGATACTGGCTATGGTAGAGGTTTGGAAGGAAAATCTTTTCCGTTTTTTAAAAATTATTTTGTAGGTGGTGTGGGTAGTGTCCGTGGTTATGAAGGTAATACCTTAGGGGCTTTAGACACTAATGGTGATTATATTGGTGGTACTAGTAAAGTTGTAATGAATACGGAAATTTTGTTTCCAGTTCCAGGGGCTGTAAAAAGTAAAGAGGTTCGTTTATTTACTTTTGTTGATGCAGGCTATGCTTGGGCGGAAAAACAGCGTATTTATGTAAAAGATTTACGTTGGTCTGGTGGTGTGGGTCTAAACTGGCTATCACCTATTGGCCCATTGAAATTTTCTTATGGTATTCCATTTAAAAAGACTGAACAAGATAAAATTCAAAAATTTCAATTTCAAATAGGCACAGGGTTTTAACGGTATATTTGATATTGCTTTAAATATTGTGTGCAAGATTATTCGTTTAACCATTCAAAGAAAGTATTCGTATGATATCAACTAAAAAAACATTAATTAATTTAGTAATAGCTAGCTTATTACTATCAACTACTGCCTATGCAGAGTCAAAAATAGGCTTTGTCAATACAGAAAAAATTCTAAAAGAATCTCTTCCTGCTCAAGAGGCACAAAAATCTTTAAGTAAAGAGTTTTCTAAGCGAGAGTCAAGCTTACTTGATTTAGCAAAAGATTTAAAAAATAAAAGTGATAAATTAGAACGTGATGCTAATACTTTGTCTAATTCAGAACGGTCTCGTTTACAGTCAGAGTTAACTGACAGTGATGCTAAATTCCAGCGTGAACGTAGAAACTTAGAAGAAGAGGTACAAGTTAGACGCAGTCAGTTATTGGCAGATATTTTAGAACGTGCGAACCGTGAGGTTATACGTGTTGCTGAGGCTGATAATATAGACATTGTTTTTCAAGATGCAGTATGGTTCAATCCTAAAATTGATATTACTGCAAAAGTTTTAGAAGCTTTAAAATCTAAATAATAGGTGATATTGCGTGGTACTGTTTATTTAAATAAATTAAAGTATTATTAAAGTATTATTTAAAATTTATATAAATGTCAAAATTAACTACTGAACACTTACTAAGCTTAATTACAAAGCTTGAGCCAACTTTGTCTATTGAGGTTTTACGCAGTAATACTGAAACAGTGATTAGATTTAATACTTTAATAAGTGCTAATAATAAAGAGTGGTGCTTTTTTAATGATACTAAGTTTGTAAAGCATTTGTCTGTCTGTAAAGCTTTAGGGATTGTCTTATCAACTGAACACTACTTGTTGTATCAAGATAGTATATTTTGTCCTAATATAATTATTTGCCCTTACCCGTATGCTTTTTTTGCTTTAGCTGCCCAAGTAATTGAGAAACATACCTATCAAATAAATACTATTGCTAGTAACAGTCAAGTACTAAATTTACATCACGCTACTGCCATAATCCACCCCAATACTATTATTGGACACAATGTTTTTATTGGTGCTTGGGTGGTTATTGCGGAGAATGTTACTATCGGTGATAACTGTGTTATTCATTCGCACTGTTCTATTAGTGAAAGTGTTTCTATTGGAAAAAATACTGTTTTATACAGCCATATCTCTTTGTACCACTCGGTTAAAATAGGTAATAATTGTATTATTCACTCTGGGACTGTTATCGGTTCTGATGGTTTTGGTTTTGCAACTTATCAAAAAAGATGGTTAAAGATACCTCACACAGGCACTGTTATTATTGGTGATAATGTTGAAATTGGTGCTAACTGCACAATAGACCGAGGCAGCTTAGAAAATACAATGATTGGAAGAGGCTGTAAATTAGATAATTTAATTCAAATTGCTCATAATGTAAAAATTGGCGAAGATTGTGCATTTGCATCAGGAGTGGGTATTGCGGGTAGTGCTATTTTAGGTAACCGCATTCAAATTGGTGGTAAGGCAGGGGTATTAGGTCATTTGAGTATATGTGATGATACTGTTATTAGTAGTTTTACTTTAGTGACTAAGACAATTAAAAAAGCAGCTTTTTATACAGGTGTATATCCTATTCAAGAAAACTCTGAATGGGAAAAAAATGCTGTTACTTTAAAAAAATTGTTTAGCTTACGTGAGCAGGTAAAATATTTAAATACTAAGGTTTTTTCGAAATTATTATAAGTATCACATATTTAAAATAAAGCACTGCCAAATACTTTCTAAATCTAGGAGTTAATATGACTGAAATGACTGAAGATATTGTAAAAACAGACAGTACTCAAATTAATGGTTTTAATATTCATGAAATTTTAAAAAAACTTCCTCACCGCTACCCTATGTTTTTAGTTGATCGTGTGGAGAGCTTAGTTCCAGGACATAGTATTGTTGCTCTAAAAAATGTAACTATTAATGAGCCTTTTTTTCAAGGCCATTTTCCACAATACCCTGTGATGCCTGGTGTACTAATTTTAGAAGCTTTAGCTCAAGCGGCAGCCTTACTTGGCTTTGCCACCTTAAACATTCAAAGCAGCACTAGTGCTTTGGTCTTGTTTGTAGGCATTGATGCTGCACGGTTTAAGCGACAAGTTATTCCTGGTGACCAGTTAAAATTATATGTTAAGCCGATACGAAATAAAGGCGGTATTTGGAAGTTTTCAGCACAAGCTAAAGTTGATGGAGAAATTGCTTGTGAGGCAGAGTTAATGTGTACGTATCGTGCATAATACTATACTTAAAAAATTAGTATATTAAATAAGTATACTAATTTATAAAGCCATAAATTTATACTTGTAAAGTTATAAAACTATAAGTTTATATTAAATTATAATTGTGTTCATGAATATTCATCCCAGTGCTATTATTGACCGTTTAGCTGAACTTGATAGCTCAGTCGTTGTGAAAGCCAATGCAGTCATTGCTGCACATGTTAAAATAGACGCAGGATGTGTTATTGGTATAGGTGCTGTAATTGAAGGACACACGACTATTGGAAAATATAA
>JAYWHD010000011.1:0-5114 GCA_043777895.1 Betaproteobacteria bacterium | reverse complement strand
TACCCGTAAATAAGTAAGCGTGGTGTAGCCGTTGGCTAGTTAAGGCGTGGCTTAAAGCTTTAACTACGTGTTGCTGACCGATTAATTCTGAAAAGCCTTGTGGGCGCCATTTTCGGGCGAGGACTTGATAAGTCATGGACGAATTGTGGGGATTGGTGAAAGGGGCAAGCCTTGGTCTCGGCACGAACGCATTGTAGTGAGCTGCTTGGTTTCCCACCTGACCCGTTGCCACGACTTACTCTGCGAGGAGACTTGCCTTAACTACCATTTTATACTATTAAACTTAAGTTATGTAAGTTATCTATAAATTATCTTATATTTATGTCATACCGATGCCTTGGCGTGCTAATTTATCGGCAAGTTCGTTGCCTTCGTTGCCTGCATGGCCTTTGACCCAATGCAGCCGTAATACGTGTCGTTGTTGGGCTTGGTCTAAACTTTTCCACAAATCTTCATTTTTAACAGCTTGTTTGGCCGCAGTTTTCCAGCCTCTGGCTTTCCAAGCAGGTAACCATTCAGTTAAACCTTTTTGTACATATTGTGAATCGGTATACACATCAATACTACAAGGGTGTTTTAAAGCATTTAAAGCGTGAATTACTGCCATTAATTCCATACGGTTGTTCGTGGTATGGGCTTCGCCGCCACATAATTCTTTGCTATGCCCCGTGTCATTGGAAAGCCATACACCCCAGCCACCTTGACCTGGATTGCCACTGCAGGCTCCATCAGTGTATGCAATGACGTGGGGTAAATTGTTTTGAGTTATTGTCATAAAAATAGAGTTTTGAGTTGTAAGCATTAAATCAATTAATTATTAATTTTTAGTATTGTAAATAATCGCTTAGAAAATTATTTAGGTAGATCGGTATCAGCTGCAGTAATCACAGCGGGGTGTAATAAATGGTTCAACAAAGAGGGTTGCCGTATTACTACTTGACGGGTATCGGTAACAACACGCTTTACAACGCGTAATGCAAATACGTTTGCCCCGTGAGGCCACCAACGTTCGCCTGCTTTGTCTAGCCACGCTAAACGATTAAACAGTTTAGGGCGTTCAGTCATCGGCCGCCATTGCCCAAATGCCCCACGGTCTGGATACAAATTTAATAAGTGCATCCAATCTAATAACCGCCGCCGAGTCAGCCACTGATGGCGGTGTCCTAGTTCAATGTGTCCTGCTTGTAGGCCTAAAAAACTATGTGGATTAAAAGCGGTGATAGACAAATAACCGCCCGCCCTTAAACATCGGTATGCTTCTCTTAAAATGGTATGCGGATTGTCTGAAAACTCAAGTACGTGCGGTAAAACAATATAATCCAACGAATCATCATCAAAAGGCCAGCGGTGTAAATCTACTAAAATATTAACTAGATTTTTTTGCTTAGGCAATAACGAAGCGTGTATTTTTTCTTGCGGTACACTGTCCATACGTAAAATATGGGGAATAGGGTTGTGTTCTAACAAAGCAAGGTTATTCAGTTCCAAAGTTACGGCATAATAGCCAAATACGTTTTCGCTAAATGTATTTAAAATTTTTTGTTCCCAAGCTAATTGGGCTAATCCTGACGCACTGCTCCAATAGGGGCTGGTTTGGCGAATATGCCATAGCGGTGTGGACATAGCTTTATTCCTTTAATCTGTTACTAAGACTAATTACTTTATAATTTTAACGACAACTGGATATTTTATTATGAAATCATTACCACCCAGCTTACAAGCTACCACTGACGAATATCAAAGTACCGCTAGAAAATCACGTGAAAGTTGGCAGTTACTTGGAATTATGGCAGAGTTTGTTGAAGCCACCGAGCAAATGGCGAGTGTTCGCCCAGCAGTAAGCATCTTTGGTTCAGCCAGAACGCCTAAAGATAACTCTGATTATCAATTAACCATTGACATTGCTAGAAAATTAAGCGATGCAGGGTATGCCGTTATTAGTGGTGGTGGTCCAGGGATTATGCAAGCAGCCAATGAAGGGGCATTTGCGGGATCATCGCCCAGTGTCGGCTTAAATATTGAGCTGCCACACGAACAACACGGCAATCCGTTTCAAAATATTGCACTTAAATTTAGGCATTTTTTTGCTAGAAAAGTAACCTTTGTAAAATATAGCAACGCTTTTGTAGTAATGCCAGGCGGATTTGGGACTTTAGATGAATTAACGGAAGTATTAACCTTAATTCAAACAGGAAAAAGCCGTCATACGCCGATTATTTTAGTGGGCAGTGAATTTTGGCACGGTTTTTGGGCGTGGTGTAACACTATATTGGTTGGGCGAAAGCTGATTGGTGAAAAAGATATGGATTTAATGCACATTACCGACAGTGCCGATGAAGTGTTGTCTATCATTCAAAATTTTTATGCCACGCGTAGCCATGCGCCCACAGAAGAAGAACGGGCTAGATTGTTAAAGCTTTAAAATATAGACTTAATTTTTTGGCTCAAGTTTTGTTTAAACAAGCTAACAACGCAATTGATTCAAAGTTGAAGGCGTACCTAAATGCAAACAATGACACTACATGAAACTTATCACAAAGATATATATCTTTGGTCTCAAGAGAATGCGAAACTTTTAAAAGAAAAGCGTTTTGATGAAATAGACCTGACACATTTGATTGAAGAAATAGAAGATATGGGACGCAGTGAGCAACGGGGTATCTATAACCATCAAGTTAATTTGATTATGCACTTGTTAAAATGGGATTATCAAAACAACATTAAAAGTAAAAGCTGGCGGGTTAGTATTGTTAATGCTAGGTTGGCTATAGCAAAACTAATTAAAGATAATCTAAGTTTGAAATCTTTACCTGCTGACGATTTAGGCGATGCTTATGCTTATGCGCGTGAGCTTGCAGCATCTGAAACAGGCATACATCTAAAACAGTTTCCTCCTGAATGCCCTTATACGGTAGAAGAAATACTCATGAAAGACTGGTTTCCTGATGTTTAAGTTTGTTTGATTTGATGAGTTTTGTATACCAAGGGCGGGTTGCCCTTGGGTAATTAAAAAGTTATTTAATATTATCACTCAACGATTTTGGTTATATCAAAATAATTAATATCTTTTTTATTTTTTTCAGCCTTCTCAAAATAAAATTGACTATTTTTAATAAAATTTTCCCACTTAACACAAAATATATATGAATCATTTATATTGTGTAAATTAGAAAAAAGAAAATCGGTATTATTAACGTAGTACTTATTTCTATTATTAGTATTTTTTTCTAATATTTTAAAAAAATTACTAAAATCAAAACACTCCATCCTTAGGAGTGCTACATTTTGATTTAAACAATAGTTATAAGAGTTATTTTCATCTGGCAAAGCGATACAAAATATAGCATTAGATTTACTAACTCTTCCTTTTCGCGACACTTCTTTTAATGAATATGAAATTTCCCAAGGTATCCATTGGTCTTGTTCGAGTTTGAAGTTATCTTTCATATTTTTAGAAATAAGAACAATAGTAATACTACTATCATAAATTCTATCGCGGAGTTTACTTTCTATTGTTGAGTTTTTAAAGTCTGCGAGACTTTGTCCATCTTGCTCACCTTTATAAATATGATTTTCTTTACCTAAAATAGCTACCAATTTATTTACATAATCTCTTGCAGTAGTTTTTTGAATATATGGAACACTGGTATATGGAACACAACCCAACCTATAAACAGAACTATCAGCATATTTATAAGATACAAATACTTTTCTACCCATATTAACTCCTCAATAAAAAACAAACTAAACAAATAATGACCATTAATAGTCCATAAAAAATAAGTAATGTAGTAGAGAAAATACTACTGCACCACATATTTTTACCTAAATTAAACTCTTTTGTTTTCATATTAAAATCTACTGCTTTATTATCTAAGACTCTTACTTTTTCGTACAGACTTCTATACTGTCTCTCTTGTGATAAGAAAAAACCATCAATCAACCAAAATAAAGGCAAAGCTAGGTATGAAATAAATACAAACTTTATATTTATATCTTTTGCGGCTAAAGCAAATAATGCACTGACTAGCGTTACTGCCCACCCTTTTATAATAAAAGAATTAGTATTCATTCTAGTAATAATATTTTGAATGAACTCTAAATACTTTAACTTAGCCTCCATCACTGACACGCCTCGCATTCTTCAAAGCCGACATCACCAGGGCGGGTCATACAGACTGCTCCTTCAGCATCAGGCATTACCGCTTGCGCACCAAACCCCGCCGTAGCAGAAGTCGCCATCACATTGCCTTTATTGACATTATTGGATACCGCGTTTAACTCACCGCCACGCCCTGTAGACATTTCAGCATCGGTTGCCCCCAAAGTACGTAAATAATACGTCGTTTTTAAACCGCGTAACCACGCTAATTTATAGGTGTCGTCTAATTTTTTACCGCTGGCTTGTGCAAAATACAGATTTAGCGATTGTGCTTGGTCTATCCATTTTTGGCGGCGAGCTGCCGCTTCAATAATCCATCTGGGGTCAATTTCATACGCCGTTGAGTATAAAGCACGTAATTCAGCAGGCACGCGGTCTACCTTGGCAAGGCTGCCTTTAAAATATTTTAAGTCGGCCACCATTACATCGTCCCATAAATCTAAACGTTTTAAATCACGTACCATAAACTCGTTTACATCAGTAAACTCGCCCGATAAATTAGATTTCACATACAAGTTTTGATAAGCAGGCTCAATACAAGCCGATACGCCAATAATATTACTAATCGTTGCTGTAGGGGCAATCGCAACACAATTGCTGTTACGCATACCATCTTTAGCAATTTTGGCACGCAACGCGTCCCAATCCAAAGTACTTGAACGGTCTACTTCAACATAGCCGCCGCGTTCTTTGAATAGCATATCTAAGGTGTCTTGTGGCAAAACACCACGGCTCCATAAACTGCCTTCGTAGCTTTCATAACGCCCGCGTTCAGCCGCTAAATCAGACGATGCCCAATAAGCGTTATAACACACGGCTTCCATGCTGGTATCGGCAAATGCAATGGCTTCATTAGACGCATAAGGAATCCGCATCGCATGCAAACAGTCTTGAAAGCCCATAATGCCCATACCTACTGGGCGATGACGCATATTACTGTTTTTTGCTTTGG
>JAYWHD010000010.1:0-1834 GCA_043777895.1 Betaproteobacteria bacterium | reverse complement strand
GCGGCAGCAGCAGATTGTACGCAAACCGTATCTCTTACGCCAGTATCAGGCCAAACCGAACCCCGCCCGAACGGCTCTGAAGGTGATGGTAAATCTACCTATGATTTAATTGCCAAGGTGACCGAAGGCAACCAGCCCAAAGTAGGCATGGCTTTGACGTTTACAGTGGCGGTTGAAGCAGGCTCGGGCAATCACCCAGTCAATCCTCCAGAACGACCGCCTGGTATTTTAAGCGTAAAAAGCGGCACAACCAATGCCAGTGGTGAAGTCAAAGTTACTTTTACCTCGCCTATTTTTTCAGGTAAGCATACAGTTACAGTAACGTGTGATAAATGTACAAGCACCATTAAAACAGCAGAAAAAATCTTTAATGTCAAAGTACCGAATTTGACTAAAATCCCTGCAAATATTAATTGGCGGTTTATTAGTAATGACAATTATCACAAAAACAACAATGCATCGACAGCCACACAAACGGTGTATTACTTAACCCAACCAGCACACACGGGTTTAGTAGAATTAACTAAATATATGGTAGACCAAGGCTGGAAAACAAACAGTGAAAAACCAGCTTCAGTGGGTTTAAATGATGCCAGTTTAGAATGGGGTGGTAAATTTTATTCTTATCCAGGTTCAGGGTCAATTTATCCGAATTGGACTGGCATCAAATCTAGTGGTAAACAGTATGCACACGTAGAACACCGTATCGGTACACAAATTGATTTGCGTACTACTGATGTACCCAACGCATTAGAAAAACAAATGTATCAAAAAATTTGCAATCCACAAGATGGCAAATATCCTGTACAAGCGAAAATTTTATGGCATACGGGTGTACAAAAATGTACAAATGATAAAGGGAAAGTATTCTCTTGTACTCCCGAACATTACCACGCTTATTTATTGGGCAATATTGATAAAAAATTAGGGGGCGGTCAGTGCAGCTCTACTCCTAATTAAATTTTACTCATTTAACCACCCTTTACATTTTCCTCATTTTAAGGATTTACCATGAAACCAATACTGTTCAGTAGAACGGCTGCCGCCCTTGCCATTGCCTTAACCGTGACTACTTTAACTGTGCCTACTGTTGTTTATGCAGATGGAAACCCAATTGCACGGCTTTTTAATAAATTTGATATTTTTAATAGTGGTAATATTTCAGCCCATGCAATTAACCCCAAGACAGGTGAAAAAAGATATTACTATATTCCAAAGGATACCCCGCGTAATTTACCTGCTTTGGAAGCCGCATTAAAACAAGCGGTTATTGATTACGCTGATTTAGAGATTGCTGAAGCACAAAGAAGACAAGAAGAAGCCGCTTTTGAAGCTAAAAAAGAAGCCCACATGGCACGTGCTAGGGCAGTCAATAAAGTGACGGTAGACCCTAAAACAGGGGCGTGGCACTTTGAGTATTTGCATTCTGAAAATGATAACTTTGAAGAGGGTGATAACTATGAAAAAGTCACGTTTAGAAAACGGTCGATGTACCCGCCGAATATGTTTGATGTCACGATTAAATCAAACATTAAAGCCAAAGGCAATGATGTATTTGAATACAGCTATGTGGTGAGCAATGGCAAAAATTCTAAACAACAAATCATTTCATTTGGGCTGGGCAATAAAGTCAATTTAACTAGCAGACCTGAACCTAAAGGCGGCAGTTTTGAGTGGATTAAAGAACAATCTAACTTATGTAAATCACGTATAGTGCCATCAAAAGTAGTTGAAGTGCATACTTATTGTAATGAAAGAGGCAGTGGTTATGGCTTGTATGCACTGACAACTAAAAACTGGACAGATGAAAAAGGAGAACTACGATCAAGCTATG
>JAYWHD010000009.1:0-5132 GCA_043777895.1 Betaproteobacteria bacterium | reverse complement strand
TGATTGCACAATATGCTAATGCTTCTGCTTTAATTAATGGCTTACCTAAATTACAGGTCCAGTTTAATTTGCAGTTAATGCCTAGTGTCATTTTATTAGACGTTAATATGCCCAATTTAAATGGTATTGATGTCGCCGATTTTCTAAAAAAGAACGCACCTTACATTAATATTGTATTTATAACTGCTGAATCACAGCATGCAGTGGCTGCCTTTGATTTGTCAGTCGTTGATTACATTTTAAAGCCTGTGCGTGCGGCTCGGTTATTGCTTGCATTACAAAAAGTATTACAGATAGCCTATCAATTTAACCATTCTAATGAATTGAAAGAATTAAAACTAATAGAACCTTATATTACTGTTCACCTTGATGATGGTACAGTGGCTGCAATACCAGCTAGCGTTATCGTTTACTTTAAAGCTGAAAATAAAATGACTATCGTGCATACTGCAACACAGTCTTACACATGTAATCTAAGCTTAAGTGAGTTAGAACAATCACTCAATGCTAATAAGCAATTGTTCGTTCGCGTACATCGCAATGCTTTGATAAATGTGTCTGCTTGTGGCGTATTACATGAAAAAGATGACTGTACTATACAAGTTTTAGGTTTAAAAAATGAAGTCTTTTTGCAAGTGAGTCGCCGGATGTTAGCTAATTTACGCGGTGTTTTGCTAAAATACTAACATACTAATCTTTTGCTTATTATAAATAATAGCTTTTTATAAATAATAGACAATAAATAAATTATTTAAATAAATAAACTTTTCAACAATTTTTTAAAATGAGGACTTATGAACTTAGACCGTGTTACTGCTGGCGACAAAGCCCCTGAAGAATTTAATGTTATTATTGAGATTCCTGCCAATGCCCCACCAGTTAAATATGAAATTGATAAAGCAACTGGGGCTTTATTTGTAGATAGGTTTATTGGTACTTCTATGCATTATCCTTGTAATTATGGTTATATACCACACACTATCTCTGATGATGGGGACCCTGTTGATGTCCTTGTAATTACGCCTTTTCCACTCATTGCTGGTTCTGTAGTGAAATGCCGACCCATCGGTATGTTAAAAATGAGCGATGAGGCAGGGGGCGATGCTAAGTTATTAGCCGTACCCATTAATAAATCATTGCCTTGGTATAAGCATTGGAATAAGCCCGAAGATGTTGCTCCAGAGCGTTTAGCACAAATTCAACATTTTTTTGAACACTATAAAGATTTAGAGCCAGGTAAATGGGTCAAAATAGAGGGTTGGACTGGTCCTTCCGAAGCAAAGCAAGAAATTGTTGAAGGTCAAGTACGTTATAAAGCTAGCTTAATTTAACAGACTTATTAATTATTATTAATTATTTATTGATGTTTTTTTATTCGTGTTTTATAAAATTTATAAAAAGCTATAGTGCTATAGCTTTTTTATTGTTTTACAACATTATTTGATTTTTATTTTTGATGGTAGCATATCATTTAACTTTTTTAAAAAATCAAATATCAATTTTGCCCTATCAGCAACGTGGTCACTTTTAGCCGTAACACGCAGCCTGTCTTGCCCCTGCATTTTTATAGATTTATTATCTTGAATTAAACGAACGATTTGGTGCATTTCTAATGGTGTATTTTTACCAATAGTTAAAATAAATGCGTCTGAATGGGCATCAATTTTAGTAATACCTAAAGGGTTCATACGAATTCTAATTTTATGGGTATCCATTAAAGTACAAGTCGCTTCTGGCAACTTACCGTACTGGTCAATTAAACTTTCTTGAATATACGCTAATTGTTCTTCGGTTTCTGAACTGGCCAGTTTTTTATATAGGCTTAAACGTTGATTGATATCCGATACATAGTCAGAGGGGAGTAGGGCAGGAGCGTGTAAACTTACCTCGCTATTTTTAGGCATAACGTCTTCTAAGCTGGGTTCTTTACCACTTTTTAGAGCTTTTACGGCTGAATTAATCATATCAATATACATTCTAAAGCCAACTTCTGTGGCTTCACCGCTTTGATGTTCACCTAACACTTCGCCTGCACCGCGTATTTCTAAATCATGCATCGCTAAATAAAAACCGCTACCTAACTCTTCCATACCTTGAATAGCTTCTAAGCGTTTTTTTGCACTGGCTGTCAAGCTGTCTTCGCTATGAATTAATAAATAAGCATAAGCCTGATGATGGCTACGTCCAACACGTCCTCTTAATTGATGTAGCTGTGCCAATCCAAATTTATCGGCACGGTGCATAATAATAGTATTTGCACTGGATACGTCAATACCTGTTTCAATAATGGTTGTACACAATAAAATATTAAACCTTTTTTGATAAAAATCACGCATAACCCGCTCAAGATCGCGTTCTGGCATTTGTCCGTGAGCAATGGCAATTCTTGCTTCTGGTAATATTTCTTCTAAAGTAACTTTTCTATTAATAATAGTGTCTACTTCATTGTGTAAAAAATAAACTTGTCCACCACGTTTGAGTTCGCGTAGTACTGCTTCACGAATAATTCCTTGCGATTCACGGCGGACAAATGTTTTAATCGCTAATCGACGTTGTGGTGCAGTTGCAATCACTGATAAATCACGCATTCCTTCAAGACTCATACCTAAAGTACGCGGAATAGGGGTCGCGGTCAAAGTTAAAATATCTACTTCAGCCCGTAAAGATTTCAGTGATTCTTTATGACGCACACCAAAACGGTGTTCTTCATCAATAATCAGCAAACCTAAACGAGGGTATTTGACTTGGCTACTAAATAATTTATGTGTCCCAATCACAATATCAACATTGCCTGAATTAATACCGTCTACTGCGGTATTAATTTCTTTTGTACTACGAAACCGTGATAGTTCAACTATTTTTACTGGCCATTGAGAAAATCTATTCTTGAATGTTTCATAATGTTGTTCTGCTAATAAAGTAGTCGGTGCAAGAATAGCGACTTGTTTTCCACCCATTACGGCGATAAAGGTTGCACGTAACGCAACTTCTGTCTTTCCAAAACCCACATCACCACAAATAAGCCTATCCATAGGCTTTTCACTGACCATATCATTAATTACGGCTTGAATTGCTGCTGCTTGGTCAGGTGTTTCCTCAAAACCAAAACTATCTTTGAAAATCTCATAGTCTTTATCGTTTAAACTAAACGAGTGTCCTTTACGCAAGGCACGGCGTGCATATAAGTCTAATAATTCAGCGGCAGTGTCTCGGGCTTGTATAGCAGCTTTACGGCGGGCTTTGTCCCATAACTCACTACCTAAACTATGTAAATGGACGTGTTCTGGATTGCCGCCACCATAACGTGAAATAGTATGTAAATGTGCAACAGGTACATATAAAGCATTGTCGCCTGCAAATAAAAGGTGTAAAAACTCTGTTTCACCATCGCCTAAATCTAAATTAATTAACCCTTGATAGCGTGCAACGCCATGTTGTATATGGACAACTGCGTCACCTATGTGCAATTCAGCAAGATCTTTAATCATTGCTTCTATTGTGTTACTCTTTTCTTGCTTACGTTTACCATTACCACGATAAGGAGATAGTGCAAATAGTTCAGTTTCTGTAATAATAGCTAGGGAGTTATATATACTATTATCTGTACTATCATCAGCATTATTTAAATTAGAAAGAACAAAACCAGCATATAAACTACCCGTAATTAAACCATTTTTAGTTTGACTATTTAAAAAATCACTCAAAGAATTAAAGCTAGCTACATCAATATGATGCTCATTTAATAATTGCTTTAAGGTGTCTTGTCGCCCTGCAGATTCAGCCATCAATATAATTTGACCGTTAAAATCGTTTAGATAATTTTTTAGCAAATCTAATGGGGCAGTGTGTTTACGGTTAATTGATACATCGGGTAATTGACTGTCTAAACAAGGGAAGTTAAGGTTTTTACCATCAATAATTAAATGTGTGTACGCTTTGCAAGCTGTAAACCAAGCATCTGTAGCGATAAATAAATGTTCCGGAGGTAAAATCGGACGTTCAATATCGGCACTTAAAAAAGTGTACCTTTCGCGTATATCTATCCAAAATTGGTTCAAAGATGCGTTAATATCGCCCAACATAACCAATTGAGTGTTAGAGGGTAAATAATCAAATAATGTTGCCGTTTTTTCAAAAAATAAAGGTAAAAAATATTCTAAACCTGCGGCAGCAATGCCCGTACCTACATCTTTATAAAGCCTAATTTTACTAATATCTTGTGTAAATGTTTCACGGTAACGTTTACGAAACTCTGCCCTTGAAGGTTCATCAAAAGGGTATTCACGCCCAGGTAATAGTTGTATACTAGGTACTGGATATAGGCTACGTTGAGTATCGGGGTCAAAAGTTCGAATACTATCAATAGTATCCTCAAATAAATCAATACGATAGGGTAGCAGTGAACCCATAGGAAATAAATCAATGATACTACCCCGAATACTATATTCACCAGCAGTTAATACCTGACTAACTTGTGTATAAGCAGCCCTTACTAATTGTTCGCGTAATTTTATGCCGTTTAACACTTGCCCTTTAGTAAATGAAAAAGAGTATTGTTCTATAAACTGGGCGGGTGCAAGACAGTGGGCAGTAGTACTGGCATGAGCAATTAATATACGAATATTACCAGACACTAATTGATGTAAAGTAGCTAATCGTTCACTGATTAAGTCTTTATGAGGCGATAACTGGTCATACGGTAATATCTCCCAATCTGGTAATATGTGTACCGCATCTTTTAAAGGTGTATCTGCCAATAAATAATGCAACTCATCATTTAATCTAGGCACATCAGGTGCATAAGCACAAATTATGCATAAACCAATATTTTTGTTTTGTGCATATAATTGACGGGCTTGATAGGCAATAAGCCAAGCATCTGATGAACCCGTAGGCAACTGAATAGTTTGTACGCGGTTAATGTTTAAGTTCTCAATAGTACGTTGTGTATCTAACGGAATATTAAATATGTTTTGATAAGTGGAAGGCAAAATAGTACGTTACAGTTATAAGGTTGTAGGTAAATTAAAAAATAGATAAAAATAAAAAACTATGGGCTTATTTTAGCTTTGTAAGGCAAAAACATCAAAAATATTAAGGATATTATTAAATTAATACTAAGTACTAAGTAA
>JAYWHD010000008.1:0-5143 GCA_043777895.1 Betaproteobacteria bacterium | reverse complement strand
CCGTATCTTTTAGAAAAATTCCAACATTTTTGTGAAAAAATTAACCCATTAAATACGCAATATTTAATTGTATTAGGTGATTTATTTGAAGCGTATTGTGGTGATGATGACCGTAGCCCTATCATTATTGCCGTTGAAACTGTCTTTTTAGCGCTGCATTCGCGGGGAGTTCGTGTGGCATTTATGCCAGGAAACCGCGATTTTATGGTAGGACAACACTTTATACAACGGTGTCATTTAGAGTTGTTAGCCAGTCCTTGCGTATTAAAGCAATACCAGCATAATAATACTTACAACAATGTTTTGTTAGCACACGGCGATGAATGGTGTACATTAGATATTCAATACCAACAATTTCGTTCCACCAGCCGCCAAGTACAATGGCAAATGAGTTTTTTAGCACAACCGCTACACCTTAGGCAAGCTCAAGTTAAAGCATACCGAGTAAACGCTAAAGCCCATATCAGTTGTGAAAAAAATTCTAAACAATCTGTTCAGTCAGTTGATATTATGGACGTAGAGGACAACACAGTATTAGCGGCAGCTACCCTGCACAATTGTCACGTAATATTACATGGGCATACCCATAAACCAGGTATACGGCAATTAAATGATAAATATGACGGGGCAGTGTCTAAATATGTGTTGGGCGATTGGGACGAACATAATCAATATTCAATTGTCTATGCGGTTTTATTAGCAAAAGTTAATCTTCAGTTATGCGTATTCTTATGAAACCTTTACAATAGTAGGCTAATAGTAAATAATAAATCAACAATAAAATCAACAATAAAATTAATAAAAAATTAATATTAAATTAATAAAACCACATTTTTTTAATTCATCGGAAATAACCCTTATGCCTATCTATGCTTATCGCTGTTCTAACATAGACTGCCAGCATTCACAAGATTTTTTACGTAAAATTAGCGATCCGCCGTTATTAGTGTGTACGGTATGTTTACAAGATACCTTTGTTAAACAACTTACTAGTGCTGGTTTTGCTCTAAAAGGTACTGGCTGGTACGCCACTGATTTTCGTGAAAAAAGCACTCAAAAAGAAGCCGTATCTCAAGCTCCATCGTCTACTACTGTACCTAATACTGTTGCAAATACACCCTCTGTGAGTACACCATGAAAAAATATTTAATGACTGGTTTATTGGTATGGGTACCACTGGCTATTACGGTTTGGGTTATTTCAGCGGTTGTGGGCGTAATGGACGGTTTGCTACGTATATTACCCGATGACTGGCGGCCTGAAATTTGGTTGCCTTTATTGCATTTACCAAAAAGTTTGCCTGGCTTAGGTGTTTTATTTGCTTTATTAATTGTATTAATAACTGGTATATTAGCCGCTAATTTTTTAGGCCGCCAGTTGCTGTTTTTTTGGGATAAGCTCTTAGGCTATATTCCTGTTGTACGGACTATTTATTCTAGTGTTAAACAAGTGTCAGACACTTTATTATCCGACAGTGGTAATGCCTTTAAAACGGCGGTATTGGTTCAATATCCTCGTGCAGGTGTGTGGACGGTTGCATTTCAAACAGGCAAACCCGCTGTAGACATTGCAGACCAACTTAGTGGTGAGCATATTAGTGTTTTTGTGCCGACCACGCCTAATCCAACCAGCGGGTTTTTCTTGATTGTATTAAAATCAGACACCAAGCCTTTGTCTATGAGTGTTGATGAAGCTTTAAAGTATGTCGTCAGTATGGGTGTTGTTGTGCCTAAAACCGCTTTGTCTCTTTCTCTAGGTCAGTAAACTAAATATAAACCATATATATAAACCATATATAAAAACTATACATAAATTAAATACAGATTAAATACACATTAAATACACATTAAATACATAATAAATGTAATAAATATGTAATAAATACATACTAAATATCAATAAATATCAATAAATATCAATAACACTCATTTTTTTATGTCATTATCCAAACTTCTATGATTACTTCTTTACGCACGAACTATTGCGGTTTAATTACCGAAGCCTATACCAATCAAACAGTGACTTTAAAAGGGTGGGCACACCGTCGCCGTGATCACGGCGGTATCATTTTTATTGATTTACGTGACAGAGAGGGGTTGATACAAATTGTATGTGACCCAGTTAATGTGAATATGTTTTCTGTTGCAGAAAAAGTCCGTGGTGAGTTTTGTTTAGAAGTAGTCGGTACAGTACGCTTGCGTCCAGAAGGTACGGTTAATTCAGATTTAAACAGTGGGGCTATAGAAGTTTTATGTCAGCACTTGATTGTTTTGAATGCGTCAGTTACACCACCTTTTCAATTAGATGATAATAATTTAAATGAAATGACACGCTTAGAACACCGTGTGTTAGATTTACGCCGCCCTGTAATGCAACGCAATATGCGTTTACGCTATAAAGTAGCGATGTTGGTTCGTAATTATTTAGACCAGTTGGGGTTTATTGATATTGAAACACCGATGCTGACAAAATCAACGCCTGAAGGGGCTCGCGATTATTTAGTCCCAAGCCGTGTTCATGATGGGCAGTTTTTTGCTTTGCCACAATCACCGCAATTATTTAAACAATTGTTAATGGTATCTGGTTTTGATCGCTATTATCAAATTACAAAATGTTTTCGTGATGAAGATTTGCGTGCTGATCGTCAGCCAGAATTTACACAAATTGATTGTGAAGTCAGCTTCTTAGATGAGCAAGCTATTCGTGATATATTTGAGGATATGGCACGCCATGTGTTTCGTGAGGCTTTAAATATTGAGTTACCCAATCCGTTTCCTGTAATGAAATTTTCTGATGCTATGTATCTTTATGGTTCAGACAAACCTGATTTGCGGGTGCAGTTGGTTTTAACTGAATTAACTGATGTAATGCACAGTGTTGATTTTAAAGTATTTAGTGCCGCTGCAAATATGCAAGGTGGCCGTGTTGCTGCGATTAGAATTCCTAATGGGGCTAGTATTTCTCGCAAGGAAATTGATGAATTTACTCAATTCGTTGCTATTTATGGGGCTAAAGGTTTAGCTTGGATTAAAGTCAATGACCTTTCAAAAGCCAATGCGGCGAACGCAAATGAAGGTTTACAAAGCCCGATTGTAAAAAACCTTCATCAAGCAGCCATTGATGCTATTTTGCATCGTACTGGCGCACAAACAGGCGACTTAATTGTGTTTGGTGCTGATAAAGCCAAAATTGTTAATGATGCGTTAGGTGCATTACGCGTCAAAATAGGCCAGAGTGAATTTGGTAAATCGACGGGTTTATTAATAGGGCAATGGGCACCTCTATGGGTAGTGGATTTTCCGATGTTTGAATATGACGAAGACAGCCAACGCTGGAATGCCATGCATCACCCGTTTACAGCCCCTAAAGATGGACACGAAGATTACTTAGACAGTGACCCAGCAAAAGTAATTGCTAAAGCTTATGATATGGTGCTCAATGGTTGGGAATTAGGCGGAGGCAGTGTACGTATTCACCGTGCTGATGTGCAAAGTAAAGTATTTAAAGCATTAAATATTCAAGCAGATGAAGCACAAGCTAAGTTCGGATTTTTATTAGATGCTTTGCAATACGGTGCGCCGCCGCACGGTGGTTTAGCCTTTGGTTTAGACCGTATTGTTACTTTAATGACTGGGTCTGAATCAATCCGTGATGTTATTGCTTTTCCAAAAACGCAACGTGCACAATGTTTATTAACCCAAGCGCCTAGTTTGGTTGATGAAAAGCAGTTGCGTGAGCTTCATATTCGTTTACGTAACACGGCAGTCATAGCTAATTAAGTATCAACTTAACACCTCATTAAAATTAACACCTCATTAAAACTATTTAAATAAACAAGTTTAAAAAGAAAATTTTATATAAATGTATGATACTATCCGCTAATTTAACTGATTCAATCTCGCTTGATTACGAATTTTCTGCCGAACACGCTAGATTTAACATGATTGAGCAGCAGATTCGTCCTTGGGGTGTGTTGGACGAAAAAGTATTGAATTTATTGCGTCATGTAAAGCGTGAGTTATTTGTACCGAATCACTCACAAGCTTTGGCTTTTGTAGACACTCAATTGCCGCTTGGGCAAGGACAATTTATGTTGTCGCCTAAATTAGAAGCAAGGTTATTACAAGCCGCTAATCCTAGTGCTACTGAGCGGGTATTAGAAGTAGGTACGGGTTCAGGTTATATGGCTGCATTGCTTGGATTTTCTGCGGCACAAGTGGTTACATTTGAGACGATTCAATCTTTAATTACGTCTGCCCGTGATGCACTAAAGCAGTCTTTATTAGACAATGTTAATGTTGAGCAAGGCTGTGGTTTTCAGAGGGCGATACAACACGCGGGTGAACGTGGTTGGGATTTGATAATGTTGTCAGGCAGTGTGCCTAGTCTAAACAGTCTATCACAAGTTTTTTTAAATACACTGTCTATCAAAGGAAGATTAATTACGGTGGTCGGCGATGTTCATCATAGTCCGATGATGCAGGCGGTGCGTATTACGCGTAACAGTGAAACAGTATTTAGCAATGAATTTTTGTTTGAGTGCGATGCACCTGCATTAAATGGAGTATTTTCTACAAAATTTGTATTTTAATAGCCCTTAATAATTTTTAAGAATTATTGATATTTTTGGTATATTTTAATAGGTATTAATGCTTTTATATGTCTTAACATTTTTTAATATTGTTTATATTGTTTATATTATTTTAGGCGCACTTAACATACGTTCTAAATACCGAGCCACCAAATCAATTTCTAAATTCACGCTATCACCTTGTTTTAATTGACATAAAGTAGTGTTGTTCCACGTATGCGGAATTAAATTAAAGGACAAATTACAGCCTGTTTTATGGTCATCAATGGTATTAACCGTTAAAGATACGCCATTAATAACGGCACTGCCTTTAATAGCAAAAAACTTTGCCATGGCTAACGGTGTTGTTATGATTAATTGCCAGCTTTCACCCACAGCTTGAATATGGGCTACTTGGCCTAATCCATCGACGTGACCTGTCACTAAATGGCCGCCTAACGGTGTAGATAAACTTAAAGCTTTTTCAAGATTGACATCACCCAAAGTGCTTAAACCTGTTGTTTTAGACAATGATTCGTATGAAACATCCACTACAAACCCAGTGATAATGTC
>JAYWHD010000007.1:0-14697 GCA_043777895.1 Betaproteobacteria bacterium | reverse complement strand
AGCTTTAGGGCAACGTGATAAAGCTATGCTAGAGCTAATGTACGCTAGCGGTTTGCGGGTGAGTGAATTAGTCGGTTTACGCGTCTTTGAGATTAGTTTACCCGATAATGCTTTGCGTGTAACAGGCAAAGGCAACAAAGAACGGCTTGTACCTTTTGGAATGCCTGCCTCTGATGCACTAAGTATGTATTTAAGCCAAGGGCGTGTTGAATTATTAGCAGGGCGTGTCAGTGATGACTTATTTATTACACAACGCGGCGGTGAAGCAATGACACGGCAAATGTTTTGGAAAATGATTAAATTTTATGCACTGCGTGTCGGTATTCCAAGCCCATTAATTTCACCCCATACTATTCGTCATGCTTTTGCTACGCACTTACTTAACCACGGAGCAGATTTACGAACCGTACAATTATTATTAGGCCATGCAGACATTAGTACTACGCAAATTTATACCCATATTGCTAATCAACGTTTACAAACTTTGGTATTTGACAACCATATTCGCCATGATAAAAGTTTAGATTAAACGGGTACGTTACCAAATACTTAGTTTTTAAATACTTATTTAATGTTTATTTAATGTTTATTTAATAGGCTTTTTTCAAAACTATATAAAAATATGTTTAATCTATTTATTAAGCTTTAAAAACTAACTTAAAATTTAAATCAAGATTTTCAGAATTTAAGGATTTTTAATCCTGCCTTATCCTTTAATCTTAAAAATCCTGATTCTAAGCTGTATTTATAGAATAAACCGCTTTTAAAATCGAAACTTTTCTCGTATAAATACAGTTTTAAAAGAAGTCTAATACTGAATTAATACTTAATTTATTTTCAAACCTTACTTTTATGTTAAAGACCATCACACCGTGGACCGCTATTATTCCTTTACGGGCGGGTTCAAAAGGTTTACCTAATAAAAATATTTTGCCTTTAAACGGGCAGTGTTTATATTTATATGCAGTCAATGCAGCATTAGCCGCAGGCGCATCACGCATTGTAATCAGTACCGATATTGTTACAGTATTAAACGCTGCCCCTATTAATAGAGTAGAGTGTGTCGTTCGCCCACAGCACTTATGCGGTGATACAGTGGATATGGCAACTGTATTGTTGCATTTGATTAAAACTGAAAACTTAAGCGGTACGCTGGTGTTATTACAAGCGACTTCGCCCTTACGAACAGCTGCACATATCCAAGCAGGACTCGCTCTGTTTAATAGTCAAAACTATGATTTAGTTATGGGCGTCACGCCCGCTGAACGCAGTATTTTAAAATGGGGGTTTTTACAAAACAATCAATTTATGCCGCTATCAAATCCACAGTATTGTTTTAGTAACCGCCAACAACTGCCAGAAGTGGTACGCCCAAATGGTGCGTTATATCTATTTAATGCGGCTTGGTTTATAAATAATGGGGGATTTACTGGCAGTAACCTTACCCGAATAGGAGCATTAAATATGAACGAAAAAGACAGTTTAGACATAGACAATGCCGCTGATTTTGCCGCTTGTGCAGCGGTATTGTTAAACAAGTAACAAACAGTGTGATTATTTTTATAAAATATAAGTGAAAAACACATATTTACATATTGATTGACTTAGCAATTTTATTAAGCAAATTATGAGTTAAATAAAGGCAGTCAGTAATAGGTAGTCAGCAATATTTTGACGATACAATAATTTTTTTATTAAATATTATTTACAAGACGTTTTTATGAGTAAAAAATTACTTTTTATTACAGGTACACGTGCTGATTTTGGCAAAATTGAACCTCTGGCAATGGCTGCACAAGCCGCAGGGTTTCATATTGGGTTTTTTATCACAGGTATGCACATGATGGCACGTTATGGCAGTACTAAAGTAGAAGTCAAGCGTTTTAAAACCGCTGATTTTTTTGAGTTCGTTAATCAAAAAGCAGGCGATTCACAGGAATTAATATTAGCAAAAACTATTTTAGGCTTGTCTGATTTTTTACACGAATACAGCCCTGATTTAGTCATTATTCATGGCGACCGTGTTGAAGCACTAGCGGCAGCGTTGGTGTGTTCTATGAAATATATTCGCTCGGCACACATTGAAGGCGGTGAAATATCAGGTACGATTGATGAGAGTATTCGCCATTGCAATACCAAATTATGTGCCAGTCATTTTGTAAGTTCAGACAAAGCCCGTGACCGCGTTTTAAGTTTAGGTGAACCCAGTCATTGTATTTACACGATTGGTTCACCTGAATTAGATGTCCATTTACGCCCTAGTGGTATTAATTTAACGATAGTAAAAGAGTATTATCAAATTCCTTTTGAAGCCAATCAATATGGCATTGTTATTTTTCACCCAGTTACCTCTGAAGTAGACACTATGGGTGAACAAGCGGCTGCTTTATTTAGCGTTTTAGAAGACAGTCAACAGTGTTTTGTCGTGATTGCTCCTAACAATGACCCAGGTACTGAAGCTATTTTTTCAGTTTTAAACCGTTTACCTAGTACTAGGTTTCGCTTAATTCCATCAATGCGGTTTGCATATTTTTCAGAATTAATGCGTAATGCCAATGCAATCATTGGCAATAGCAGTGCAGGTGTACGTGAAGCTCCTTTTTTAGGGATTCCCAGTTTAGATGTAGGATCACGTCAATATAACCGCTCAACTGCCCCGTCTTTAGTCAATTGTAATGCCTTGGATAAGTTCGCTATTCAAGGCTTTTTAAACACATTTTGGGGTCAGCGTTTTGCACAACATACAGGGTTTGGTGCAGGTAATGCCGCACAATTATTTGTGAATGTTTTAAACTCCGAATCGTTTTGGCAAGCAGGGCTGCAAAAACAATTTAAAGATTAAACGGCTATGGGTGCTTTAATTGCAGGGTATGGGTCATATCCAAGCAATTCAAAATCATCATATTGATAATCAAATATATCGTTGGGCAACCGCTTAATATTTAATTGCGGCAATGGTCTAGCAATTCTTGATAATTGTAATTGAACTTGCTCAAAATGATTGTTATAAATATGACAATCGCCGCCCGTCCATATAAAATCGCCTACTTTTAAATGGCATTGTTGAGCCACCAAGTGTGTTAGTAAAGCATAGCTGGCTATGTTAAACGGCACACCTAAAAATATATCTGCACTTCTTTGGTACAGCTGGCAGGATAACTTACCATCAGCTACATAAAACTGAAATAAAGCATGACAAGGCGGCAGTGACATTGTGTCAATATCAGACGGATTCCATGCTGTTACAATGTGCCTACGGCTATCAGGGTTCGTTTTGATACTATTTATTACCTGCGTTATTTGGTCTATCACTTTGCCATCGCCTGTATTCCAGCTTCGCCATTGCACGCCATACACCCGCCCAAGCTCACCATGTTTATCAGCCCAGTCATTCCATATAGTTACGCCATTATCTGTTAAATATTTAATATTTGATGAACCGCTTAAAAACCACAGTAACTCGTGGACAATGCTTTTAAAATGTACTTTTTTAGTCGTAATTAACGGGAATGCTTGCGATAAATCGTAACGCAATTGATAGCCAAACACGCTAAGTGTCCCTGTATTTGTTCTGTCAGTTTTTGCTATGCCGTGTTGCATAACGTGCGACATTAGCGTTTCGTAAGGTATTTGTGTCATTTTTGTGCTAAATTTTTTTATATCAAATTTTTTATTTAAGTTTTATATTAAGTTTTATATTAAGCTTATAAACACTAAACTTCTAAACTAAACATCTAACACTTTAACACTATAAGTAATTGCAACACTGTGTGCCAACATAATACTGGCAGAACAGTATTTTTCATGTGACAAAGCAACAGCGCGATCAACGATAGCTGGGTTTAAAGCAATCCCTGTGACTGTAAATTCAAAATGAATAGTAGTAAATACTTTAGGGTCAGTCAATGCCCGTTCTGCTGATAGCTGTACACTACACCCTGTAACTTGTTGTCGCCCACGCTTCAAAATTAATACAACGTCATACGCACTACAGCCGCCAGTACCTGCCAATAGCAATTCTAATGGGCGTGCCGCGATATTATTGCCACCGCCTTCAATAGCCCCGTCCATACTAATGCTATGCCCACTACCTGTTATTGCATCAAAACGCATACCACTGTTTAATTGTGGATTTTCAGTATTACTACTTAAGCCCGCCCAAGTTACGGTACACTGCATCATTAAATCCTTTGTAGTTAATTCATTTTAAATTGTGGTTACAATTATGCTATGGTATTTTCCTTAGTACCTGTTATTTTACTATTTAATTTTTTTAAACCCTTATTAATACCTTATTAACACCTTAATTACTTATTTTTACTATGCCTTTTACTACTACTGCATCTAATTTACAATATGAAGACACTGTGCTCGGTACAGGATCAACCGCTAAAAAAGGTAATCATGTGAGCGTCCATTACACAGGCTGGCTGTATACCGATGGTATTCAAGGGGCTAAATTTGATTCTAGCAAAGACCGTAATGAACCCTTTGATTTTCCACTAGGACAAGGCCATGTCATAGCAGGCTGGGACGAAGGCGTACAAGGTATGTCAGTCGGTGGTAGCCGCACATTAATTATTCCGCCTGCTTTAGGCTATGGTGTACGCGGTGCGGGTAACGTTATTCCACCTAATGCTACTTTAAAATTTGAAGTTACTTTATTGGCGGTTTAATTTTTCATAGCGTTTTATTACATACAAGATTATGTATGATTCAGCCTTACATCCATTAACACCTGCTCGGTGTTTGGCTGATTTAAAATGGTTATTACAATCAAACCCTTTACTTAGTGTACAAAAAGACCGTTTTAGTGCTGTTGTACAAAGTTATAACGCAGTACAAACAATACAAATTATTACTTGGCTATCACAAGTAGACCCACAACATTTATACCATACGGTATTGCATACAACGCCCAAAAAAAATGTCCCTATTCGCTTAGGGCGTTATGCAGAAACTCTTTTACTGTATTTTTTGCAACACAGTAAACTATTTGAATTAATCGCTGCTAATGTGCCTTTGCGTTCAAAAACAGGTGAAAACCACCATAAGGACCATACGACTATTGGTGAAATTGATTACTTATTACTTGATACAAATGGGGTTTATTGGCATTGGGAGTTGGCTATTAAGTTTTATTTGTATGACCCAAGACAAGATACGCTTTTAAGTAATGCACGAATTGTGGCAAACGATTTTAAAGGCCCAGCAGGTGTTGATACTTTAGCTTTAAAGTTAAATAAAATGTTTGACAAACAACTACACCATCAACCGCCCCCGCCTTATAGCCCTGGCCTATCCAAAATATGGCAGGCGGCAGCCTACACCCGTGGTTATTTGTTTTATCCTTACTCACGTATATATTCCCCTGATATTTATGCCTGTGATGCCTTAAACTTAAACCACGGGCGGGGTTGGTGGCTTACGATAGACGAGTTTGAAACAAGCCATAACATCGGTGATTACTTTGTACATTTACCCCGTTTGCACTGGCTTGCTCCTTTCAATTCAGCTGATTTTTTAAGCAATACCTCAACAGTAAAGTGTTCAAATAGTTTCTCAAATTTTAAAACCAATGCTGCAAGTATAAATACTGAAAATATAAATATAAGTATTAAAAATAGTGAAAAAAATACTATATTATCAAAAATGCAAACAATCACTTACCTGCATCATATATGGTGCAACGCTGAAATACATGCGGGGCAATTGCTTGCACAAGTCGTACAAGAAAAAGGTTATTGGGTTGAAAAAAGCCGTGGCTTTATTATGCCAACAACTCTGCTGTCGCCGCTGTTATTAAACACCCGCCAGTAATACAACCAAAGCCCCCGCACCGCCTTCGCTTGCACGGGCTGCCACAAAGCATTGAACGGCTTTAGTTTGTACTAACCAACCGCGCACTTTATTTTTTAAAACGGGTTGCCTGTCTTTACTGCCCAAACCCTTACCGTGTACGATTCGTACACAACGCCAACCTCGGGCTGTTGCGTGGTGAATAAACTCTGCTAAAGCGTATCTAGCCCCATCAACTCTAAAGCCATGTAAATCTAATTGACCTTGAATTGCCCAATCACCACGGCGTAACTTATTCAAGATTTCTACAGTAATACCTGTTGTGCGATAGCTTAAATCAGTGTCGGTGTCTAATAATTGTTCAACACCAAAATCATCTGACAAACTGTCTTTCATTACCTGTGATTCATCTATTAACCGTTGTATTGCAATCGGTGCAGGCGGTATAGCCACTAAATTAGCAACGTTATTGTGTTTAATCGCTTTTACACTACCAACCGTGTCTATAAATAGACGGGCAGACTTTTCACAGGCAGCTTGTTGTTGTGCCAACATTAGTGCTGCTAATTCACGGGCTTTAGCTTGCTGAACCAACTGATTTTTTATTTGTTTTAAATCAGATAAAGTAGTTAATATGATTGGCCTAGACTGTTGTATCATTGTGTTATATTTATTAATGCGATAGATTTTTGATAGGCTGACTTGGCGGGTAAGCCACCCGCAGCGACCAAGGTATGAAAGCGTTGCATTAATGTTAAATGTGACTCAACAAAATCAGGGTGAACTGGAATACAGGCAACTGGGCATACATCAACACATTGCGGCGTATCAAAATGACCGACACATTCCGTACAACGAGACGGCTCAATTTGATAAATATGAACACCCATTGTAATTGCCCCGTTGGGACATTCAGGCTCACATACATCGCAATTAATACATTCATCGGTGATAATTAACGCCATATTGTTTGATACCTATACTTAATATTTATATTCAATATTTATGTTTAATGTTTATGTTTAATGTTTATGTTTAATACCTATGATTATTTAGTCTTTTCTAACACATGACTGGCTTGCACATCAGCGTGGTAACTTGAGCGAACCATTGCACCAACTGCCGCATGCGTAAAGCCCATTTCATAGGCACGGGTCTCAAATAATTTAAACACATCAGGGTGAACATAGCGGCGTACAGGCAAATGATGTCCACTGGGGGCAAGGTACTGCCCAATAGTGAGCATCTCCACATTATGGTCACGCAAATCTTGCATCGTTTGTAAAATCTCATCATCAGTTTCACCTAAGCCTACCATAATACCGCTTTTAGTCGGTATATTTGGGTGTAACTGTTTAAATTTTTTAAGTAAATTCAGACTAAATGCATAATCACTGCCTGGTCTAGTTTCTTTATATAAACGCGGTACTGTTTCTAAATTATGGTTCATCACATCAGGCGGGGCATTGCTTAAAATAGTTAATGCTCGCTCATCGCGTCCGCGAAAATCAGGCACTAAAATTTCAATTTGGGTATTTGGACTAGCTAGCCGTGTTTGAGTAATACAATCCACAAAATGTTGTGCGCCGCCGTCACGCAAATCATCACGATCTACGCTAGTAATGACAACATATTTTAATTTTAAAGCGGCAATTGTTTTAGCTAAATTAGCAGGCTCATTGACATCTAAAGGGTCAGGGCGGCCATGGCCTACATCACAAAAAGGACAACGGCGGGTACATTTATCCCCCATAATCATAAAAGTAGCCGTTCCTTTACCAAAACATTCGCCGATATTAGGACAATTAGCTTCTTCACAAACGGTGTGCAACTTATTTTCACGCAGAATGCTTTTAATTTCATTAAAGCGTGTGTTACTAGATGCCGCCTTAACACGAATCCAATCTGGCTTTTTAAGTGCGTAAAGTTGCTCAATAGGTGTTATCTTAATGGGGATTCGCGATGTTTTTGCTTGTGCCTTTTGCTTTTGATTGGGATTGTATGCGTCTGTATGATTCATCTTATTTTTATTTATACGTTAAGTTGTTAAGTTAAATTATTAGTTAAATTATTAAGTTGTTAAGTTGTTAAGTTGTTAAGTTTAATTTAATTTGGGTGTGTTTACCGCCATACCCGGCTGTGATAAAGCCAATAATGCGTGGTCAATCAAGACCAATGCCAACATAGCCTCTGCAATCGGTGTGGCACGAATACCGACACACGGGTCGTGTCGCCCCGATGTTTGTACAATAGTCGGTTGTCCTAAACGATTAATACTGGGCTTAGGGCTATGAATACTGCTGGTTGGTTTAATCGCTAAGTTAGCACAAACCGTTTGTCCTGTACTAATACCGCCTAATACTCCCCCAGAATGGTTGCTCTCAAACCCATCAGGATGCATATTATCACCGTGATAGCTGCCCCGTTGCGACACAACTGCAAAACCATCGCCGATTTCCACCCCTTTAACGGCATTAATACCCATTAAAGCGTAGGCAATGTCTGCATCTAATTTGTCAAATAAAGGTGCTCCCCAGCCAACAGGTACATTGATGGCTTCTACATATAATTTTGCCCCTACACTGTCTTGAGAACGGCGTAAATTATCCATATATTGCTCAAGTATTAAAATTTGCGTGGCATCTGCTGCATAAAACGGGTTACGATTGACATAGTGCCACTCTAAGTCGGTTGTTGGTTTTGGCATAGTAATTTCACCCAAAGCAACCATACAGCCACGTACGGCAATATTATATATGGTGGCTAACCATTTTTTGGCAACCGCCCCTGCTGCCACCATAGGGGCGGTCAGCCGTGCTGAACTACGTCCACCGCCGCGTGGGTCACGAATACCATATTTTTGCCAGTACGTATAGTCGGCATGACCAGGGCGAAATGTGTCTAAAATATCACTATAATCCTTACTACGCGGGTCAGTATTTCTAATCATTAAAGCAATCGGTGTGCCTGTGGTCAGTCCTTGATATGTGCCTGATAAAATTTCTACAGCATCGGCTTCATTACGTTGCGTCACATGACGGCTAGTACCAGGGCGGCGGCGATCTAATTCAGGTTGAATATCGTGTTCAGTTAAAGGCAAACCAGGCGGACAGCCATCAATAATACAGCCAATAGCTATACCATGTGATTCACCAAAATTAGTCACCCGAAATACCGTCCCAAATGTATTACCAGCCATAAAACACCTTTTTAATATATAAACCTATTATATAAATATAAATATATTTAAAAGTAATTTTACTAGACCTATAACAACTTGTCGTCTAATAAAGTAGTAAACTGTTAATGCAAGGTGAATCAAGGCTACCGCTGCTTATTGCGTAAGGCGTAAGGAGAGGAAAGTCCGAACTCCATAGGGCAACAGTGCTGGCTAACAGCCAGGAAGCGTAAGCTTACGGACAGTGCAACAGAAAATAAACCGCCTTGGTTTGAAAAAATTAAGGTAAGGGTGAAATGGTGGGGTAAAAGCCCACCGCGTTAATGGTGACATTAATGGCAAGGTAAACCCCACTGGGAGCAACATCAAATAGGCTGGTAACACAGGGGCCCCTTGTATCAGCGGGTAGGTGGCTTGAGCCTAATAGCAATGTTAGGCCTAGAGGAATGGTAGCCGAAATAGTACGTGTAAGCGTGTTATTTGCACAAAATTCGGCTTATCGATTCACCTTGCATTTTTTAACTATACCCTTTGTATACACTTCGAAATACTTTAAAAATACTTTAATTTAATTATTTTAATTATTTTAATTATTTTTAATTTATTAAAGCACGTTCAATAAAGTCTCGCTTAACGGTAGATTTTGGTACATTGCCATAATGTTCACTAAACCACGACCGCACATTAGTCTCTAAACCAATTCCGTGCATATAGTTGTACAAGGCTTTGTTTAAAGCCTTACCTAAGCGTGCATGATCAATACCAGTTTTATCAGTAAACTGTACATCGTTTTTAGCAAATAAACCGTGTTCCAGTGGTAATAGCTGAATACCATATTCGTGTGGATTCAAACCAACAGGAGAATGCACGGTACAAGTAAAACGGTGAAAATAGCCGCTTTGAATACACCCAGCTGCAAATAACTGCCGTACATATTCTAATGAATCAACCGTGTCTTGCACGGTTTGTGTCGGGAAACCGTACATTAAATAAGCATGTACCAAAATACCTGCATCGCTAAATGCTTTGGTTACCCGTGCAACTTGTGCAACAGACACGCCTTTTTTCATTAAATTTAATAAGCGATCGCTGGCTACTTCTAATCCGCCACTAATTGCAATACAACCACTGTCTGCCATTGCTTGTGCCAATTCTGGCGTAAATGTTTTTTCAAAACGAACATTACCCCACCACGAGATAGCCACATTTCTGGCTATGAGTTCAGCTGAAAAAGCTTTTAATGATTTAGGTGGAGCTGCCTCATCAACTAGATGAAACCCTGTTTGTTGAGTTTCAGTCACAATTTGTTCAACACGGTCGACTAAAGTGGCCGCAGTGGCTGCATCATAACGAGAAATATAGTCTAAACTCACATCACAAAAGCTACATTTTTTCCAATAACAACCGTGTGCAATAGTTAATTTATTCCATCGACCATCACTCCATAAACGGTGCATAGGGTTTAGCATATCCAACAAAGATAAATATTTTTGTAGTGGTAACCCATCCCAAGTCGGTGTCCCTACTTTTTCAAATACAACATCGGGCTCAATAAAGTTTGTATATTTTACGACACGGGATTCACAACTAAATGTGCGTACTAAGCGTTGTTTACTCCGCTTACCTTGTATGTGTTCAAGCAAGGCGATAATAGGATTTTCGCCTGAATCTAATGTCACATAATCAAAATAGTCAAATACTCTTGGCTCACCTAATTCGCGTAATTCAGTATTAACAAAACCACCGCCTAAAATTATTTTGACTTGTGGATAATTCTTTTTAATGGTTTGTGCAATCCGAAAAGCAGCATAGACTGTACCTGGAAAGGGCACTGATATCAAAACAACGGTTGGCTGATACTGATTAACTGTTGCAACAGTTAATCGTTCCAAAACAGTGTCTACCACAGTAGGAGCCAGTGTTAATGCGTCTGCTAATGAATCAAAATGGGGCTGACTTGCTGCCAGTGATTCAGCATAACGCACAAACTCAAAGCGACTATCAATCGCATCACGTATCACATCAGCTAAATCATTTAAATACAAAGTTGCGATATGCCTAGCTCTATCCTGTGTTCCTAAAGCCCCAAAAGCCCACGACAAAGTATCTGTATATTCATCATCACCTTCATTTATATAATTGTCTAATGCTGCAAATCGTGGCCCTTCAGGCAAAAAGTTGCGTCCTGCAATACGATGCGACACAGTAGAATCAGTATTTTGTAAAAAGCGAATAGTCGGCACTATTGTGGCACGATAGCGTGAAAACTGTGCCATAAATGAAGTTATTGAATCGGACTGTATACCATCAATCAATGTGTTTGATTGTTCAGTACATGCTGTATGTAAGGCATCTATACCTGATTCACTTAATAAGTTAAGCACTAATTCTAAAGCCAAATCAGCTTGTACGGCATTAAATTTACGCGACCGCAAAAATCCTGTTAAATAGGCTGTGGAAGGATAGGGCGTATTTAACTGTGTCATAGGTGGAATTAATGATAGAATTTTCATGAACTCAATGCACTTTAAAATAAAAAGTATATAGTATAGTTAATTAACTAACTATAAAATATCCTTTTTCTTAAAACCCTTTCATACCATCTATTTGAATATTGAGTTGCTCACCTTTGCGTTCCACAATTAACTGTGGCGTTATACGGTTAAATCGAATATCGCCTAAAAAGGGTTCACTGACTAAATTATTAAAAAAGAATTCTTCGGCGACTGACCCTTGATGTTTGATAGTTTTACAAATTACTTCTTGATTATTAAATTACTTTCATCAGTGCTGCTTTAACACTATCTATGCTATTCCGTTTATAAATGTTTCTACAAAGTCCATAATTCTTTTCAGTATTCTATCTCCTAAAGTTTTGCGTTGCAGTAAACTTGGTTTTTCTCCGTCTATGAGTTCTAGTACTTCGTCTCTCAATGGTTGTCTTTCTACAAACAAATAATTTTCAATTAGTTTTTCTGTTTTGTTAGCTGATAAATTTTCTTCTGAAACTATTTTTAAAAATGCTTTTTGTTGCTCTTTATTCCAATATTTATTAAATGCTGGCTCAACTTCATTTGGGTCTGTGATTAACGGTAAACTCTCTTTTATAAAGCGTTCTATTAATTCTCGTTTGCTACGCAAAGTCGCTTCAGTACTTAATAAATTGAATATTTCTTGCTCGGCTTTGGTTGTGTCTTGTTGAAGCGAACTGCCATTTACCCGTACAGATTTGAGTTTGATTAAAAGTTGAATAATGTATGCTACATTAATTTCATCTCTATGTATTAACTCTAATTCAAAGTCTACATCTTCCAAAATGGAAATTTTCTCTTTTTGGTGTTCGTTTCTTACTTTGTCGTACAGGTCAAGGTATTTGCTTTTAAAATCTTCAAATTGCTGTTCGGTCATTTGTAAGTCTTCCCATTTGAAATCGGAAAACGCTGCGAGAATATTTTTTATTCGCATTAAATCTCTGAACGCTTTTATAAATTCTAATTCGTCATCTTCGGTTTCTAAATCATTTACGCTATCGGTTGTAGGTGTTAAAGCAATTAAATATTCAAAGGCTTCATCAAATTTGGCTATGTAGTCTTCATAAGGTTTCATGATGATGACTTCAATCGCCTCTTTGTTACTAAATAAAGTAATGGCTTCGTCTGTTCTGCTTTTTAAATTTCTAAAAGCTACAATATTGCCTTGGCTTTTTTGTTCATTTAAAATTCTGTTGGTTCGGCTGTAGGCTTGTATTAATCCGTGATGCCTCAAATTTTTGTCCACATACAGTGTGTTTAATGTAGGACTGTCAAAACCTGTCAAGAACATATTTACAACCAATAAAATATCAATTTTGCGTTCTTTGACTTTTTTTGAAATGTCGTTGTAATAATTATAAAAACTTTGGCTATCTTTAGTCGTAAAATTATCACCAAACAGTTGGTTGTAATCTTGTATGTATTCTTCTAACTTATCTCTGCTATGAAGATTTATTGTGTATTCAGGCGTTGATTTTGCCGCTACGTTTAAATCAAGAGTATTAAAGTCCGTTTCAACATTTATAACACCATTCGCATCTGCATCATCTTCATTCGCTCCATAACTAAATATCGTTGCAATATTTAAATTGTGTAATCCTTGCGTTTTTTTCTTTTTAAATAAATCTACATATTTAATAAGCGTTGGCACATTGTTGATACAAAACATAGCTGTAAACTCTTTGCTATGCGTTTTACGGTTGTGGTGTGCAATGATGTAATCCGTTATTTTTTCTAAACGGGTTTCATCTTCCATTAACTCTTTGGTGTCAATGTCTTCAACCTCAATATCAATATTAGTTTCTCTACCGTCTTTGTGCTTGTATCTGCCAACATATTCAACAGCAAACTTCAAAACATTTTCATCTTTGATTGCATCGGTAATGACATATTTGTGCAAACAGTCTTCAAACAAATCCTTAGTGGTTCGTTTGCCTAATTCATTTTTGTTAGCATTGCCGGCAAAAATCGGCGTTCCTGTAAAACCAAATAATTGTGCATTATTGAAAAACTCTTTTATGCGTTTATGTGTATCGCCAAATTGACTACGATGGCATTCATCAAAAATAAAAATGATACGTTTATCTTTTAGTTCAGCCATTTTTGCCTCATACTTCAATTTGCTAATTGCCGTATTGAGTTTTTGAATGGTGGTTACAATAAGTTTAGAGTGTTTAGCTTCCCCTTTTTTATCTACATAAGTGCCTGTAAACTGATTTACTAGGTTTTGCGTATTATCTGTACCATCAATACACCCTTCTTGAAAGCTGTTAAATTCTTTGGTGGTTTGGTAATCTAAATCTTTTCTGTCTACTACAAACACCACTTTGTGAACTTGTGGCAAAGCCATTAATATTTGACTGGCTTTAAAACTGGTTAAGGTTTTTCCTGAACCTGTCGTGTGCCATATATAACCGTTCTTTGTAGAGTTTTTTACTCGTTCTATCAAGGCTTCAACGGCGTAAAATTGATAAGGTCGCAATACCATTGGTATTTTATAGGCTTCGTTAAGCACTATGTATTTGCATATCATTTTACTTAAATGACAAGGTTCTAAAAAAGTATCGGTAAAACCATTGAGAATATTAGAAAGCCGTTTGTTTTCAACATCTGTCCAATAAAATGTTTGTTTGAAACTTTGGTTTCTATTGTTGGCGTAATACTTTGTGTTTACTCCATTGCTGATAATAAATATTTGCACATACTGAAACAATGCCGAATTTGCACCAAACGAATGACGTTGATAACGGTTAATTTGATTAAACGCTTCTTTGAGTTCAAGTCCCCTGCGTTTTAATTCTATTTGCACCAAAGGCAAACCATTAATAAGAATAGAAACATCGTACCTGTTTTTATATTTACCCTCTTGGCTTACTTGGTTGGTTACTTGGTATTGGTTTTGACACCAATGTTCGGTATTAAGAAACTCAAAGTACAGATTATCGCCATTATCACGGATAATGTGTTGCTTTTGGCGAAGCATTTTAGCTTTTTCAAACACTGAACCTTTACTTAATAAATTTAAAATGCGTTCAAACTCGGTTTGGGTAAACTGTGCATTGCCTGTGTTGGTCAGCGCTGTATTGTTGTGTGTTTCTAATTGCCCTTTTAGGTTGAGCAACAAATCTTTTTCGCTATTGATAACAATGTAGCCATAACCCATTTTTTGTAATTGGGCAATGAGTTGTT
>JAYWHD010000006.1:0-5176 GCA_043777895.1 Betaproteobacteria bacterium | reverse complement strand
AACTTTTATAGTATTTACATTAATATGTTAGGCTAGTTACTTTACTAGTTACTTCTTAAGTATTAAATTGCTTGCATCAGTTTTATTTGAACATTACCAAATAATAATATTTATGTACTGTATTTATAACTTACACACTATATTTTTTAGTGCATATTTTTAATAGTATTTAAACCTAAATATTTACTTAAATTTTTTTAATTCATACATTTTTAATTCATACATTTTTAACTCATAATTAAGGAATTTTCTATGACTATTCGTATTGGTATCAACGGCTATGGACGTATCGGACGTAATATTTTGCGTGCATATTATGAAAGCGGTAAGTACAGTAAAGACATTCAAATTGTTGCTATTAATGATTTAGGCGATGCCAAAATCAATGCACATTTGACACAGTATGACACCGCTCATGGTAAATTTCCAGGCACAGTTACAGTTGATGGTGATTCAATTGTTGTAAATGGCGATTACATTAAAGTCTTTGCCCAGCGTGACCCTGCACAAATTCCTTGGAGTAGCGTAGGTGTTGATGTAGTACTAGAATGCACTGGATTTTTTACAAGCAAAGCTGATGCGTCTAAACATTTTCAAGGCGGTGCAAAAAAAGTAATTATCTCTGCCCCAGGCGGTAAAGATGTTGATGCAACGGTTGTTTATGGTGTTAATCACCACATATTAACTGCTGCAATGACAGTTATTTCTAATGCGTCTTGTACAACTAATTGTTTAGCACCTTTAGCGAAAGTATTAAATGACACTGTAGGCATAGAAACTGGTTTAATGACAACGATTCACGCGTATACCAATGACCAAAAACTAACCGATGTTTATCACGATGATGTGCGTCGTGCCCGTAGTGCTACGCATAGTATGATTCCAACTAAAACAGGGGCTGCCGCCGCTGTGGGTTTAGTTTTACCTGAACTAAATGGCAAATTAGATGGTTATTCTATGCGCGTTCCAACTATTAATGTCAGTGTAGTTGATTTAAGCTTTATCGCTAAACGTGCTACTAGCGTTGATGAAATTAATGCTTTAATTAAAACTGCTTCAGAAGGTATGCTAAAAGGGGTACTAGACTACACTGATGCACCTTTGGTGAGTGTTGATTTTAACCATAATCCAGCCAGTTCGGTATTTGATGCGACGCTAACTAAAGTCAGTGGTCAATTAGTCAAGGTAAACAGTTGGTACGACAACGAATGGGGATTTTCAAATAGAATGTTGGATACTACTATGGCTTTAATGGCAGCAAAATAATAATTTTATGAATTTATTTTTTTAAGCCTTAATGCTTACGGCATTTTTTTATCAAACAGTTTGAATCAAAATTTTCAAGGTTTATAGGTTTATAGGTTTATAGGTTTTTAAAAATCTTGTTTATCTTTTAATCTTAAAAATCCTGATTTTGATTCTAATTTTGATTCTAATAAGTATTTAATTATTTATACAATAAACCCGCTTAAATTAATAAGTGGGTTTTTTACGTTTATCGTACTATATTTATCCTATTAAGTACCGCATTAAAAGTATTGTTTAGCAATTAAACTGATATTTGTTTGTTTTAAAGCAGGAAAATAACCTGTAGACCGTGTGGGATAAAAATCAAAGTCTAAACCAACGGCATTTTTTTTATCAAACAAATCAAAGCCTACCCCATAATTGATACCGTTAGTAGACCATGCTTTACCCACAGTTATTTTAGTTCTTCCGATACCTATTTTAGCATTTATACTCATAAATGAATTGATTGGCATAATACCCACAGCACGCACTGATACTGCGTGAGACTTTATTTTAGGTGAAGCAAGCAAAGCGTCTTGTTCATACAATGATTGATATTTGCTGACTATGGCAAAGTTTGGGTGTAGTTTATAGCCTAATCCAATACCAACAGTACCCATTGTTGGGTCTTTACCTGGTGTTGTAGAAGAGACGTATTGAGATTTTTCAGCCAAAGCAGTGCTCGTTAAGCCTAAACTCATCTCTAAATACATCTGTGCTTGAGAAGTACTTAGAATATTCAGTAAAATCAGAGGTAAAATTATTTTTTTCATAGTATTTTTATTGATAGTTAATATTAAATAGTTAATATTAAATAGTTAATATTGAATAGTTAATATTGATGATTATTGTAGTATTTTCAAACACTATTATTGTAATACGGTTAGTTTTGCTATTTGTGTTTTAATTTGTACTGAAGTCGTTTCAAGTACGATTAATCGGCTTTGCTCTTGTGTAACAACGGCAGCAGGTGCACGTTTAACAAAGGCTTCATTGCCTAATTTAGTATTAATCTTGCTTATTTCAGTGTCTAAGCGAACCACCTCTTTATGCAAACGTATCAATTCCGTAGTAGGATTTACTTCAATAGATAAACTAAACTGCAAATGACCCATAACCGCTGTGGGTAAACCAAATTCAGGCGTAGTGTTTAACAATTTTATGCTGGATAAACGAATTAAAGACTGTAAAAATGGTGCATAGCTATTAATAACGCCTATTTGTGTAATATCACCCATATATACAATCATCGGTACGTGTTGTGCAGGCTGTAGTTTCATTTCGCTACGCAAGTTACGTAATGCAGCAGCAATGTCTTTTAGTTGTGATACCCAAGCATCGGCATCAGGGTTTATTTTTTCAAGCTGCGCGTGTGGATAACTCTGTTGCTGAATACTAATAATCTGATTTTCTTCACGCGTTCCTGCCACTAAACTTACTTTTTGCCATAGCTCTTCGGTAATAAACGGTGCAATTGGGTGTAATAAACGCAAGGCAGTTTCTAATACTTGCAATAAAATTTTGCGTGTAGCCGCTTGTTGAACTGGTGTCCCTTGTGCAATTTGTACCTTGGCTAATTCAACATACCAGTCGCAATATTCATCCCAGATAAAGCGATAAATATGATTAATAATATGGTCAAAACGGTATTCTGCAAAGCCTTGATGAACCAGTTGTACCGTGTGATGTAATTCACCAATAATCCATTGATCAGCCAGCGATAAAGCGGTTTTTAAATCAACTTCAGTGTATGTTTTAGCATGTATATTTAAATTATTTAAACCGCAGTCTTTGCCTTCGGTATTCATTAAAACAAACCGTGTCGCATTCCATAGCTTGTTGCAAAAATGACGGTAACCGTTACAGCGGTCAGCGGCAAAATGAACACTGCGTCCTAAGCTGGCTAAACTAGCAAAGGTTAAGCGTAAAGCATCAGCTCCATAAGCAGGAATACCGTCAGGGAATTCTTTTTCTGTTTTTTTACGGACTATTGTGGCTGTTTCAGGGCGGCGTAAACCTTGTACACGTTTATTGAGTAGGGATGGTAAATCAATGCCATTAATTAAGTCAACAGGGTCTAATACATTACCCTCTGATTTACTCATTTTTTTACCCTCGGCATCTAAAACTAAACCGTGAATATAGATATGCTTAAAGGGTACTTTGCCTGTAAAGTGCGTAGTCATCATTACCATTCGGGCTATCCAAAAAAAGATGATGTCATACCCTGTGACTAGTACTGATGATGGTAAGTACAAATCACGGTCAGCAGTTGTTTTTAAAGTACTAAAGGGGACAAGTGCTGATGAATACCAAGTGTCTAATACATCGGGATCACGGGTTAATACTTGTCCACCCGATTGTACTAAGGCATCGGCTTCATTTTCGGCTACATACACATTGCCTGCGGCATCGTACCACGCGGGAATTTGATGCCCCCACCATAATTGACGACTAATACACCAATCTTGAATATTATGCATCCATTGATTGTAAGTATTAACCCAGTTATCGGGTACAAATTTAACTGCCCCACTGTCTACGGCATCAATCGCCTTTTGAGCCAGCGACTTACCTGTTGCATCTTGTGTTGGGTCTTCGCAGACTTTATTGACGGCTACAAACCATTGATCGGTCAGCATAGGTTCAACGACTTGGCCCGTTCGAGTGCAAATAGGTACCATTAAAGTATGCGGTACAGTTTTTTGTAAAAAGCCTCGTGCATCTAAATCGTTGAGAATAGCTTTACGGGCGACAAAACGGTCTAAACCGACATAATTAATCGGCATAAGGTATTCAGGGCTATGGAGGCTATCTTTGTATGCAATTTTTGCATCTAATGTCAAAACTGTAATCAAGGGTAAGCTATGTCTTTGAGCAATGTGGTAGTCATTAAAATCATGTGCACCCGTAATTTTAACGCACCCGCTACCAAAGGTTTTATCTACATACGTGTCCGCAATAATCGGAATAGTGCGGTTACACAGTGGTAAAGTCACGCTTTTACCGATTAAATGTTGATAGCGTTCATCATCGGGGTGAACACAAATTGCAGCATCGCCAAGCAGTGTTTCGGGGCGGGTTGTTGCCACAATTAAACCTAATAAACCCGTTTGTACATCAATATGGCCATCACTAAATGGATATAAAATATGCCACATACTACCTTGACGTTCTTCGTTTTCTACTTCTAAATCACTGACTGCACTTTTAAGAATAGGGTCCCAATTCACTAAACGTTTACCACGGTAAATTAAACCTTGTTGATATAATTTAACAAATGTTTCAGTAACGGTTTTTGATAAATCGTTATCCATCGTAAAATATTCGCGCTGCCAATCGACACTGGCACCCATACGACGCATTTGTTCTGTAATAGTATTGCCTGATTCTTTTTTCCAGTCCCATACTTTACTTAAAAAAGCTTCACGGCCTAAATTATGCCGAGTTTGTCCAGTTGCTTGTAGTTGGCGTTCCACAACGATTTGTGTTGCAATGCCTGCGTGGTCAGTACCTGGAATCCATACGGTATTAAAACCACGCATACGGTGGTAACGGGTCAGACCGTCCATAATCGTTTGATTAAACGCGTGTCCCATGTGTAAGGTACCTGTCACATTAGGCGGAGGTAACTGAATTGCAAAGCCTTGTGGGTTAGTTTCAGTGTTATAAACATGCGTCCCTGCGTGTGCAAGGTTTAAAGTATTCCAAAACTCATTCCAAAGTGGCTCTAGGGTAGCGGGTTCAAATGCTTTAGCCAGTGAATCTAGCAAAGGGTGTGTAGGGTGTGTAGACATAGTAAAAAATGTAAATGGTGTATGTTTTTTGTTTTTATAGATACTAAACAGTATATTTTTAACTATTTATCTTGCTTGTATTGTTTATA
>JAYWHD010000005.1:0-14737 GCA_043777895.1 Betaproteobacteria bacterium | reverse complement strand
TACTTATAAGGTTTAGTTAGTTTTTTTAGTTAATTTTCTAAATAATCTAGTCTTTAAACATATAAATTTTAAACATATAAATTTTAAATGTATAAATTTTAAATATATAAATTATAAATATATAAAGTCCAAATATATTAGCTTGTATAGATTATATTAGGTGTTGCCTAAATATTAAGCAATCACACTAAGTACTGATATTTATAGGGATAAATAAACTAAAATCATTAGTTATCCACAGGTTAAGGGGATAACTAAATTAAAAAATTATGCTGTATGGACTTTTATGAGTTTACTACTTAAATAGAGTTAGCATATTTTTTATCTAAAATAAGCGTTATTTATAAACATTATTTTTGCTAAAAATTTTTAGAGTCTATGCTTGAGCCATACTAAAGTAGTAATGCAGAATTAATTTATTTAAAACTGTAATAACAGTTATTCTTGTGGTTTTTCAGTGGGTGGTGTAGTGAGTAAGCTTGCTATTATAGAAATAGCTAGTACGCCAAATACTATTAAAAGCATCCAAACAATCGGTAGTTTATAGTAATCCATCATTAGCATTTTCACGCCTACTAAGGTAACAATAATGGCTAAACCATAGCCTAAAAGATGGAAGCGATCAGATACATCAGCCAGTAAAAAGTACATTGCCCGCAAGCCAAGGATAGCAAAAGTATTAGCAGTAAATACAATAAATGGGTCGTTGGTAATTGAAAAAATAGCAGGGATACTGTCTACCGAAAAAATCAAATCGCTCACTTCTACTAAAATAAGCACTAAAAATAAAGGGGTTAGTACCCGTTTACCGTTTTCCATAATTGAAAAACTTTCGCCGTGTAGTTTATTAGTCATAGGTAAATATTTTTTCAACCAACCCAGCAATGGATTTGACTCTATATTGCTAGTTTTGCCAGTAAAGAAAAACATTTTGATACCTGTGAATACTAAAAATGCACCAAATACATAAAATATCCAAGTAAACTGTTGAATCATAATCGCACCTAGGTAGATTAATATAGCACGCATCACAATTGCACCGATTACACCCCATAGTAAGACACGTTTTTGGAACTCTGCGGGTATTGCAAAATAGGTGAAAATGGTAATCCAAACGAATACGTTTTCAATGGCAAGTCCTTTTTCAATTAGATACCCTGTTGCAAATTCAAGGGTTTTACGGTTAGCGATTTCTGGACCATATTGCCCATTAAGATGCCACCACAGCCATGCTCCAAATGTACCTGCCGCACACAGCCAGACGACTGACCAGCAGGCAGCCTCTTTTGTAGACACTTTATGGCTGCCTTGTGCGCGTAACAATAGAAAGTCTATCAGTAGTAAAACGATGACTAGAAAACCAAAGCCCGCATATAAAATAGGCGTTCCCGTATGTGCAATATCATTCATAAATAGAGTTCTTTAGAGGGGTTGTTGATTAGTATTTGGACATAGGATAGATTATTTTTACTTAATCCTATTTATACCCAAATAGTACGGTTGTTTATATATTTTTAATATATTTATATTATCAATGTGATTATTAATAGGTTAAATAAAAGCTACTCTACATTTTACGGCTAAATTATAAAAATATTACCATTCACTAATGGCTTTGCCAGTCAATACCTGTTTAATACTTTCATTCATTCGCATAGCAGCAAATGCTTCAGTTGTATGGTTAAGTCTTTGAACAGCTTGTTCAATATCAGTCGCTGATTGTTTGACGGTAATGCTTGTTTCTAAAGCCTTTATTGCTGCTTGGATTGCATTTAAATCTGTTACACTTAATAAATGTGCATCGCTTTCTAGGGCTTTTTGGGTTGCTGCCACTAAACGGTTGCCATCCACGATAGCAATACGCAAGGCACGTTCTAACATATCACTGTGAGCTGTTGCAAATCCATCTTGTAACATACTGGTAATAACGTCATCTTTTAAGCCATAACTGGGTTTAACGTGTACGGCTGCCTCTACACCACTGCTGGTTTCTAAAGCCGATACTGTTAACAAGCCATCGGTATCTACTGTAAAAGTCACACGAATGCGTGCACCGCCTGCTGGCATCGGCGGAATTCCACGCAATTCAAAACGAGCCAATGAACGGCAATCTTCTACAGTATCGCGTTCGCCTTGTAAGACGTGTATTGCTAAAGCAGTTTGACCGTCTTGATAAGTCGTAAAGTCTTGGGCATAAGCACAAGGCAAGGGACTATTCCGTGGAATAATACGTTCTACTATCCTTCCCATCATTTCTATCCCTAAAGACAAAGGCGTTACATCTAATAGTAATAAAGGATTATCACCGCCCATTGTGTAGCCTGCCAGTTGATGGGCTTGTATGGCAGCACCTAAAGCAACGACTTCATCAGGATTCAAACTGGTAAAAGGTGGTTTTTTGAGTAGACGCTCTAAGGCAGCCAATACTGCGGGCATTCGTGTTGAACCACCTACAGCGACTAATTCATTGATATCATCAATAGTGTATTGTGCTTCTTTTAATACTTTTGTAGTGAGTTCTAAGGTGCGATTAATGAGTGATTGCGTACTTTGCTGAAATAGCTTTTTAGTAATATTAATAGTTTTACCCATTAAATTGACATCAACAGCCGTTACATTAGACAAAGCGTGCTTAGCTGATTTAGCCGCCATTAATATAGTCTGCCGTTGTAGTACACTAAAAGTATCTAAGCTTGATAATTTTGCTTGTTTTAAGGCTGCTTGTGCCAAAGCAATATCAAAGTCATCACCGCCTAAAGCGGCATCGCCGCCTGTTGCAATCACCTCAAATACGCCAGCACTCATACGTAATAGCGATATATCAAACGTACCGCCACCTAAGTCATAGACTAAATATAAACCTTCAGCTGCTTGGTCTAAGCCGTAGGCAATCGCAGCAGCGGTAGGCTCATTAATTAAACGTAATACATTTAAGCCCGCTAATTGTGCGGCATCTTTAGTGGCTTGACGCTGGGCATCATCAAAATAAGCGGGTACGGTAATTACCGCCCCATAAATAGCATCATCAAAAGTATCTTCAGCCCGTTGTCTTAGTAAAGCTAAAATTTCGGCAGACACCTCAATGGGCGATTTATTGCCTTGTACAGTACATATATGTGCCATACCATCAACATCAGTAATGGTATATGGCAGGTATTGAGAATTAGTAATATCACGGCTAGTACGTCCCATTAAGCGTTTAGCGGAGCTAATAACTGTGATATCGTCTGTTGTTTGTAGGGCTAATTCAGCGGCTAAACCATAAATACGGCCACCTTTTTTGGGATAAGCTACTACACTAGGCAACAAATTTTTCCCTTGTTCATCGGGTAGGCATTCTGCGTTTGATGACCGAACTGCTGCAACTAAACTGTGGGTAGTGCCTAAGTCAATACCAATTGCAATCCGTCTAGCGTGTGGGTCGGGTGCTTGGTTCGGTTCAGATATCTGTAAAAGTGCCATAAATGAGAGTTGTTATAAACTATAAACTATAAATTAAAAATTAAAAATTAAAAATTGTAACTTATAAAGTTTAAGGTAATACATTAATACATTAATACACTACTATAGTTTAAGGTAATACATTAATACACTACTATATTAATATAGTAATATATTTAAATATTAATTATATTTAAGGCAATATATTTAAGAAAATATTAAATTTGCTTAACTAATTTATCAATAAATAACCAAGATAAAATGAATGTTGCTGCAGTATTGGTATCGTTATTAATGTCCAAAGCAGTTTGGATACTGTTTTTATAATCATCTGCTTGAGCTAATAATTTATTTTTAATGCGTTGCTTGTCTATGTCATGACTGGCATCTGCTAAGGCTTCATGCCATTCTATTTGTTGCATTAAAAATGTGGCGGACATCGCAGTATTATTTTCAGTATTAATATGAACGCCGCGTAAATGACACAAATATTCTGCCCGTTTTAGTGGATTTTTTAAACGCTGATATGCTTCATTAATCCGCATAGACCGTTGCATAGCTAAACGTTGTTCATTGGCACTGCTTTGTATGAAGCGGTCTGGGTGGGTGATAGCCATAAGTGTCTTCCACTGTGTATGTAACACAGTTAAATCTATGGCATATTGTTGTGGGATAGACAATAGCGTAAAATCGTCAGAAGCAAGGTTCATATTTTTTATCACACACGAAACGATTCACCACAACCGCAGCGGTCACGCTCATTAGGGTTATTAAATTTAAACCCTTCGTTTAAACCTTCACGTACAAAATCTAATTGCGTTCCGTCTACATAAGGCATTGATTTTGGATCAACCATAACTTTAATGCCCTCTACATCAAATACAACATCTTCGGGCAATGTATCATCAACAAATTCTAGTTTGTACGCTAAACCTGAACACCCCGTAGTTTTAACGCCTAAGCGTACACCAATACCTTTGCCGCGCTTAGACAACGAGCGGTTAATATGTTTGACAGCAGCAACAGATAAGGTAACAGACATAATATAAGGATATTGGATATTGAGGTATGTATTAAGAGATTTTTAAAACAAAAAATTAAACAGTCACAGCGACTTGTTTTGCCTTGTAATTGTCTATTGCTGCTTTAATGGCATCTTCAGCCAAAATAGAACAGTGAATTTTTACAGGGGGTAGGGCTAACTCTTGGGCAATTAAAGTATTTTTAATCTCTAAGGCTTGGTCTAAAGTTTTTCCTTTAACCCATTCGGTGACTAACGATGATGAGGCAATTGCAGAACCACAGCCATAAGTTTTGAATTTAGCATCTTCAATTAAGCCTGTTATTGGATTAACTTTGATTTGTAGTTTCATGACATCACCACAGGCAGGTGCACCCACCATACCTGTTCCTACATCGTCATCGCTTTTATCAAAACCGCCTACATTGCGTGGATTTTCGTAATGGTCTAGTAATTTATCGCTGTATGCCATGGTAGTATCCTTGTGTAATTATTAATTTTATTGATATTAATTTTAATTATTATTAATATTATTAATATTATTAATATTATAAATATACTAAATATTAGTATTTAGTATGTATTAAATTTAGTATGTATTATATTAATACTATTTATATTAAATATATTGCTTATATATTTATATATTATTATTTATTCAACTTTAATGTGCCGCCCACTGCACAGTGTTTAAATCTATGCCGTCTTTAAACATCTCCCATAACGGCGATAATTCACGCAGTTTACCGACTTTAGTGTGCATTAATTGAATGGCGTAGTCAATGTCCGCTTCAGTAGTAAAACGTCCAATCGTGAAACGAATTGAACTATGTGCTAATTCATCATTACGCCCTAAAGCACGTAAAACATAGCTAGGTTCTAAACTGGATGATGTACAGGCACTGCCACTGGAAACAGCTAAACCTTTAACTGCCATAATCAGCGATTCACCTTCTACATAGTTAAAACTCATATTGAGGTTATGCGGCACACGGTGTATTAAGTCGCCATTAATATAGGTTTCTTCCATACCTTGTAAGCCTTTTAATAAGCGGTCACGCAAGGCAGTAATACGCGGTAACTCAACAGCCATATCTTCTTTGGCTAAACGAAACGATTCACCCATACCCACAATTTGATGGGTTGCCAGTGTACCAGAACGCATACCGCGTTCATGGCCACCGCCGTGCATTTGTGATTCTAGGCGAATCCGTGGTTTACGGCGAACATATAAAGCCCCTATGCCTTTAGGGCCATAAGTTTTGTGGGCAGTAAAAGTCACTAAATCAGCGTGTACTTCGGTTAAGTTAATGGCTAGTTTACCTGTAGCCTGTGCGGCATCACAATGAAACACAATACCTTTACTACGCGTCAAAGCCGATAAAGCGGCGATATCCTGTACAACGCCGATTTCATTATTCACCCACATAATTGATACGATAATGGTATCAGGGCGAATGGCGGCAGCCAGTTGTTCAACAGTAATTAAACCATTGTCTTGTGGTTGTAAATACGTGACTTCAAACCCTTGACGTTCTAGTTCACGGCACGTATCTAACACAGCTTTGTGTTCTGTTTTAACAGTAATTAAATGTTTGCCTTTGTCCTTATAAAAGTATGCTGCACCTTTTAAAGCTAGGTTATTGCCTTCGGTAGCCCCTGAAGTCCAAACAATTTCTCTTGGGTCGGCACCGACTAAATCGGCTACGTGCTGGCGTGCAATTTCTACAGCCGATTCTGCACTCCAGCCATAAGCGTGGCTACGACTAGCAGGGTTACCAAACTGATTAGTCAGCCAAGGCAACATTGCATCAACAACTCGGGGGTCAATGGGAGTAGTCGATGAGTAGTCCATATACACTGGCATACTTGGTTGAACCAAGCTGCTGGCAGGTAAAGTATAGTGAATAATTGACATAATAAGGTTTACTTTAATTGATGAGTTTTATTAGCATTAGTTATATATATATCTTTATTTATATCTTTATTTATATGTTTATTTATATGTTTATTTATCTATATCTGTGATTATATTTATAATTTATGTATGTATTAATTGTGTTTGCGTATATGTTTATTTAGTAAATTACTTAGTCATTTATTATCATTTACTTAGTAACGATTGATTTATAAAATGTAATAGTTTGATGCGTTGGCATAGCTTTTTTAGCTTGGGTTTCTTGTAATACTAAACTATTTAAACTAATACTATGTAAATAATTTAGCATTGTGCTATTTAACGATTCCCACAAATGGTGCGTCATACACTGCCCAACTCTGCCATTAGTGCCTGTATCACACGCCGATTTACTGCCACAATGGGTTGCATCTAGCGGTTCATCAACTGCCAAAACAATGTCAGCGACTGTGATACTGTTGATATCACGGCTTAGTTGATAACCACCGCCTGGGCCTCTGACACTTAAAACTAGTGTTTTTCGTCTTAATTTAGCAAATAGTTGTTCTAAATAAGACAATGAGATATTTTGTCTGTGGCTAATGCCCGATAATGTGACGGTTTTTGCACCATTTTGCTGACACAGAGCCAAGTCAATCATGGCAGTTACTGCAAAGCGACCTTTAGTAGTTAAACGCATAAGTGAACCGATTAGCAATTAATTGATAGGTAAAATATAAAACATACACAAGCAAGTAGGGTAAGTTAGTCAACAAAATACCCTTGTAATTTAGTCAAATTTTACCCTACATTTACTTTAAACTAGATTAATTAAGTACGATTAAATACGATTAAACTAATTGTATTATTTTTAAGTTAATTACGGTGTAAAGCGGTCTGATGTAATTAAATAATGCTTAAAGATTTAAATTTAATGTAGATTTTAAAGTGTGTAGTTCTTTAATGCTGCTATCAAAATCTTTATTATTATCTTTATTATTATCTTTATTTTCTTGAGCTGAATGCTTGCCGTGAACTAAAACAGGCAAATGTTTAATACACTGGTTTTGGGCAATAAGCATAGCGTCATAGTGTGGCTTAGTCGGGCGTGTAAGTACAAAATCAGCAACAGCCTGCTGCAATTGTAGACTACGCGGGTGACCAATACCTAAACGCATACGCCAAAAATTAGCAGACCCTAACTGTGCTTGAATATCTTTTAAGCCGTTATGACCACCGTTACCGCCGCCTTGTTTAATACGTACTTCACCAGGTAATAAATCTAACTCATCATGAATCACGAATAAACTTTCGGGTACAAGGCGGTGAAACCGCATAAACGGCACAATAGAATGCCCACTGCGATTCATAAACATCTGTGGTTTTATAAGCCATATTGATGTGTTAGTTAATGAAATTTTACACAATTCAGCGTGGTAATTTTTGTCTATTTGCCAGCGTCCAGCATACATTTTTGCAAGTTCGTTTAATAAAATAAATCCCGCGTTGTGTCGAGTATATTCATACTCTTTGCCAGGGTTGCCTAAGCCAGCGATAATTTGAATGGGAAAAGAAGTGCGCATCAAAAATAAAGTGTAAAAAAAAAAGTGTAATAAATAATAAATAATAGTATAAAAAAATAATAATAGTATAAAAAATAATATAAACAATAATAAACTCATATTAGTAATAAAAACAGTAAATGACGACTAAAATTAAGCCACTCCGTATTTTACAGTTTGAATTATTATCAAAGCATTTTAAAAATATCTACTTAAAAATATCTATTTATGACATTAAACTTTTTTAAAAAATTACTTGCGACTCGCTTTAATACCGCTCAAGCTGATATTAAAAAAACAGCTATCGGTGTTCCTATACCCATAACAGTTGAACCTTTATCACAATCTACTTTGGTTTATAAAGCATTATTTAAAACATTTATTGGTGTATTGAGCCCTAAATTTTGGTTTTTAAGCTTAATACCCTTGTTAATAGCCGTTATTTTATGGGCAGGATTGTGGTTTTTTTTATGGGATACCACGCTTTTAATCTTAAGTAATGTTGTCGAAAATATAGAAGCACCCACATGGTTGCCCACATGGTTTCCCACGAAGACTGTTTGGATTTCTTTAGTAATATTGTTGCTTAGCCTGCCTTTAGTTATGATGACTGCATTGCTATTAGTCAATATTTTAGGAACGCAAACAGTAGCTCGGCGTGTGGCTAAACAATACAATGTCCCTCTTGTACAGTATTCTGCTTTAGAAAATAGTGCTAATACAATGGCTAGTATTTGGCACAGTATTTGGGTTTTAACTGTCTTAGGTGTTTTATGGATATTAAGTTTGCCTATATGGTTTGTGGTAGGTTTAGGCTTAGTAATACAACTGTTATTAATGGCGTGGGCAAATACGCGCTTGTTTTCGCGTGATGTTTTACTTGATTTTGCTGATAAATCTACACGCAATGCAGTCATTAAACTACACCGAAATACTTTGTTTGGATTGGGGCTTATAACTAGCATTCCTGCTTTTTTGCCGTCAATATTGTGGTTGTCAGGCGGAGTATTTATTGTATTTTTACCATTAGTAGCATTTTTAGCGGTATGGGTGTCTATTATGATTTTTTTAGCAGCCAGTTTGTTATTCAGCCATTATTTGATTCCCGCTTTGTTACACTATCAACGTGAACAACTGGCCTTAAAAGTAATATTAGAGGCAACAACAAAGGGTGAAATTATTGAAGCTAAAATCATTGAACGTCAAGATACAGTAAATACGACAGACAATTTAATGTTTGAACAGACCAGTCTGTAGATTTACCTTTAACAACTCAAAAAACATTTAAACATTTAAACATTTATTTAAACAAATAAATATTATATTTTAAATATAATATTTATATCTGCTATGACACAAATACATTTTTCTTTAATTATTATTGGTGATGAGATTTTATCAGGACACCGCGTTGATAAGCATTTTACGCATATTTTATCTGCCTTTAAACAACGCGGATTGAGTATATCGCAAGTACAGTATGTCAGTGATGACCGCGAACGAATTACCCGCGTCATTCATCAAGCCTTAGACAGCGGCGACGTGGTTATTAGTTGTGGCGGCATTGGGGCAACCCCTGATGATCATACCCGTCAAGCAGTCGCTGATGCTTTAGCCGTTGATTTGGTATTACACCCGCAAGCAAAAGAGTTAATTACCGCATTTTGTTTAAGCAAAGGTGATGTGGATATGACTACATCACAAAATCAATTCCGCTTAAATATGGGGCATTTTCCTTTTGGGGCTGATATTATTCCTAATACTTATAACGGTATTCCCGCTTTTAGTATAAATAAGCGTTTATATTGTTTACCGGGGTTTCCTGTAATGGCTTGGCCGATGTTAGACTGGATACTGGATACGCATTATCAGTATTTGTTTGATTCACACGTTCAAATAACTCAAGCTATACGGGTGTTTGGTTTGCCAGAATCGGCATTAATTAGCCTAATGCACCGTATTGAGTTGGAATATACGCCTCTAAAAGTGTATAGTTTGCCTAATATAGGTCACCCAGACATTGAATACAATAAACCACATATTGAATTAGGCTGCAAAGCCCCTATGACATATTCACAGCACTTAGCTGATGCGATGGTAGCCATACAACTTGCCGTACAGCAGTTGGGCGGTACTGTGATGCCAATCAATCAACCCGCAATTGTGGCAGGATGAATATACAGCCCGAACTAGTATTAGACGCTCGTTGTCAAGTCGGTGAAAGCTTGATTTGGCACGCTAAACAACAGGCTATTTATTGGGTAGATATTACCGCTAAAATTTTACACCGCTATAGTTTTGATTCAGCCCAGCATTGTTTGTGGAATACCCCTGAGATGTTAGGGTGCATTGCTTTACATAGTGAGGGTGGCTTAATCGCTGGTGCTGAAACAGGTTTAATACACATTAATTTTTTAAATGACAATCAAAATAATCAAAATAATCAAAATGAGAATTATGATTATCATTTAAAAAATAAAACAGATAAATTAAATATACATAATATAAATATAGACTGTGTGGCTACTGCCGCTCATACCGCTCAATCAATGCGTTTTAATGATGGGCGTTGCGACCGCCAAGGACGGTTTTTAGCCAGCACTATGGTGTCTAATCAAACAGTAGGGCTAGGTAACCCCAGTATTTATCAATATAGTCCAAGCTATTTACCCTTTAAAACATTACTAAGCCCTGTGCATTTGCCGCAACCGTTTACTACGCCCAATGGTATGGCATTTAGCCCTGATGGGTGTTTATTTTATTTAAGTGATAGCCACTCTACACAACAGCGTGTATGGCAATTCGACTATGACACTAACACGGGAATGCCTTATAACCGCCGTGAATGGCTTAATTTTGCATATTATGCGGGTCGCCCAGACGGGGCAACAATAGATGTTGATGGGTGTTATTGGGTGTGTGCCACAGATGCAGGTATGATTCACCGCTTTACGCCCGAGGGTAAGTTAGACTATTCGCTACGTGTGCCTGTAAAGAAACCGACTATTTGTACGTGGGGCGGGTCACACTTAAATACTTTATACGTTGCGTCAATTCGTCCTGCTGGTGATATTGTTGACCAAGTTTTGGCAGGGGCTATATTTGCGTTTGACGGTTTAGGTACACACGGCGTGGCTGAAACACTGTGTCAATAAGCATTATTTGATATTAAATATTTGATATTAATATTAAACTTTTATTCAAAATTTTATTTATACGAAAAATTATATTTTTAAACTGACTTTTTATTCTATGAATACTACTCTTTTAGCAAGACCACACGCCATATTATTTGATTTTGATGGCACTTTAGCTGATACAGCCCCCGATTTAGTAGAGGCTACCCAGCGTTTATTAGACTTTAAAGGCTTGCCCCGTTTACCTAATGAACGGTTGCGTAATGCCTGTTCCAGTGGTGCAAAAGGTTTGTTGTATACCGCTCTTCATTTGAAGCCTGAAGATGCAGAGTTTGAAGCGATGCAACAATTGTTTTTAGCAAATTATCGCACTCACTTAACGCAATATACCTGTTTATTTGATGGAATTAAAGTACTGCTACAGACATTGAACCAACAAAAAATCGCGTGGGGTATTGTGACTAATAAATCAACCAGTTTAACCTTGCCGATTGTACAAACACTTTTAACTGAAATTGGTCTATCGCCCGCTACTGTCGTATGTGGTGATACTACGGCTTACGCCAAACCACACCCTGCACCTGTATTAAAAGCCTGTGATGATATAGGTATTGATTCTAAGTATTGTTGGTATGTCGGCGATGACCGCCGTGATATTGAGGCTGCTTTAGCAGCAGGTTGTGTGCCGATTGCAGTTGATTATGGCTATCATAGCCCATATGATTTGCCACACACTTGGGGGGCAGTTCGTGTGATGAGCAGCCCGCAAAGTATATTAAATAGTTTAGTAATTACTTAATTTACAAACTATATATTTATAACTACATAATCTCATTAACTTCATTTTATTATGGATTAGGCAGCGGTAAATTAAGGAGTTCGCTATCACTCATAGCCGCTAAAGTACGTGGGTTACTCAATGTTGTACGCCATTGCCTTGCACCATTCATACTATGGCATAAGCCTAAAGTATGCCGTAAAACCGTATGGGCAGGAACATTTAAATGCCTATGAGTAACGGTATACTGTAACACTGTTTGCCACACTGTTTGCATAGCAGAATAGTCAAGCGGCAACGTGGTATTAAAAATAGCATTGTGAAATGCCCGCAATAACCATGGTTGGTGATATGCCATACGTCCCAACATAATGCCATCTAAACCTTGTGCAGCGTTGATAGACTGTGTAATATCGGTTAAACCACCATTTAAAATTAAATTTAAATGCGGAAAATCTATTTTTAGTTGTCTGACGATATCATAACGCAAAGGTGGAATATCGCGATTTTCTTTAGGGCTTAAACCTTTAAGCCAAGCATTACGGGCATGAACAATAAACGTGTTACAGCCTGATTCTGCTACAGTGCCAATAAAATCGCGCACAAAACTATAGGACTCTTCGCGGTTAATACCAATACGATGCTTAATTGTTACTGGAATATTTGGAACTGCATCACGCATAGCATAAATACAATCACGTACCAATAGTGGTTCTGCCATCAAGCAGGCCCCAAATGCCCCGCGTTGTACCCGTTCACTGGGGCAACCGCAGTTAATATTGACTTCATCATATCCCCACGTTGCTGCTAATTTTATACTAGCCGCTAAAGCAGCGGGTTCGCTACCGCCCAGTTGTAAAGCAATCGGGTGTTCTTCGTTGCTATAGTCTAAATGACGTGCTGAATCACCATAAATAATAGCCCCTGTTGTGACCATTTCAGTATAAAGCAAGGCTTGTGGGGCAATTAAACGGTGAAAAAAGCGACAATGTCGGTCAGTCCAGTCCATCATCGGGGCAACAGATAATTGTTGTGAGTGCATATATTTATAAGTATTCATATATTAAATATGTAAAGTGCATTTTTATTAAAAGTAAATATTAATAATAAGTAAATAGTAAAGTAAATAGTAAAGTAAATAATACGATGACAACATAGTAAGGCGACAATACACACTTAAAAGTAAAAGTTAGGTCACGTTAGGCGTTTAATTATTTTATTTTCTTAAAAAAATCAAAAAATCAAAAAATCAAAAAATCAATAGTTAATTATTTGTTAAAAAATTACTATTAATTACATTGTTGATATTTAGGTAAAATTTAACGTGTAGAATCACATAGTTTTATGCTAATTTTAGTCTAAATAGAGCTGTTCACCTAGTTTGTAATACCCGTTTAATCAGTTACTGCTACACCTTTAAAAGTAAGGTTTCCATGAATCACCTGTTTTCCGCACCATTTTATTGCTTACACACGGCTATTAAGTCAATGCGTAGCGTCATCAGTCAAAACCTTTTCTTTTTGTTGCTTAAGTATATTTTAGTGTGTACGTTGTTAATAGCAGCAAATACTTACAGTGTTCAGGCACAGATATGTGGTAATCAAGGCACGGCCAACAGTCAAGATTTTGACTGTGATAGCGTAATTAACTCTGTTGATATTGATGATGACAATGATGGTATATTAGATGGTGAAGAGTGTAAAATCAATAATTTTTTTATTAATGCGTCTTTTGAAGACCCTATCCAAAGCAAGGTAGGCTTCAATATTAAGCCTGTAGGTCAATCTTTAGGTCTTTGGAATATTATTGGTTCAGGTGGGTTTAATATTGTAAAAGCCGCAGCAGGAACATCTCCAATCCTAGATCCTAGTCTTGATAAACCTAGTATCGGCTATGACGGCAGTCTACAGTATATAGATATAGATGGTGCTGCTAATTTTGGACAAACTTTTGTTGCTCCACAAACAGGACAATACCGTTTTGGTGGGCGTTATTCTACTTGGGGATTTGGGTCTTCTTTGTATAAAAGTTGGACTGCCCAAATGTGGGTTTTGACGGGTACTAACGTAGTTCCGACTCTAGCTAATACTAAAGGTTCTACAAATACACTCAATTTTACTGTTTCTACCCCAGTAGAATGGCGTGAGGTTAGTGGTTTTGTAGATTTAATAGCTGGGCAAACTTACACTTTAGTCGGTGGTATGGATAACTTTGGGGCATTTGATGCTGCATTTTTAAGCCCTAACTTTTGTAGTACTGATACGGATACTGATGGTATTGCTGATTCTTTTGACCTTGACTCTGATGGTGATGGTTGTAATGATGCCAAAGAATCAGGTGGTATAGATGCTAACAATGATGGTAGGTTAGATGGTACAGGCTTTAATACCGGTGGTCAGGTGGCTGGTGGTGCAGGCGGCTACAATGGTGTAACGGGTAACGAAACTGTGGCTCATGACATTATTATTGTTACGCCGCCTACCAATCAAACAGTAGCTTCTGGTGCAAGCACCAGTTTTACAGTAACTGCTAACATAAAGACTACCAGTACATATACGGCTGGGTTGCCCAATTATAGTGTAGCAACAGCAACAACTACAGGTTTGACTTATCAATGGTTTGACAGAAATCCTGCTGCGGGTGGTGTAGCATTAAGTAATACGGGTGTATTTTCGGGCGTAAACACGGCTACATTGAATATTAGTAATGTTGCGGGTTTAAATGGCAAACAGTATTTTGTAAGAGTAGGTTGTGCTAATTTAGTGTGTACCGAAGTAACTTCAGCGATGCTCACTTTAACGCCCCCTAAGGTTGTCCTCACCAGTAAAGTCGCTGAACCCAGCGTATTTGCGGCAGGGTCTACAGGTCAATACTATACATTGACTGTTACGGTGAGCAATG
>JAYWHD010000004.1:0-5247 GCA_043777895.1 Betaproteobacteria bacterium | reverse complement strand
CAGTGCATTTCATCAGGACTTGAAATAATTCTAACCCGCCCAGATCCAATTTTTTGCCCGATTGCTCGCCCTGTAATTAATGTGGGTATTGCGTCTGTTTTATTTTTTAAGCTGTAACGCTCAACCGTAGTATTGCCTACTCTCTGGCTTTGTACTGTCTCTGGACGGGCTTGCAAAATATAAATTTTGCCATCCATACCATCTTTACCCCACTCAATATCCATTGCACGGCCATAGTGTTGTTCAATCGTTACGGCATACTGTGCTAATTCGGTGACTTCGCTATCTGTTAAACTATAACGATTACGCAATTGTATCGGCACATCAACCGTTTTAATACGCCCTTTTTCTGCGACTTGATTGTCGGGTGTAAATACCATTTGAATTAATTTGCTACCAATATTGCGTCGAATAATAGCATTTTTTCCTGCGGCTAACATAGGTTTATGCACATAAAACTCATCTGGATTAACAGCACCTTGTACGACAGTTTCACCTAAACCATAACTGCTGGTGATAAATACCACAGAATCCAAGCCACTTTCTGTATCAATAGTAAACATTACGCCTGCTGAACCACTATCACTGCGTACCATACGTTGTATACCCACAGACAAAGCCACATCAGCGTGGGCAAAGCCTTTATGTACACGGTAAGCAATTGCACGGTCATTGTATAAACTAGCAAATACATGTTTGATACGGTTTAATACTTCATCAATTCCAACTACATTTAAATAGCTTTCTTGTTGCCCCGCAAAACTAGCATCGGGTAAATCTTCGGCGGTTGCCGATGAACGTACAGCCACGCTAATATCTTGTCCTGCCGCCATTTGTATAAATGCCGCTTTAATATCTCTTTCTAAATCAGTTTGTAAAGGCGAATCAAGAATCCATTGACGAATAGTTGCCCCTACTTTAGCCAACGCTTGTGTATCATCTGGATTTAATACCGCTAATGTTTGGTTGATTTTATCCGTTAAATGGTTTACGCTTAAAAAAGTTCTAAATGCTGTCGCGGTGGTTGCAAATCCACCAGGAACACGTACCCCTGCTTGTGATAGTTGCGAAATTAACTCACCCAATGATGAGTTCTTACCGCCTACAGTCTCTACATCAGTTGCTCGTAAGTGTTCAAAAAACGCTACATTAGCCGTGTGTAAATTAAGTTGATTCATATGAAATCCATAAAATAAATATTATAAACATATAAAATATTCAGTATGACTTCTTTGAACCCACCCACTATTAATTATGTATCCGCTACTCAAACCAGTTTTTTAACATTGGCTGATTGGCAAACATCTTTCCCAATACTTAAACAAGCCAATATTAATTTGATTTGTAATTTTATGCTTAATCAAACGTTAAAAACCAGCGATGAAAGTACTAAAAATATTATGGTTAATAATCAAATTAACCATAATCCAGTGATAAATATAGATGCGATGTTTAAGACTTTATGTCATTCAACGATAGGCAGTTGCCCCCCGCTAGTCATTGTTGAACACCCTTGGCAAGCACAGTGGCTAAAACAAAGGTGTATGGTTTGGTTTAAATCGCAGACAAATCAATTGATTCCTAATAAAGTGCTATTAATGCCACAAGTATTGACTTTAAGTCAATGCTTAGAGTCTTTAAATGGCGTATCTAATCAATTATTACCCACCATTTCTAAACAAGAGGCGGCTTTATTGCTATGTGATGCTTTAAAACAACTTAATGTAGACAGTATTCGTAGTGATACCGTTCGTTATAAGTTGGCAATGCAAATACTTACACTGATTCAAGAGATTGATACGCGGGCTTTGTTGTCAAATAGCTTACTCAATGCTGGGCAAACAGCCCAAAATCAATTGCTAGAAACAACATTTTTATCGCGTGAAGTACAGTGGTTATCGGTTTGTCAGCAGTATTTAACCCAAATTGAAACCGCTACAGGTCGTCAGCTACATTGGCGTAGACATTTACATCATATACTTGAACAGACATTTATAACACAAGGTTTAAAGCTCATTATCCCTGCAGCACACCCTGGTTTAATGATGCAAGTTTTTTTATCACAGTTATGTATAGATAGTATAGATAATACAAATGATAATATAGATAACCATAAAAATAACGATAAAAATAACAATAACAATAACAATAACAATAACGATAACGATAACGATAACGATAACGATAACGATAGTATATATATTATTAAAGATAATATATGTTATAGTATAGATAATGACATAGATAATGACATAAGTAATAATAACTATACTAAAAAAAATACTGTATTAAGTATTATATTGCCCGATTTAAGTATCAATACAACGCGACAAGCCGCTCAAGTACAGACTTATAGTTGTACTGACTTTGAAGATGAAGCACAGTGTGCTGCTCAACAGATTCAATCTTGGCTTAAGTCAGGGGCTAAACATATTGCAGTTGTCGCACATGACCGGGTATTAGGGCGGCGTTGTGCTGCTTTATTAGCTAGAAATATGATTCCTGTAGAAGACCGTGTCGGTTGGGCATTGTCTACCACGGTTGCTGCTAGTACCGTACGTGGTGTATTAAGCAGCTGGTTAAGTAATGACTTTGAAGTATTATTAGCGTGGTTGGCGTTGCCTATGGTTCAATCGCATCAAGCAGGGGCAGTTCAAACTTTAGTTTATTTACAATACGTTTGGTATAAACAACGCATTATTCCTGATGGAAAACTATTAATACAACGCCTATTAAACCATGCTTTTCAATTAGTCGCTGATACTAAACAAGTATATAATAATACAGATAATACAGATACTAACAATAATAAAGATAATATTAAAAACAATAATAAAGATAATATTAAAAACGATATTAAAGATAACGATATTAATAATAATCATAATATTAATATTAATCATACTAATAATGATACTAAAAATAAAGCAAATGATATATCAGACTCTATAGAAGTACAGCTGGCAGTTGCTCAATGTTTAGGGGCATGGCAAACAGGACAAATACAGTCATTGAAACGGGCAACGGTAGCAACGCATGCACAACAATTAATGGCTTATTTAGCATTACTAGCACCCACTTTGCAACAAGACAGTGCGGGCATAAAAGTATGGCAACAACTACAGCTTTTAGCGATTTCGCCACAATTATCTGAAGATAACCATTCGCCTACAGTGACTTTAGCTACGTTTATGAGTGTGTTAGACCACAGTTTTGAAACAGAACGTTTTTCAGTTAGTACACACCGTTATGACTCACCAGATACAGCACGGGTTATTTTTATGCCATTTTACGAAGTGGCTTGGAGTCAGTGTCAGCATGTATTAATGATGGCTTGTAATGATGCCCATTTTCCTGCTACACCTAATAACCCTAGCCCTTTGTTGGCCAGCGTTCGCCGTGAGTTAAATATTCCATTGCCTATAGCCGAGCGAGCAGTTTGGCTGCATTTGTTGTTAAATATGAATCCGCAATCGCAAGTCTATGCGTCATTTACGCCCAGCGAATCAGGCAACCCAAGTAGAATGAGTCCTTGGTTAAATAGTGCTTCAATACAGATAAAACCATCGGCTTTGCAAACAGCTTTAGTCAATAATAATATTACATTGTTTCAATCAAAAATGCAGTATCCTGAAAAATCACATCAATCATATTTAAATATTAATAGTGTGCCGAAAGATGTCAGCGTCAGTCATTTAAGCAAGTTGATGCAGTGTTCTTATCATTTTGCTTTGGAAACTGTGTTTAATATTAAGCCTTTAAATCAACCTGATATTTGGCCTAGCCATTTAGAGCGGGGCAACTTATTGCATTCAGTTTTACACACAGTACACCGTCATTTAGAACATAATACTCTTTTAGATACGAGTAGTGAAGACAGCTTAATACATACAATTCGTCAAGCTATGCAAAGTTTGCTACAAGATAAAGCCTATTTGTCTGGGCGTTATGCCGCTTTAATAGCCGATTGTGAACGTACAATTACTACGTATGTCGCTGCACATCAATCACAGTTAAAGAATAACTGGCAAATTGCTGCGACTGAACTGCCAGTAGACAGCCATCATTTAATTCCTAACGTGCGTATACACGGAAAAATAGACCGTTTGGAAATACAACAAAACAATCAACTTAATCAAGCTGATGTCTATACAGTGTTTGATTACAAAACTTCTGCTCAAGCTGCATTGAAAGAAAAAGCTAAACACGCTTTATTAGATGCACAACTGACTTTATATTCAATACTATTAACACTTAACGGCAAAGACATTGAACAAGCGGCTTATTGGCGATTACATGATGGGCTTTCTAATAGTAAAGACATTTTCGCAGTAGACGATTTACCGCTACAAATGGAGCTGCTTTCAAATACATTACGTACGGAGTGGCATACGCTTTCAAAAGGCAAAGCAAGTACACGGCCTCATATTGATGCGTGTCAATACTGTAGTTATTCGGGGGTGTGCCGCAATGCCCAGTTGATTGAAATAGCTGATGAAGAAAGTAGCACAGCATAAACCTTTAAATGTTTGGTGGTATTTTTTATATGTTTATATATTTATATATATATTTATTTTTATATATTCTTCAATATTTTTTAAGCAATACTTTGTCAGGGTTCATACGGTTATGCGGGTCTAAAGCCTGTTTAATACTTAACATTAAAGCCAATTCTACGGGTGATTTATAGCGTGCTGCTTCATCACGCCGTAAAACACCTAAACCGTGTTCGGCTGAAATAGAGCCATTTAATGAATCAACAACATCGTGAACAATACGGTTAATACTTGCTTGATGAGGGATACAATCATCGCTGCTATTTTTGCTGTGATATACGTTATAGTGTAAATTACCATCGCCTAAATGCCCAAAAGTAATCAAGTGAGTATCAGGGAAACTCGCCCGTATTGCGTGTTCAGTTCTCTCAATAAAAGTCGGTATTTTAGACATAGGCACAGCAATATCATGTTTAATATTCGCCCCTTCTAAGGTTTGAGCAGCAGAGATATATTCACGCAATGCCCACAAATGCTTAAATTGTTGTTCGTTATCCGATACAACGGCATCCAGTATTAAATCAGTATCTAAGGCTATTTTTAATATACCGCATAACGTATCATATACATATTGTTTATGCGATTCTTCGGGGCGATTTTCACTGACCTCTAATAATATATACCAAGGCGATGGATTTTTTAATGGTGAACGGCACTGTTTAAACTGTTTTAAAACTAGCTGAAGACAATT
>JAYWHD010000003.1:0-5310 GCA_043777895.1 Betaproteobacteria bacterium | reverse complement strand
ATTAAATACGGATTAAATACTGATTAAATACTGATTAAATATTTATCAAATACTTATTAAATAATCTTCTTATGCCACAACAATCACTTACTATTATTAATAAATTAGGGCTACATGCCCGTGCTAGTGCAAAATTTACTCAAACAGCTGCGGGGTTTCCTTGCGAGGTATGGGTTTCAGCACGGGGGAAACGTGTCAATGGTAAATCAATTATGGGGGTGATGATGTTAGCAGCAGGTATTAATACGCCCGTCACTATTGAAACCATTGGCGAACAAGCAGATACTGCCTTGCTTGCTTTATGTGATTTAGTTAATAGTTATTTTGGTGAAGGTTCTTGAGTTACTGTGCATCAAAATATTAGTAAAATTTTAAATATTACTGGTATTGCCGCCAGCAGTGGCTGGGCGATTGCCACTGCACAAGTTTTAAACCCCTATCTACCTACCGCCGTTTACTATTGTGTTGAATCTTCACAAATTAAGCATGAGCAAACTTTATTAATAGGTGCATTTAAATCGGTTCGCCATGAGTTAAATCTATTATCAGAACCTTTAAAAAACTTAGTTATACAAGGCTTAGCCCATGAAGAAGTTTATACCTTATTAGAAGTTCAATCGTTGATGTTAGATGACCCCGCTTTATATGATTCCACATTAGAATACATAGCACAAAAAAAAGTTAATGCAGCTTGGGCTTTAAGCCAGCAAATACAATATTTAGCCGCAGAGTTTGAAAAGCTGTTAGATGATTACTTTAAAGAACGTGCTTTAGACATTCGGCAACTGGGACAACGCTTACTTAGCCATTTATTGACCCCACAACGCAGTACTTGGAACTATACTTTAAGCCTGCCTGTAACAGATACGCCGATTATTTTAGTTGCACAAGACTTACCACCTGCTTATTTTGCACAATGGCAGCCGCATAGGTTAGCAGGTTTAGTCACGGAATTAGGTGGCTATTCTAGTCATACGGCGATTATGGCTAGAAGTCATTCTATTCCTGCAGTGCTGGGTGTTAGTGGTGGCTTAAAGCTGATTAAAACTGGTGATTTATTAGCTTTAAACGGCCATACGGGTGAGTTGTGGATTAACCCTGACACAGTGCAGTTATCTGTATTACGTGCAGCACACCACATTTGGACTGAATCACAGCTGACTGCTAATAAGGACGCACCGCAAGCAGCTATCACTCAATGCGGAAAAACGATTACTGTTTTAGGTAATATTGAACAGCCGAGTGATATTACGGCAGTATTAGCGGCTCAATTAGAGGGTGTCGGTTTATTTAGAACTGAATTTTTATTTATGGGGCGAGACCATTTACCCAGCGAAGCAGAGCAAACCGCTGCTTACACGCAAGTTATCTACGCTTTAAAGGGTAAATCCGCCATAATACGTACGCTTGATGTGGGTGCAGATAAGTTACTGAATACGATGCAATTGTCTAACAACAGCCCTAACCCTGCTTTAGGATTGCGGGCTATTCGTTATTGTTTAGCAAATCCTGAATTATTTTTGACACAATTGCGGGCTTTACTACGATCCGCACACAATACAATGCCAGGCACACTTAAAATATTACTGCCTATGATTGCTAGTTTAAATGAGCTACAGCGTTGCCGTAGCTATTTATTAGAAGCTGAACAACAATTATGTACGGAAAATATTGCTTACGGCATAGTAGAGTTAGGCATTATGATTGAAATTCCCGCAGCCGCTATCGCAATTGACTATTTTTTACCTTATATTGATTTTTGTAGTGTAGGCACTAATGACTTAATCCAATATACTTTGGCTATAGACCGTAATGATGCAGCGGTATCGCACTTATATAACCCTGTTCACCCAGCGATTATTCAGTTATTGCGGTATGTATTTGATGCGTGTAACACCGCTAAAAAATCTGTTTCTGTCTGCGGAGAAATGGCAGGTGATATACGTTATACCTCAATTCTATTAGATTTAGGTTTACGTACTTTCTCACTGCACCCTAATCAAGCCTCAGCAGTTAAAGCAGCTATTCGGCAATGGTACAGCAACACACTATAAATATACATATATGTTTGATATTCAAGCGTCTGATACGTTACGATTGGCTGATTTATCACAAAAACTAAGTGTTGATACACAATTAATGGTTCAGGTTATAGCAAAAACTGATTCAACCAATAGTCTATTATTAACACAATCACACCGTTTACCGCTACACCCCAAACCAGCTATCGCCTATTTAGCTTTGCAACAAACCAATGGCCGTGGGCGTTTAGGCCGTAAGTGGATTTCAGACAATAAAAATACGGGTATTGATAATGTGGGTATTCATAAAAATACAGCCTTTACGGCAAGTGTTGGATTGTGTACCGCTTTACCTTTATCACATTTAACTGTATTGTCGCTACAAGTAGGCGTTGCAGTAGCACAGTATTTGCAAGGTTTAGGGTTAGATATCGCCTTAAAATGGCCGAATGATTTGGTATTAAGGACTGGGTGTTCAAAGAGGTTTGAAAAAATTGGCGGTATATTAATTGAAACTAAAAGTTTAGACACACCGCCATATCAATCAGAAAAAACTGCAGTTGTAATGGGTCTAGGTTTAAATTGGTATGCGGCACCTGACATACTCAATCGTAATATAGCTTGTGTAGCCGATAATATTTATCCTTTGCCCGATTCAGAATCAGTCTGCACTGCATTATTAAACGCAATGAATATTGCTTGGCAACGAACAGAGTCTGGGCAGTATTGTGAATTTGCCTCTTTTGATATACTAGCGGGTCAAGAAGTCACTTTACACCCGATTATATCAAGCACTAATATGCCTATCGTAGGCATTGCTCAAGGTATTAATACCCAAGGTTGTTTGGGTATATATACTATGCAAGGCTTACGCTGGTTACACAGCGGGGAAGTATCTTTTAATACCTCTACAGTTAATTCACTTTTATTATGAGTAGTATATTGTTGATTGATGTGGGTAATACCCGTATTAAAATAGGTATTATTAACAACAATAATATTAACAAAAATAATATTAATAATAATAAAAATATTAATAATAATAATGCATCAAATAATAATATACTAAAAAATTATATATTAAATAATATATCAAATAAAAAAGGTTATTTTGAGTATTTAGGTGCAATGACTACTCATATAAATCAAGAAGACATTCATATATGGAACGATTTTTTTGCTAGTAAAATATTACTACTTAATAAAATTGATCGTGTTATTGGGGTATGTGTTGCAGGTATAAGCATTGCTAACCGTATTGAAAAATCTTTATTAAATTATATTCCTTGTTTGTGTAGTATTAATACTATTACTTGGTTAACGGGTCAAACAAAATTACAGAGTTTACACAATAATTATGCAACGCCACATACACTGGGGGCAGACCGTTGGTTAGCAATGTATGGTTTATTAAATATGCAACAACCAATATATAATGTACCTTGTATTTTAGCGACTTTAGGCACAGCTACAACTATAGATATATTATATTGGAATAATAATCAAGCCTATTTTGCAGGGGGTATTATCATTGCAGGGTTAAAAAATAGTTTAGAATCACTGGCGTATAGTACAGCTCAATTGCCTAATATCAGTCAATTAGTAGAAAAAGAATCCTTTAAGCAGTTATTTAATAGCACGATTCCTAATACCACTGATATGGCTTTGCTTGAAGGTGCAATTGCCGCACAAGTAGGGGCTATACAAGTATTAATGGCAAAAACAACACAGCTTTATGGAACACCGCAGTTGTATTTATCAGGGGGTGCAATACCGTATATTCAAGATTTTTTTTCATACGCAACGGTTTTACAAGTGCCTGTATTAAAAGGTTTAGCAGCTTATGCACTTATTTAAATATATACTACTATTAATATCATAATAGTATATGAGTTTTAAATTAAATTAAATTAAATTTAATGATATTTGAAAAATAACAATACAACAATATAACAATACAAAAATATAATAATATAATATACAAAATATTAATATGAATTACCCTAAATCTAAAACAACTGATCATAGTATAAACTATGAAAATGAATCTATACACTATAAATATTCAAAAAAATATAGTATATTATTTTATTTTAAATTATTAATTATATTATTAATATTAAATACAATATTTTTTTTATTTTTAACACGTCAAGGTGCATCTTTAGAAGAGGGTAATGATTCGCCTATTCTGAACGAAGTATCTATTGATAAAATCATATTACCTATACAAACAAAAAATGATAATCATAATAATCAAATATCTACAATACAAGTAAATAACTGCTATCTATGGGAATTTTCCAGTGATACTGATTTAAAGCGTGCTAAAGCTACACTCTCTAACCCAATGTGGAGTGATTTTTCGTCTGAATTAGCTAAAGCACCCGCAATATTCATGGTATTTTTAGGCCCTTTTATTAATAGTAGCCAACTCAATGATACTGCTAAACAGTTAAAGGACTTAAAAATTAAGGACTATAACATATTGCCTAGTAACGAGATTTCTTTAAGTGTTGTAAATACTCGCGAAGCTGCAATTGCTTTTAAACAATCATTGATTGTACGTGGTTTACAAAAAATTGATATTCGGGCACTAGACAATAATAAACAACGCTTGCGGTATCGTTTTAATAAATTAGATATTGAGTATCAACAAGCATTAATAAAAACTGCTGGTACGCTGCGTCAATGTGATGCTATTAAATAAATACTTTAAAAGTTACTTTAAATACAAACTTAAATGGTTTCTAAAAGACTGTTATTATTTTTGATGCTAAAAAATATTATATATTTTTAATAATTAACGTAGGAAACTATTATGACCGACCAAGAATTAAAAGATTTAGTCGCCAGCCTTGCGGTAGCACAGGCTAAAACTGATGTACAAATGGCTAAGACTGATGCGGGTTTTGAAAAGATGCAAGCTGCACAGGCTAAAGCTGATATAGATTTTGCCGAAATCCGTGCTGCACAGGCTAGAACTGATGCACAAATGGCTAAGACTGATGCACAAATGGCTAAAACTGATAAAAAGTTAGCCAGTATGTTGGAGATGTTAGACGGGATTAGCACCAGCCAAGGTTTGGTTGCAGAAGAATTTTTCTTTAACACCTTGGCTGATTCATTAACGGTAGGCGGGGTTAAATATGATGGCATTACCAGTCATATTCGGCGAAAAATTAACGGACAGTGGGTTGAAGTAGATTTAATGTTAGACAACGGCAGCAGTTTAGCGATTATTGAAGTTAAATACCGTGCTAGGACTAAAAACATTGTGCAGCTACAG
>JAYWHD010000002.1:0-1921 GCA_043777895.1 Betaproteobacteria bacterium | reverse complement strand
CAGAAAGTATTGATAATGATTTACTGACTCATCTTGCAGGTGAACAATTAGTAGAAATGAATAACGGGTGCATTTGTTGTACTGTCCGTGGTGATTTATCAAAAATACTCCGTGAATTGTACGAAAAACGTCAAGCAGGTTCAATTAATTTTGAACGCGTAATTATTGAAACAACGGGTATGGCTAATCCAGGGCCTGTTGCACAAACATTTTTTATGGACGAATTTGTTGCTGAACATTATTTATTAGATGCTATTATTACCGTTGTTGATGCTAAACATGGTATGCAAACATTGACTGAACAAGAAGAAGCACAAGCACAAGTTGCGTTTGCTGACCGTATTTTAATGAGTAAGCGTGATTTGGTTGATGATGATGCGTTTAATGTACTTAAACAACGTTTAGTCAAAATGAATCCCCGTGCACCTATAACTATTGTGCATTTTGGAAGTGTGGATATTAAAGATATACTAGATATTCGCGGCTTTAACTTAAATGCGGTATTAGATATTTCGCCTGAATTTTTAACCAGCGATGTGCATAGCCATGACGATACAGTGAGTAGTTTTGTGTTTACGACTGAACGTTTGGTTGATGGTAAAAAATTTGAAGACTTTATGGGGGCTATTACCCAAGTGTACGGCGAAAATATGTTGCGCTATAAAGGTATATTGGCATTACACGGTATGGAACGCCGTATGGTGTTTCAAGGCGTACATATGCTAATGGGGGCAGATGCAGGCAAGCTATGGGAAAAAGGTGAAAAGCGTAACAGTAAAATGGTTTTTATCGGTAAAAAACTACCTGAAAAAACTATTATTGAAGGTTTAAAACAATGTTTACATTAATTATTAACTTAATTTAGTATATAAATAATGCCAAAAAAGCAGATTTTTTCAAAAGAAGTGCCGTCTACTGTACAGCCATCTACAGTTGATGCAGTATTGCAACACAGCCATTATCAACAGTTAAGTGAACTAATGGACGGCTATGATGAAGAGTTTGAGTTAGAGTTTGATGAACACATTACCGAACGCAGTATGTGTATTAATAATAATTTAGAAGATAATTTAGACGGCAACTTTAATTCTAATTCTATAGCCTTAAACTCGGAACAACTCGCCGTGTTTAAACACAGAAGGCATATTTATTTTCGTGAGTTATTCAGAATGCAAGGTGAGTTAGTCAAAATGCAAGATTATGTGGTAAAAACCGGGCAGAAAATTATTGTATTGTTTGAAGGACGCGATGCTGCTGGTAAAGGGGGTGTCATTAAACGCATTACACAACGGCTAAATCCACGTGTATGCCGTGTGGCCGCTTTGCCAGCTCCTAATGACCGTGAGCAAACGCAATGGTATTTTCAACGCTATGTATCACACTTACCAGCTGCTGGCGAAATTATTTTATTTGATCGCAGCTGGTATAACCGTGCAGGTGTTGAGCGTGTGATGGGGTTTTGTTCTGATGAGCAGTATGAAGAATTTTTTCGTAGCGTCCCTGAGTTTGAAAAAATGCTGGTACGTTCTGGTATTCAAGTGATTAAATATTGGTTTTCTATTTCAGATGAAGAACAAGCGGTTCGTTTTTTAAGCCGTATGAATGACCCACTAAAACAGTGGAAATTGAGTCCGATGGATTTAGAATCTCGTAGGCGTTGGGAAGACTATACCCGTGCAAAAGAAGTAATGTTAGATAGAACACATATCGCTGAAGCACCTTGGTGGATTGTGCATGCTGATGATAAAAAAAAGGCTCGTTTAAATTGTATTCATCATTTACTTCAGCAAATTGAATATGACGAAGTTGAACACCCTGCCGTTATTTTGCCTGACAGACAACGTAGCGAAAGTTACAGCCGTCAAACAGTGCCTAATACGATGCTTGTCCCTTTGGTATATTAATATAAATAAACGTATCA
>JAYWHD010000001.1:0-1927 GCA_043777895.1 Betaproteobacteria bacterium | reverse complement strand
GGGTATTAAAAAATACTTTAGCACGCCGCGCAGTAGCGGGCAGTTTGTTTGAGATAGCTAGCGATCAAATGGTTGGGCCATTGATTTATAGTTTTTCGGCAGATGCAGTAGCTGCTGCAAAGGTTATCAATGATTTTGCTAAAACTAATGATAAATTAGTCATTAAAGCAGGCACTTATAATGGTAAATTACTAGACAAAGATGCAGTACAACAATTGGCTAGCATTCCAAGTAAAGAAGTACTGCTAGCACAATTATGCGGTTTATTAGCATCACCAATTTCACGTTTTGCACGTGTATTGAGTGCAATTTCTGAACAAAAAGTAGCTGCCCAAGTGACAATTGAACCAGTCTTTGCTGAAACAGTTGCCGTTGAAACATCTGTTACTGAAACAACCACTATTGAAACACCTGCTGTTTAAAACAGTTTATTTAATTTAAGGAAATATTACCATGGCATTTAACAAAGACGATTTTTTAGTAGCTTTAGACAGTATGTCTGTAATGGATTTAAATGATTTAGTTAAAGCAATTGAAGAAAAATTTGGCGTATCAGCGGCAGCAATGTCTGCTCCTGCTGCTGCCACTGGTGCAGCAGTTGTTGAAGAGAAAACTGAATTTGATGTCATCTTGACAGGTATTGGTGCTAATAAAGTCGGTGTCATTAAAGCAGTCCGTGAATTAACTGGCTTAGGTTTAAAAGAAGCTAAAGACTTAGTAGATGGTGCCCCTAAAGCTGTTAAAGAAGCTGTTTCTAAAGTTGATGCTGATGCAGCAGCTAAAAAATTAATTGAAGCGGGTGCAACGGCTGAAATTAAGTAATCACTAAAACTGGTTATTTATTGGTACACTTTAGCAGTTAATAGCAGTTAAAAAGTCGTCTGGTATCTATAGGGTGTCAGGCGACTTTTTATATTTAATTCACTAATACTTAAATATTTTTAAAGCTAAATATGAGTACATAAACATAAATATGTAAGTACATATATACATATAAATATATATATATATTAATAGATATAATTTTTTTGATTTTTACTATTTTTAACTGACTTGCGAGATTTTTATGCCTAGTTTTGATGTTGTTTGTAAACCTGATACAGTTGAACTAAAAAATGCGGTTGAACAAGCCAATAAAGAAATTGGTACTAGATTTGACTTTAAAGGCAGTAGTGCTACCGTTGAACAAGCTAAAGAAACGCTCATTTTATTGGCTGACAATGACTTTCAAGTGACCCAAGTGAAAGAAGTATTATTGGCTAAACTAACCAAGCGTGGCGTAGACTTACGGTATCTAAAATATGCGGATACCGAACGAATCGGCGGTGATAAAGTTAAGCAAGTCGCCACTATTAAAGAAGGTATTCCAACTGAAGACGCTAAAAAAATTACTTTGGCGATTAAAAATAGTAAGCTTAAAGTACAGGCCAGTATTCAAGGAGACACAGTACGTATTACAGGTGCAAAGCGAGATGACTTACAAGCAGCTATGGCTTTATTAAAACAAGATATTAAAGAGATACCTTTAGGATTTGAAAATTTTCGCGATTAAAAATTAAAAATTAAAAAGAAAAAATCTAAACCTTTAAAAGTGTAAAATCTTTAAATTACATTAAGGCATAATAACGGTATCTACTATAAACCCTTGTTCACGCCGTTTATTGTTTTTAGCAAGGCGGTGTAGGATTTTTTGATTTGAATCTGCCTGACGTTTTTTAAAATCAACTAACTTTACTTTAATAGGCTTTAGTAACAGAGTATCGGCTTGAGTATATTTGTACTTTTTAGTAGCAATTAAACGTGGTCTTTTTAAAATAATCGCTTTACTTGTAGGTAAACTGCCTTGTAAAAGTGGGCGTTTATTGATTTCTTTGAGTAGTTTTTGCTGCTGGCTTAGTCTAGGACGTGCCGTTTTTTGCTGTATTTT